>DAHXLF010000076.1 GCA_027371755.1 Acidimicrobiales bacterium
AGAATTTGGCGTTTTCGGTTCCAATTCTGTAGTCGGCGGCCAATGCCAATCCAAGTCCGGCTCCCACCGCCGCTCCTTGGATAAGGCAAACTATTGGCAAATTACAATTTATAATTCTCAGCGCCTGATAGTAAAATGCATTTGTGTCCCGTTCGAACTTTTTTACTGGCTCAATATCGGAGTCTCCAATGTCCTGGGGATCGTCAGATCCGACGCCGCCTTTGCTAAAATCGGCTCCAGCACAGAAATTTTTTCCCGTCGAAGACAAAAGTATTGCTCTTACATTTGAACTTTGACATGACTCAAATTGGTCGGCCAAGCTCTTTAGGAGCTTTAAATCCGTATAATTATGAGGAGGTCGGTCCATTGTAATGTGACCGACCTTCTCGATTAATTGAAATTTTATATCGTCGTTATCTATACTGTTATTCATATAGGCAATATTACAACGGTTAGAGCCCTAGGCGAACCGAACAGACTGGCCATTGATGCCAACCGCTGCGTTGAGCAAGTCTTTGTGCAGCCTGATCTTGTACAGCTGGTGCGGCATCTGAGGGTAGTCCCGAATATCCGAGAGACTCCCAGGTGGCCAAAGAAAATTGGTATGCACCGTAGTATCCATTGCCCGTGTCGTCGGCGTAGTTGTCCCTTGACTCGCAGTACCTGAGTTCAGCCCAGACACCGCTTGCAGGAGCATATGCAACTGTAGCAGGCGCACTAGGCGCACTATAGGTTACAGGTCGCAAAACTGGAGTAGTTACAACCGGCCTTATTGGGGCAGGTGGTTGCGTTGTAGTAGGCGTAACATCAGCAGTTAACGATATTGCACTGGTCAAATTCGAAACTTGTAGATTGTTTGCCGGTTTAACATGCTTAACGCCGATATTGTCTATTTTTTTTGATGTGGTCAGTTTTGAGTGGGATTGACCAGCCCAACTGTTTAACAAAATTGCGCCTAATGCAAAAACTGCAAAGGCTATGAACGTCACAAAGCGTTGCTTTCGCATCTTTGTGCCTCCTTGTAAGTCTCGGAAAACCGTAGGGCTTTCAGGTGTGGCTGAAAAATGCGGGTTTCGGTCTACTTAGCATTCATCTCGCGATATTTTTTCATGAAGGAAAAACAAATATCCAAACTTGCATCAAGTCATGACGAGGTGCGGACTAAAATCCCAGAGCTTTATGTATTAAGGCTTATCTCCTTGTAAGTAGTGGCACGACCAAAGCAATCTAGCTTTATCACTAAATCCTATTTGGTTACAAATCGGATTTAGTGATAAAAACTATTCGCATTGATCACGCTAATTTCTCCCATGTATATTTTAGCATACGTAAGTTTAATCATGCAAGTTTAGACAATTATTTCATTATTGACCGGTCCCAAACCGGCTGAATTATATTATTAATGTTGGTTATTAAACCTTCGTGGTTCGAATGTTTTACGGTTTCTATGGGCGTTACCGAAGCGTATCCCGACCTCAGGGCGGCAATATCGGTCTCGTCATTATGATCAAAATCGTGAGGCGTCAAGTCCAAATTTAGCGTATTAGTGTCCGAATTTCTGTTTACGGCCTTTATTAGGCCGTAGTTTGATAGTTTTGTAATCTTCACTCCCTTTATTGCGTCAAGCGGTTTTGAAGGTACATTAAGGTTAAGGGTTATCTTCTTTTGTGCGAGATTAAATGTTCCGGCATTGATTGCTCTTATTAACTCGCAAGTTATGGTAGCAGCAGATTCAAAGATAGGCCGTTCGTCCCACTCAGTTGATACCGCTATAGACGGTACACAAAAGTGCTGACTTGTGAGGGCTGCACCTACCGTGCCAGAATGAAGTGATGAGCGACCAACATTTAAACCGTTATTGATGCCCGAAATCACTATGTCGGGCAAAAACTCCAAAAACCCCAAAAATCCTGCCAGCACAGTCATTGCCGGTAATGCATCAATAGAATACGCTTCAATATCTTCTAATCCCGGAATCGACACCTTATCATACCTAATTGAATTGGTGTTGAGGTAGACCTGACCCACGCCAGCTCCGGCGCCGCTTGAATCTTCTTTGGGCGCAACAATCGTTACATCAAAACCGTCTTTAAACAGCTGCAGAGCAAGTATTTGAATACCCTCAGCATCTATTCCGTCATCGTTTGTGATTAAAATTTTCATTAAATTACCCCGAATAAAAGGCTTTATTTATATCCTTAATGATATCAAGCGGTTAATATAAAGTTTAGAAGATAACCGAACCGACTGGCTTAAATTGTGGCTTAAAATATGGTTAAATGACAATAAATTTCGACAGCCTAACAGCAATAATTCGAGTTAAACCAAGACGATTACTAATAAGTTTAGAATCGAATAAATTCACTTTGCGGTTTGATCTCGACTTAATTGGTAATATCGTAATTAAACCATACCTATTAGAAACAAAAACGTAAAACTAAAATGTAGATGGATAATCAATATGGCAAAAGAATTTAAGCTGAAAAATGGAGATTCTGAACTTATAGTATCCCCAGACGGAGGAGCGTTGGTTGCTTTTAACTATTTCGGATTTAATTATTTGGCCGAAAAGTTTAACGGTAATTTTATTGAGAGCGGCCAGGGACAGATATTGCTTCCTTGGCCGAATCGAATTAAAGGGGGAGTTTACGAATATTTGGGTACGCAATATCAACTTCCGATTAATGAGGTAGCTCACAATAATGCCATTCACGGGTTGCTGCGATGGGATAAGTTCTACGAAGAAAGTATCACTGAAGATTCCTTAAAATTAAAGAGTTTTCTGGTGGCACAACAAGGCTATCCGTTTGAGCTTGAAGTAAGTTTAAGCTACAACCTGACGAGTTCGGGATTTAAAGTAACCACTGAGGTAATTAACAAGTCTCTAATGGCCGTTCAAAGCCGACCCAACCTCGGTAACCACCCTATCAACGCTAATTTCCCTGGAAGTCGCCCACATAGTGACTCGTGCTACTTGGCGGTCCAGGTCAGATCTTTGATCAGCCGAGGACACGCGTGCATACACTACGGTCTGTCCCTTGGGGGCGCTGTCGGGAATATCCACCAGGATCAGTCCCCCAACCTTGCGGGCGGGTACTGGTAACTTTCCTTCATGGAACCAGCGATAAGCCGTGACACGTGCCACCTTTTGCGATTCTGCCCATTCAGCGAGGTTCATATCTATGTTGTACCATACTATCGAGTGTTATAGTGCACTACTACGGTAACAGTTGACAACCCCAATATCACTACATGTGCTTTTTTAGGCTACACAATATTGACGCTCGCTGCTGAAGCATTCTGCCACATTCTGCCACAAAATTTACATAACGTTTCGTTGGGTTGGAACTAACGTAAATTTTGTTATACACAACTTTTTGAAATTATCGACCTTTTATAACTGCTCTCAGGCTTAGTCGTCTCTTACTTCAGGTAAGCTAAGGAAGTTACCTCAAAAAGGTTACACTAAGATATTAGATATGCGAGTTTCGACACGAGGAGACTACGCTTCAAGAGCGTTGCTTTCGTTAGCTTTACACAAAGATGATTCCGGCCCGACATCGGTCAAGGATTTGGCCGACAGAACCGGACTGCCTCAACCCTATTTAGAACAGATTCTTCTCGCTTTAAAAGGTGCGGGAATGGTAGTTTCCAAGCGCGGAGTTGGCGGAGGCTATGTGTTGGCCAGACCATTAGACCAAATTACTTTGGGCGAAATAGTCAGTGCGGTTGACGGTCCTATCTCGGCTGGAGACTTTGGTCGTCCACATGAAAACGGTGCCTGTCAACACGAAGGACAGTGCATATTGCTTGAGGTCTGGGATGAAGTCGGAAAACATATGAGAGAACATCTTTCCACCTTTACAATTCAGGATATGGTCGATCGATCTCTTGGTAAATCAGACGTTAAGCGCCTGCATTAACAGATTTATACTCTGATGCGTCACTAAATCTTAAAAGTGTCATAAAAATCCATTAATTAATTTACTGTTGAAACCAACATTAATTCAACCGATTCGTTAAAAGTATCAAGACAGAAACGTTGTCTCATTCCATTTTTCAGACATCGGTAATATTCCATCTTAAGACAGCCTTGGCATCGTGTTCAAAACCTAACATGCTTACCGAACACGGATCCAAAACAAGACGTGCGGCAAAATGCGGATCTTGCTGTAACCAACAAGCCGCCCAAATACGCAAGATATGACCGTGGGCAAAAATTAAAACGTTCTTGTCTACGTCTCTTTCAATTTTTGATATTACCGTTTGCGCCCTCGAACTAACTTCTTGAATACTTTCGCCGTTTGTAACCCCATTCTTAAATAGCGACCAACCGGGAATTTTTTTTGCCATTTCAGCCGAAGTCAATCCTTCGGTATCTCCGTAATCCCATTCGACTAGATCCTGATCAATCTCAATTTCTTCGAATCCGGCAAACTTTGCGGTATCTTTTGCTCGTGCAAGAGGAGAACTCAAAATCCTGGAAAATTTGATCTCTCTTAGATAAGGTGCCAGACGCTTTGCACCTTCCACTCCGACATCTGTCAACGGTATGTCGGTCAATCCCGTATGCTGGCCGGTTAGCGACCATGCTGTCTGACCATGCCTTATTAAAACTATCATCTTTCTCCGTCTATTAAACCAACCAATTTTAAAGGTTTCAGTTAGCTTAATTCGAACAATAAACCAGTTGACTAAATATTGCCAGGCAACTGACCTTCAGCCAAATAGACACGTTTGCCGTTACTCGGGTTCACCCATACTCGCATAAGTCTATTGGTAGAAGGATCTCGAAACACCTCAGCCGTTTTTATTAAATTGCTATTAATATATACGGACTCCTCGCCATGTCGCTTCCTAAAAAAACTGTAAATCACCACGCCGATCACGGCAACAAATAATGATAAGAATATCACTAAAAATAGTATTCCAAGCACAACCTAATTCGCCACCTATTAATTGATTCAACCAACCGTAAAATATCAATTCTGAAGGTGATTTTGGGGAATAACTACCACTGCCGTTCCGTAAGCTATTACTTCGGTAACGCCCTGAATTATTTCAGAAGAATCAAATTTTACGGCAATAATAGCGTTTGCGCCAACAATCCTCGCATTATCAATCATTCGGTCCAAAGCATGTCGTCTGGAATCTTCGACTAATTGTGTATACTGTTTAATCTCACCACCGCCTATTGTTCTCAGACCTGCCGTTATCGATTTACCGACACCCAAGGAACGCGCTACAATTCCATATACAATACCCAACTCTTGGACCACCTTGCTTCCGTGAATTTCCAACGCCGTTGTAATTGACAACAGAGCCAAAGGCGCATTAGTCGGTGTTTGCGCCGGCGGATAACCATAAGGCTGAGGTGGAACATTAGTTGCATAATTTTGCGGCATATACTGCGGATCCATTTTAGGATTATTGTCGGGATTATTTATCATGTTTAAACTCCTACGCTTAAGATAAGGTACCACACTTTGTTTTTCACTTACCTTAATAAATATTTACTATTGCCCGACATATATTTTAAAGCGAAATGTTGCTAGATTTCCAGCCGAAGCATATAATGTGCCGACAACGGAACCTTGACGCATTGAAGATTTATTTAACCGAAATATTTTTCTGGAATAAGTGATTTGAGTTCCGCTTTCGAAATAAGTCGAAATCCCATGAACCACTAAGTTGGATTTCAGATTTGATCCACCGACTTCAGCAATTTGGCCTATTACGTTTTGGCTTGGCAGATTGACTTTAGTCAGTCCGGCCGTAACACTTTGGAACAGTAGTTGTCCGTAATGCGCAAGCTGCTTTAAGATGGAATAGGTACCCGCTAACCCAATCATCACCCCGATTATCGTTAAAGACGTTCCCTGATAATCAAAAGGTGTGGCAAAAACCAACACCCCACCCGCTTGAGGTGTAAATCCAGTTTTAATCCCAAATGTACCGTCGACGCCGAGCATCGGGTTTGTGCTCTGCTGCCATCCCGATACAGGAAAATTGATACTCGGTTGGTTTACAATCTGACGCACAACAGGGTTTTGTATCAATTTCATTGCCAGAACGGTTTGATCGTAAGCAGTTGAAACATCCCCTGGATTTAAGCCGCTTGGATCCAAATACGTAGTATTGTACATCCCCAACACTTTTGCCTGAGCGTTCATTTTGGTAACAAAGTTTGCCACGGTTTTCGCATCAATGCGTGCCAAAATTACGGCTACATTATCTGCGCTGGGGATAAGTAGATATGTCAGCAAAGTCCTCTCATTTAGCACTTCTCCGGCGGCGACTCTAGATTCAGAATCTCCTTGCGAAACATCCTTAGCCCATTCGGTTTGATCACGCATGGTAGCCGTGTAATTAAATCCGTTGGATGCCACAGACATCGGAAAATCTTTTAGAATAATGTAGGCTGTCATAAGCTTGGTAACACTCGCCAAAGGTTTTGGGGTTACGCTTCCGCTGGTTGCAAGAACGCCCGAACCAACCACACCTACGGCAGATTCAATCGGATTCGGCGGCCACTGAATACCGCTAGATACCGCCGAGACAGTATAACTTTGCGGTAACGATATATTTGCCCTAAAGGTTGGTTTTGCTATACCAAAACTTAAGGAAGCACTTATAAGTGCAATAAATAGAATCACAATTATTGTTGCCCCAACTAAGGAGTTTCTTCTTCTTCTTCTAAATACTTCCCTTCGTTGGGCAATTCTGTGGTGTCTGGAAGTGGTGTATGATCCTCTCATGAAAACTGTTTTAAATTTAATCGATTGTCAAATATTATATTGGCTTTAGTTGTACGCAAACCCAAAATATTTCCCAAAAAAGGAATAGCGGTTTAAGTCGGGCAAATGAGGCAAACCAAAAATTTAACCCGGTAGCGTCATAATTTAAGGCAAGAAAAGTTAACTCTTGCGGTAAAAGTACTTTTATTAAGTCTATTGCCCTTAAAGGTACTAAAAGTTTCAAACCCCGAATTTACCGGGGTAATTTTTCCAAATCCGTTACAATGTGGCATTCAATACATCACTCAAGCTGCAAATTCATCGATACAAGACTAAAAACAGCCGTAGCTACTTACAGATGCATTTGAACCGCGCAAAGAAAACAACTTTACAATACAATTTCAACAGTAGCTCCGAATATAAATTTAACATATAATTTTACCTAACGGGAATATACCCCATGGGGTATATGTTGAGTAATTATATGAAAGGCGCTTCAGTTAAATCTATACCTGCCCACCAACTTACCGATCATATTTTTGATCAATCAGATTCGATCATAGTAGATGTTAGAGAGAAAGAAGAATTCGCTCAATGGTCACTCAAACAGGCGATAAATATACCATTAGGTCAACTTCTCGACAACGTTGACAGTATTCCCCGAGACAAAAGAATACTCGTAATCTGTGCTTCTGGAAATCGATCAAGCTACGGATGTCAAGTACTTCAACAGCTAGGCTATGATGCGATTAATATCGACGGCGGAATGAAAGCATGGGGGGCTGCATACGATACCGCTCAAGTTAATTTCGATGATTTGACTATCATTCAAATCAGGAGACTCGGGAAGGGATGTCTTTCGTATCTAATTGTCTCCTCCGACGAAATATTTGTAGTCGATCCGTCTATTCATGTTGACAAGTATCTGGAATTGGCACAAATCATAAAAAAACCAATTACCAAAATTTTCGATACACATCTGCATGCCGACCATTTGAGCGGAGCCAGATTCCTATCTTTTGCGACAGACGCTAAATTATATTTAACCCCGTTAGACACCTATCATTTTGAATTCACGCCTTTGCAAGACAGTCAAGTTTTTAGGGTAGAAGGTGGGTCTTTTATTTCAATATCTACAATTCGAACACCCGGCCACACCAACGGTTCGGTTATATTTAACATTAACGACAAAGTACTTTTGACGGGGGACACAGTTTTTATAGACGGCATTGGCCGCCCTGATCTTGCAAGCAAAGCCAGAGAATTTGCAGAAAATCTGTACGATTCCCTACACGGTAAACTTTTAAAGTTTCCTGGCGAAACATTAATATTTCCGGCCCACTACGGAAGCGATACCATTTTAAAGAAGAACGAAGTTATCAGCATAACGCTTGATGAATTAAAATTCAAGATAAAGGAACTTGACTACCCCAAACAAGAATTTATAGAATGGATATCCTCTAAAGAATCGCAACGTCCCAACCATTATGAGCACATAATTAAATCCAATATGGGTTTAGGTGAGATTCCGCTTGAGGTTCTGGCTAATCTGGAGTTAGGTCCAAACCGATGTTCAGCATAAAATCAAGGGAGCTTTTATGAACTTTCCAAATGAAATATCCAAACAGACTCAAAATAGAATATCTAGGATAAAAGGTCAGCTGACCGCAATCGAAAATATGCTTGCGGATAATAAAGATTGCAAAGAGATAATTATTCAACTTGCGGCATCCAACAAGGCCCTTCAAAGCGCGACCGTTAATCTGTTTACATCTGCGTTGAAATATTGCGTTCAAAACGAAAACGCACATTCAAGCCAAGACGATTATGGATTCGAAGAACTCGAAAAACTTTTTACAAAAATCATTTAATTTACATTATTACCATAGAAAGGATAAATACCAATGAACAGCATTACAGTAAAATTGAACACCGATTTTGAAAAGTCCGAAGAGATACTGTCGGCGGAATTAGCAAAAGTGGGCTTTGGCATACTAACGAAAATTGATGTAAGTCAAACCCTTAAAAAGAAGATTGACGTAGATTTCCAGCCCTTAATTATTTTGGGGGCCTGCAATCCTAAATTTGCCCACCAAGCTTTAATTCATGACTTGGATTTGTCACTGTTGCTCCCCTGTAACGTTACGCTCACCCAAGCACAAGGCGAAATCGGAACAATAGTCAAAGCCGTTGATCCCAGGGAGCTAATTGGCGGTGCAGAGTTGGGTGGACTTGCTCAAGAGGCCTACAACAAATTATCTGAGGCCTTAGAAGGTGCACAAAACGTAGCCAACGGGCAATAAATTAGCTAAATCTATTTTATTAAAACTCAATTTATTGATTTAAAGATTTTAACGGCAAATTAAAATTGCTGGAAACTGCCTGGACATTTACTGACCGCAACTTTATATATATCTATAAATTAAACTGAACAGCGGCACAATTTTTGGACCGCCGCAAATTTAAATATCTCTATCATCTTGTTCGCCAGATTCCATCGTAAGAACTTTGCATATCCGAATTTCCACCAAATTGTTTCCGCGATACCTTAAATACATAATACCTGGATAGACCTAATTAGTTATGCTCTTTGAACTTCGCCAGTGGTTTCATTGATAATCAGACCAACCAAATTTTCGGACTTTACATAAGGGGTATTTCTTATCAACTCTAGAGATTTTCTCATGTTTTCCTGACTGTCTTTAAAGGCGTATGTCTTCCAATTCGGCTTTTTTCCTCCTATGGATTCCATCTCACCGATGAATTCTTCGTCATCAAGAATCTTTAATCCACAATCGGTATGTTGCATAACTATAATTTCTTCGGTATTGAGTTTTCGTTGAGATATGGCAATCGATCTAAGTACATCTTCGGTAATAACCCCGCCGGCATTTCTAACAATATGAGCCTGTCCGGATTCGAGTTCAAATACTTTAAAGATATCCAACCTAGAATCCATGCAACTTACAATTATCAATTTCCGCGTTGGCTCTTTTTGAAGCTTGTTTGTTTCAATCCTCAACTGATAATTGAGAGCGTTGTTAATTAAATCCGAATTTAGCAATTGATTCCTTTCGTTTGACTGTGCCCAACTTATTGCAAAGCGACATTAAATAGTTTACAAAGCTTACGCAAAGTTTGGCGCAGTTCAAAAATTATCTCAGCCGCCCTTTAAGAGCCCAATTTTAACGAATATTTGACCCCACCCCGGGGGGTGGCACGCGGGGTCGGTCCAAAAAGCACCACATTTTTTGGCTTGCTAAATTCAAGATTGGCTGTTGAATCTAACTTCAATAAAAATAGTTAAATTATTTGTAACTATTCAGGTACTACCTTATCAAAATCCACCACTTTAACATTCGTTTGTAGTTTAATGGTATTGGGAGAGAGTGAACCGATTTAGATAAGGTAACTCCAATAATAAAACTTAGTTACGAAAAACTTGAAGAACGATATTTAGATCTTAAGTCTAAATATGACGAGCTGGTTAAAATTGTGAATGAACAAAAGTTCATCATTGATGAACTTAAAAGTCGTCTTAATATGAATTCAACCAATTCTTCAAAACCTCCAAGC
>DAHXLF010000077.1 GCA_027371755.1 Acidimicrobiales bacterium
TGAAGCCCTAAATATCAAAGATAAACTGAAGCGGAAACATAGGGTAATCGGTACTTTGTAGTGTCCAAAAATAACACTCTTAAAGCTTCTACCTGGGGTTTTGTCTCAAGTTCGGGAAACTTGGGTTAAGAACACTTTCAAGGTAATGTCTGGCTTCTGGGAATTATTTAAAGTTCTCTGGCCGGTTAAAAATATTCCGGCTCCTTATTATGGCGGCAAGTCGATGTCCTCACGCGATAGTTATCGTTGTTGTTTATGCTTGAAAGTGTCAAAGAGAAAAAGAGCAAGGGTAGATGCAGCCCCTACGGCTAGACTGGCGTGACGAGCCCGGAGGCCTCCTGCTCCCAACGGCTTCCCATGCCCAGTCCCGTAGGCATTTCTGAGTTCGCCTAACCCGTCAACTATTCCACTGAGACTGCCGAGAATTTTTCGGACAGTTTCGGCTGCGGGGGCATCATCAGCTACGTCGGCAGTAGTTATTTTAAGGGCGTTCGATGTCTCTTTTACAAGCTTAGTAAGAGTCCAACTCCCTTCGGGGACTACGTCAAAAGATTGCAGTATAGTCTTACAGACGGTTTCGACCAGTTCCTTAGCGGTTCCAATTGCCAACTCTGGGTCGGATTCAATCGAAGCTTCCATTCTTGCGATCTGAGTGTTCAGGTATTCGAAGTCGTTTGCTTTAGCAATCGTGCTTAAACGGCGTAACGCTGATGGAGTCGCAGTTAGCTCACGAGGGCCATAAATGAATCGACCGGATTCCTGATATACCTCGGCAAGTTCCCAACCATCAAAAGACAGATGTCGGTTATATATTTTGACCAGTGCTTGAGCTTGCTCCCTATCGGGACACACTAGAGGGTGGACGGTTGCGGCTAAGAATTCGAGCAAAAGTTTATCGTTTCGTTGAAGATTAAATCTCTCGTCATAGAATATCCAATAATCGTCCCAGTCTAAGTTATTTACCCGGTGTTGCCGGATATCGCCTTCGGCGTCAGGGAATCGTTTATCGGTTGACGGCATTTCAGTTAGATTACATAAACGCTTCAGAAAGTCTAATTCAGACATATTACCCCACCAGTAAAGTGGAAGACCCTTCAACTCTTTGAAAAGTGCATCACGTGTAATTTCGGTTATGGTCATTGGAGTTTAGTATTGGCAGATTTACGTTGAAATTCTGCTCAATATAGCATTTATGAATTGAATTATTTAATTTTTGGTAAAAGTTCATACAAACCTTTAGATTTTTGTGTTTAGGATAATTATAATATCCTTGGGCGTAATTATCTATAATTTAGAGAATTAATTGGTCGCATCAAGCTTTGTCAAAATCTCATTTGTTTAATCTATCGCTTTAACCCTTCTCGAATTACTTGTATGATTCCAACTCTAAACCACATATCAAAACTATTAAACATTCGTCCAAGAATGACTTTGAGCTAAATCGCTCCAGTTGATAAACTTAAAGAAAGTTTCGCTTTGAAGGTTTCATGCGAAGTAATATATTCGTCTATTTTAAACTTCGGAAATGGTAAGGTGGATAATTTTACGATCAGTTATGAAAATTTGAAAGCTGTCCTACAAGGTCCATATGTATATTTTACAGCTGCCTTAAAAAATGGAAGATAGGTCAAACATTTTAGACCGATAACTTAATAACAACTCATCATAGTGGTTAGTTAATTTTTACCAGCATATGCAGCTATGAATCCATTTAAAATTAATAGATGGAAGCTATCATAGGTGCTATTTAAAATAAGAGACTAGTGATGGATCCTAATAAAGAAAACAAACTAAAAAAGATTCTATTTGAAATATCTGGAGTTAGCTTTGGAATGGGCCAAAATCACTTAAAAAGCTTATAATAGTGCTTGTGGTTGTCTTGATCGTTATTTCAAGATTAATAGTTGGCGGAACAATTGTATATTATGGTTTTCAAAACTTAACAGGTACAGAAGGATCTCCTTCTGGTGCAGGAGACCCCGGAAATGTCAGATTAAATAGATTAGCAGCAGACCCAATATTTCACACTCTTTCAACCGGATGTCATCAAGATGGAAAACTACAAAGATCACCTGCTACATGGGATTCGTTTAATCATACATGGGACGGTCCCGCAGTTATTAATGACTTTAGTTGCCCTGATTAATCTGAAACTGAAATCGCTGATTTAATAAATAATATTGCCATAAGGTCAAGTTGGGATTTGCAAGGGTAGTATCGAAATATTCAAGATTTATGGCAAAACAACTAGAGGGTACTATTACAGAATGCTTAAGCTTACGGGATACAGGAAAGAATTTTTTATATACTTCACTTCCATCACCAAGTTGGGAATTAAGTGGATGTACCGATGCGATTAATAAGTAGTCGGTAAATTTTTCAGATTATTCGTTTATTCCAGCAACTCTTGCATACTAATTCCAGTAACTCTCGCACACTTGGAAATGTAATTGTGTTTTTTAATAATAAGTTAGTTGAATGACTTATTTACAAACAAAACAGAAAATGGAGTGACAATATGAGTAACATTATGCAAATATTAAATCTGAAATAAAAACTAAGATATCCGACAGATAGATCCTGAATTCTAAAGTAGTTGGAGTCTCAATTTCAACTATTTCACGATTCACTTCGATAATCGATAGATTTGAGATTGATTTAAAAAAAATGGAATCTTTAACTAATAAGGATCTCTATGAGATCATTTGCGATAAAGCTCCTGATAATAAAACGGTAGAAAAACTCAAATTTAAACTAGTTGATATCTGATAAATCGACACTTTAAAGTCAAATTCAAAGTTAAGCTTTAAGTCTTTGGTATTTGATACATTTCTGTACTCCAATCTCTTACTTTGTTTTACCGTTATTTATAATTTTTTTTATTTCAATTCGCCAGTTGCAAGAAAGGTTATGCGAATTCAGAATTGTTCGCGTATAACTCCGTTGGCTGTTTGCGGATAATGTTGCTGAGGCTTCACGTATAATCTCGTTGCTTGTTTGCGGTTAATTCCGTTGTGCAAAGGCGACTAATCTGATAAAGTTTGAATTGATAGAGGCATAATAAAGAGGAATTGATTATGAAACACGTCCTGGTCATCGGTGCAAATTTTGCCGGAGCAAGTGCGGCACTTGAAATCAAGCGAAAACTTAAAAAAGCGGTAGAAGTTACGGTTATCGATAAGCAAGAAAATTCCCTTTATTTTCCGTCATTAATTTGGGTACCGATTGGTCGTCGTGAAGTTAGTGATTGCCTTATTCCCCGTAAACCAATGTTTGACAAGGCAAAAATTAATTTTATTGTCGATACCGCACTAACTATTGATCCTGACAAACAAGAGGTAGTGACTGAAAAAGGTAAACATTATTATGATCAGCTTGTGATAGCGACTGGCCCTAAGCTTAATCGTGACATTGCTCCGGGTGTACGAGAACACGCCTGCTACATCGGTTCTGTGGACGGAGCGCTTGACACCAGAGCCAAACTTGAAGAATTTAAGAAAAACCCAGGTCCCATAGTCGTAGGTGCTACTCAAAAAGCTAGCTGCATGGGTGCGGCCTATGAATTTTTATACAATGTTGAAAAATGGTTACGTCAAGAGAAGATTCGCAAACAAGTTGACCTGTATTGGATTACACCAGAACCTTATTTAGGTCATTTCGGTATAGATGGTATGCCTTTAGGCGAATGGTATCTTAAAAGATTTAATCAGATCTTTAAAATAAAATATCGCACATCAGCAGCGGTAAAAGAGGTCACTAAAGATGCAGTCATTTTGGATACGGGTGAAATAATTGAGAGCCGATTTAAAATGCTTATGGTTCCTTTTACGGGGGTAGATCTAATAATAAATTCGCCGAAGCTTGAAACTCCGCAAAATTACTTTTTAGATGTTAAACCAAGCTATCAACATAAGAAGTATTCGAATGTATGGGGAGCCGGTCTTGCTGTAGACGTTCCTCCTCCATTTGAAGCCAGCGGGGTACAATTTGGTGTGCCCAAAACAGGTTACCCGAGCGACGCTACAGGCAAAATTGTCGCACATAACGTAGTTATGGCGCTACAGGGTAAATCTAATTTCAAAGAAAAACCGTGGGGTCGTATTCCCGCGCTTTGTGTAATGGATGCCGGTAAAAAAGAAGTTATTTTGATCGGTACTTCACTTTTCAAACCGCGTTTATTTGCCATTATGATTCCTAACGTGTTTTATGACTTTACAAAAGTATTTTTGGAAAAGTATTTTATTTGGAAACTCAGGCACGGTTATTCGTTTTTGCCTTAGTAACCCAAACATGTGTCAAGATCCCCTCAGTATCAGGAAAGTTGTCGCATGAACAATTAAACTTGAGGGTAAGAAATGGAGAATAAATTATGGAGACTCGTTATTCCTGAGCTCAAAAAGAAGAAGCGTTGGAAACTTTTAGAAAACAGATAGCGAATGGTTCTGTAATGTCAGGAGAAATACAGGAACTGTCTAGAAGACTAAATATTCCAACAACTACTCTTTATGGATGGAAAGTGGATTTTAAGAAGAAATTACTTAGAGAAGGTAGCTTACAGGTTGAGACTTCTAAATTTTCATCAAATGACAAATTCCAAGCAGTATTAGACACTAGTTCGATGTCTGAATTAGAAGTAGGTGAATACTTAAGGCAACACGGTATTTTGAAAGAAGAGTTAGCCTTGTGGAAGAAATCGATGATAAATGCATTCAATAAATCACCAGTAGTTGATCCAGGCGTTAGTAAAGAACTAGCTAAACAAAACACTACTGTTAAAAGGCTTGAAAAAGAACTTAGGTATAAAGAAAAAGCTTTAGCTGAAACTGCTGCACTACTTGTACTCCAAAAAAAAGTACAAGCGATCTGGGGGGGAAACCGGGACGACTAATCCCTACCTCAGATCGCTTGGTTGCAGTTAACTTAATTGATCAAGCTCACAGTAGCGGTGCTAGGTATTTAAAAGCTTGTGAGGTACTAAAGATTTCAGTTAGGACTTTTGAAAGATGGAGATCAGATGGTGAATTAACTCTAGATAAGAGAAAAGGAGCCATCAGATTAAAGCCTGGTTTTGCATTAACTGAATTAGAAGAAAAAGAGATTCTAGATATTTGTCATTCAGAAGAGTTTGCAACTCTTCCACCTGCTCAAATAGTACCGATATTAGCTGATCGTGGTAGATATATAGCCTCTGAAACAACATTTTACAGAATTCTAAGAAAGTATAAGGAAAATATTAGGAGAGGTAGAACTAAACATCCAACTAAAAGAAATGCACCTCAATTAGTAGCTGATGCTCCTAATGACGTATGGGCTACTGATATAACTTGGTTACCTGGACCGGTACTTGGCATGTTTTATTATTTGTATGCAATAATTGACATTTATTCTAGAAAGATAGTTGGCTTTGAAGTTTATGAGGTTGAATCATCTGAAAATTTAAGATCTGTTATGTTTAAAGCTATTCCAAAATTAAAAGGAATTAAACCTAAAATATTTCATTCAGATAATGGTTCACCTATGAAGGGTCAGACTCTAATGGAATTTCTATATTCACTTAATATTTCAAAAACTTATTCTAGACCTAGAGTTAAAAATGACAATGCCCACATTGAATCATTTTTCAAAACATTGAAATATTTTCCAGCATATCCATATGGCGGATTAGAAGATATTACAAAAGCTAGACAGTGGGTGACTGAATTTATTGAAACTTATAATGGCTCACATATGCATTCGGGAATCAATTATGTAACTCCTAATCAGAAATATGACGGACTAGATATTGATATTTTAAAAAATAGGGAATTAATATACCAAAAAGCAATGAATCTAAATCCACAGAGATGGTCGATGAAAAAGATTAGAAACTTCACACCAACAGAGTCAGTAACTGTAGGATCTACCTCAAATTCGAAAGGAGATAAAGTTAAAGTAGCATAGAAATGATAAAATACTAGATGCGTCAACTAGCCTGATTGTTACCGGTACGCCTTTCCATGGTTGCTTTTAACTCATGGGCTAAGAGCCTTTCTAGAAAGGCACTGTAGCCAAGATTATTCTTTGTCGCATAATCAAGTTCAGTTGGCAAAAACTCTGCTGCTGAAATTAACTTAAGTTTGCTTAGATGGCTTCTAAGCTGTTGATATATGGATTCTTCTGTCATTTTGTCATCTTTTCGTATATGGTTAAATCAACACTGGGTTCAAAATCAGACACATTGGTTAACTTTGCTGCTAACTTTCTTGAATTTTCAGAGAGCGGAAAGTTTCCTTTCTTATCACAGGGGCTTTTAGTAGTAAAAATAGACAAAACAGAGCGTTCTAACAGTTTGTGGTGTTCGTCAGATCTGATTAACTTGCCCGCACCATCTAATGCCATTTCATGTTTTGATATCAAGGTTCGTGTTCTTGAATAGATCTGTATGTATTTATCTATTAGACGATGCTCAACAATTAAAGTTGACCCCGACAACCCTGGTGGTACTGAATATGAATTACCTCTAAATGAAATAGTGGCATTAGCTTGAACAGTTCTTTCAACTCTTATAGTTGCCGGATATGGGGTAGGTAAATCAATTAATGTTTCGGTTTTGGCCAATAATCCGACGGTTGTTTTCTGACCGTCAGATCCATATCTGACTCTTTTATCGGCGATATCAACTAAAAATCTATCCAAAGATACTTGAGCTTCTTGTTGATTTTGACAACTAAGTGTCCTATACCAATTACCGGAAACATATTTAACAGCTGCTTCCACTATTCCTTTTCTATTTCCTCTTCTCGGAGGACACGGTTTAACTGTTACCCCGTAGTGTTTTGCAACAGGTGTCCGTATGCAACCCTATGCAACTTTCTTACTGCAAGTGTCTTAGAATATCAGCGTAATGCTAACGAGTTCGAATTTTCAAGACAAGATGTAACAACCGCAATGCAAGCAACCTTCTGCATCTTTATTGCCGATGCCGGCATGCGACTCCAAGATATTGCACCAAAGTACCCAAAACAACATATTTGGTTTGCAAAATATTTACCGCCTACGATGTACCGGTATATTTGCACAAGTTGATGAACGTTATGCATAATTTGCCTACTATTTAAATTTTCCCCATCCTACCAGGCAAACTGTGAGTTCGGTTCAGTCGGCGCAGTACAACTATCGACCAAATTCAAATTAGGTTGCACAATTTTAAAATGATCAAATTTAAAATGATCAAGTCCAAGATTTAATTTACTGCTAATTTGCTTAAACAGAGTAGATCATTGGTTCATTTGGTGCCTTAAACTTTTAATGGAACAAAGTCATATCAGATTTGCTTCGGACAGACCTGTTTTGCCAAGAAATCTAAGAACAAATAATTTCAAAAACCCAATAGCAGTACTGAAATAACCGCTAATGTCGGTGCAAAGCAAAAGTAGGTTTAAACTAAATTCATTTTGTTACAATTGATAGGTGCTTTATTTTTGGAGTAATGGTGTCACCAAACGGTCTTAACATAGTTCTGATAATAACCGAATTTAAAAACTTTGAATTAGAAGCTTTTTTCACCGCCTTGGGCTTTTTTGAGAAAATCTCAATGCCCATTAATGAAATATTTCTTTTATCAAACAACACTCGGTCAAGTTTGGACGACATCATCCACTTTGACAAAGCGGATTCTTTTGATCTAGCAAATGCGGCAATCAACTCCGCTTTTTTGGGTTCTAAAACCGATTTAGTATCAAATATCTCTGACATACTTTCTTTAAGTTCAAAAGCCAATAGTTCCGTCTGCGTATTGTCTGACTGCTTTGATTACAGCTCTAATTTCTTAAAAGATATCATCGAAATTTCTGAATTGGATGAGAAATTCGGATTCATCACTCCCCGTACAAACTTAATTTCAATTTGTTCTTACACTACAACAATTCTTCGGCCAGAAAATTTATTTAGTCGACCAAGTTTCACCTTGCGAATAGAGGATATGGCCGAATACCAACTAAATTCGCTGAACAGATATTCAATCATTCCGATTGCTCCAATCATTAACACATACATATCTGCGTCGATGTTGCAATTAACCTCTACGTTTATAGCCCAATTTCAGGTCGATAAGTCTTGGTACAATTTTGTCACCGCCTGCAATAACCTTGGATACTTGACACTAGTTGCGAATTTCTCCGAAGCATTTAACTCGTCATCGGTTAACTCTTTGCCAGACAACGTGACGCTGTTAAATTCCTTATCGGAGGACATCAACCCATCTTTAAGATCATCGCTTAAAACATATTCAATGTTACCGACGAATCGATACACGAACTTAATAGCTGCGAGTAAACCCTCGGGTCAGCCATCAATACTGCTGGATTTAAGCAATCTAACTAACGTTCCAAATGGAACCTCAAAGCTTGATATCGAATTGCTAAAAACCCTGGTAGAGACAAATAAAATAGTCGACCAGTTTAAACTTAATGTTTTGATATCGACTATGGCCTACGAAGCCTTTAACCTAAAGTCACTACTTGAAGGATTGAATATCTTCTTTGATGTAAATGAAATTGATCAATACTTTACGATTAGAATTTTATTAAGTCAACCATTTTCTTACGACACGACTTATCTAAACTATTGCTTGGCCCCTATAAATGTTTATTATTTTTTAGACTCAATCGCTTTTGATTGCAACTACCTTCTTAACGATACGCCGGAGTTACACTTCTATTGGAAGTTTATTGCTGAATATGCTCATTCACTTTGTTTCTTGTCTCAAAACGGAATGTACGAATTTAACGGCAGATTCAACAGAAAGTTTGGAGAAAATGATTTCTTTTGCTGGGGTTCAATTGATCCAACGGATTATCTCATCTACAAATCGCCCAATGAACTAAATAAACAACAATGCCGACCGGAGAAAACTACTCTATTTGTAGTCGGAAACCATTTCGAACATAAAAGAGTCACCTACTTTACGGATTTAATTTACAGCAATTTTGCTGATGCAAATATCGTATCATTGGGATATAACGGATCAAAGGACGTAATTGCATTAAACAGCGGAATTGAGCCCCGTGAAATGATTGACGCGTACTACGAACAGGCTGACATAGTGATTTTTCCATCAGTCTTTGAAGGATTTGGATTTCCAATCATAGAAGCATTGGCCGCAGGCAAACCGGTAATTTTTGTTAGATCAAAACTCACAGACGAAATTCTTGCAAGTCTAAAGTTGTCACGATATTCCAACTTGTTATTTGAAGCCGAAAGCGACGAATCGCTTTTAAACTCAATTGAAAAACTGCAAATTCAAGAAAAATCAGACTTTCCTTTAGACTTACGGGTATCAGTAGATACTGATACTACCCATCTGTTCAATTGGACCGATGCTAGCCATCTATTTTTGGATCAAATGAACTATTTATTGCAAAATTTATCTAACCTTAAATATTTGGAGAGTTCTTTGCTTGTGATAGAAACGGCTAAACCAAATCCACCTATTCAACCGATCCACGATACGTTTCCGCAAGATAATAAACGACCGCAAAATGCACGGGATCTTCTTCGAATAAATGAAAGATATCTGGCTGAATTTATCCAAACTAAATTTCCGGCCATAGCCGGCAAATTAATAGCATTAAAACAACTCTTAAGAAAATTAAAATCAAAGCTTCGTTAAAGCGAACTAAGGTAACTTACTCAAAATCGCCTAACACCGTTTAAACTTTGAATTTAATCGATACAAATATGCATTACAAGCTATCTGGACTCGACTAATTTATATTACATTTCAAATCAGCGAACTGCATTGAATTTTAGACTATTGTTAATGAATTTATCGCCTTAATTCGTAATTTTTGCTATAATTTCAATTCGGTTTCCAAAAGGATCATTTGCATACACTGGTCAGCACGCTTTCATAGCCCATTATGCAGTCATCGGGCAAAACCATATACTCAGAACTTGTCAACTTTTGAATAACTTCAGCTAAGTTGTCCTTTAATAATGCAATATCTGCTTTCTTGCTGGGTAAAAAATATTCTTGAGGCGTTAGATGCAACTTAATATTTTCATTTTCAAACCAGCATCCTCCGTTTGCCTCCAATTTTGAAAGCTTTTAAACCGTTGCCACAGAGTGATCTATGGTGATCATTCACGTGACTTCCCCTTGCGGGGTTTCTCGTCCCTTGCGGGATTC
>DAHXLF010000078.1 GCA_027371755.1 Acidimicrobiales bacterium
AAAAAGGGGGAGTCGGCAAAACCACCACCACTGTAAATCTAAGTGCTGCTTTGGCGGATTTGAATAGACGGATTTTGATAATTGATTTGGATCCCCAGGGAAATGCCACAACCGGTTTGGGTATTGACCCAAGAAACTTTGATTATTCAATGTATGACGTGTTAGTTCATGACGTACCGCTCGAAAATGTGATTGAAGCCACATCCGTAAAGAACTTATTTTTAGCTCCAGCTACCATAGACTTGGCAGGTGCGGATATTGAATTGGTATCTGCTTTTAGTCGTGAGCTTAAATTGAAAAAAGCTATAGATCTTGTCTTGGGCGATTATGATTATGTATTTATAGATTGTCCCCCGTCACTGGGCTTAATTACGGTAAACGGATTATCGGCGGCAAATGAAGTACTTGTGCCGATCCAATGCGAGTACTATGCGCTGGAAGGGTTGGGCCAATTGTTAAAAAATGTCCAACTTGTCAAAACTAACTTAAATCCCACTTTGGAAGTAACAACTATCGTAATGACGATGTTTAATGCAAGTACCAAACTTTCGACTCAGGTGGTAGACGAGGTCAGAGAGCACTTCGGAGATAAAGTTTGCAAAACCATAATTCCGCGATCCGTAAGGATTTCGGAAGCACCGTCGTTCGGACAGCCGATTACAATATTTGATCCGATGTCAAAAGGATCCGTCGCATATAAGTGCTTAGCAGAGGAGGTATTGGCTCATGGCTAATTTCAGGAAGAGCGGGTTGGGAAAGGGTCTGGGAGCCTTAATACCTTCCGATGTAGGTGTGGAGAGTCGATCGGAATTTCGGTTGATATCCGTCTCTAAAATAAAGCCAAATCCTAATCAACCACGAAAACACTTTGATGAGGAGAGTTTGGCAGGTCTTGCCGCTTCAATCGGTGAAGTTGGTGTCCTTCAACCTATTTTGGTGTGTGAAACAGGAGACGATGAGTTTGAGCTTATAGCCGGAGAAAGAAGATGGCGAGCGGCAAGGCGAGTCGGATTACTTAACATTCCCGCACTTATTCAAGAGTTGGACGAAGTTAAAAAGTTTGAAAATACTATAATCGAAAATCTGCACAGGGATGACTTGGATCCTCTTGAGGAAGCCGAGGCTTATAACAGGTTGATGGATGACTATAGCTATACGCATGAGATGATAGCCCAAAGAATCGGAAAAAGCAGGGCAGCTGTTACTAATTCGCTTAGATTGCTGCAGCTGTCCCCTGGAGTTCAAAATGCAATTCATTTGGGACAGATCACGGCTGGTCATGCCAGAGCCCTACTGTCCTTAAGTGACAGAAATTTACAGGAAGAGCTTGCAAAGCAAATTGCAACCGAGGGGTTGATCGTTAGAGAGACCGAAAGTCTGGTTAAGTCTTTTGATGATTCAGAGGAAATCACCGAAGAAACTCGCGGGTTCGACGATCAGCGATCAAAACCTGAATCCGCTGGGTCTATCGGGCGGCAGTCGCTTCGCCCACCGGGTCTGTTCGAGTTGGAGTCGCTATTGGCCGAAAAACTGAGCACAAGTGTAAAAGTTCAGCTAAACGGTAAACGTGGTAAAGTTATGATTGACTTTGCAACTTTGGAGGATTTAGAGCGAATTTATAGGCTAATGTTTAATCAAAGCATATAAATATTAACTTAAAATTAATCCACAGTTTTGTTCACAGCCTGTGAATAAGCGTGAATTAAACAATAAGGTTTAGAGTTACGCTTAAACAATAACTTTAGTTTCGGCTGATTATTTTGCAGAAATATATTCCGCAATTGCAGAAAATACCGAATCTACAATTAAGTAAGAATTTGCTGGCTTAATAATGGGTGTGCCCAATTCTATTAATAGGGTAGGCATTCTGGTTTCTCGCAATATAGGGAATGAGCAGCCGAGTGAATTTCCGCTTTCCGAACATAAGTTCAAAGCCGATAGCTTTTCGGTAATTAAGTTTCCCAATCCCAACCCTGGCATAGATTCGTAACTGAAGCCTTTGTAATGATACACATTAAAACTGTATATTAATTCATCGTATTGAAAAAATATACATAAGTCGTAGTTTGAGTTATTTGCTTGCGTTACGATCCCTCTTTCATTTAAACCCGTCAGTACGTCCGTATTTAAATTAAAGGCACCGAGTTTTTTGTTTAAAAGGTGTACTAAAACATCGGACCCACCCATATCTCCGATTCCAATCTTGAGGTTCGGAATCGAGCGAATTTTAGATTTAAATTCTATAAATTCTTTTAGATTATCAATACACGTTACTTGTGAAGTGTCGGGGCGGGTAACTCTGTTTAAAGCTCTAAGCGTGTTCGGCCCTACCATGCCATCGTTGTTGATATGTTGGTTCTGTTGGAAATCAATAACTGCCTCTAAGGTTTGTGGTCCGAAGATGCCGTCAATTTTCCCACTGCTAAAGCCCAAATTTGATAGCGAAATTTGAAGTTTTGCTACATCGTCGCCACGTAACATGGGTTTGCGCAGATATAAAAGTCTGTCGCCGAGTTTCCAGGTGGCTTCAGTCAGATGTCTCCACGTATCGGCGGTACATTTACCATCGATTTTAAGATTTCTGTCTGCCTGAAATCGCGTTAAAACAAGATAAGTATCGTTTCCAAATATTCCGATCTCGTCTCCGTTGACCTTGTAACCCAATGAGGCTAGTTTTTGCTGGAGAACCTCTACTTCGGGGCCTTCTGAACCAAGTTCTAATTGAGTATCGTGGATAGTTTTAATCAGATCAGGCCCTCTAGCTTTTTTAATAGGGCTTGTTTGCTCATGGAGCCGATAACCCTGGCGGTCTCTTTACCCTGTGAGAACAGAATCATTGTCGGTATACTTTGTACATTGTATCTTGTTGCGACTTGTTGATTTTTATCGACGTCGATTTTGGCAATCCTAAGCTTTTCTGAGTACTCTGAGTCTATCTCTTCAAGAATAGGCGCAATAGCTTTACAGGGGCCGCACCAAGTTGCCCAAAAGTCGACCAAAACCGGTACTTCTGTTGCAAATAACAGTTCGTCAAATTCTCTTTCGTCTAATTGCGTTATCATTTAATCCCCGCGTATCTAACCGGTGTTCTTCTATATCTAACCAATGTTGTTGTTGAGCCATTTTTCAGTATCAATGGCGGCCGCACATCCGCTACCGGCGGCCGTAATTGCTTGCTTATACATGTGATCCTGAACGTCACCACAAGCAAATACGCCTTCCAAATTCGTTTTAGTACCGTTATTTGTAATTATATAACCGTTTTCGTCCATTAGAACTTGGTTTTGGAAAATTTCGGTGTTAGGTGAATGTCCAATTGCAACAAATGCTCCATCTAAATCGAATTCATATTCTTTATTTAACAAATTATTAAATAAGGTAACAGAATTCAATGAGTTCTCGCCATTAAAAGCTCTAATCTCCGTGTTCCAAAGAACGTCGATTTTTTCATTGCTTAAAGCTCTCTGCTGCATGATTTTTGAAGCCCTAAAAGCGTCCCTTCTATGAATAATGGTGACTTTGTCCGCAAATTTTGTTAAAAATATTGCCTCTTCCAAGGCGGAATCTCCGCCGCCGACTACTGCGATATTTTTATTTCTAAAGAAAAAACCGTCACATGTCGCACATGTGGAAACACCGTAACCCAAAAGCCTTGATTCGTTTTCAACATTAAGCATTATGGACTTCGCTCCCGTGGATATTATAACGCTGTGAGCTAAAAGTTCGGTTTCATTTTCATCGGACAGCCAGATCTTCTTAATCTTGTCGGTTAGTTTAACTTTGGTTACTTTGCTGGTAATAAATTTTGCCCCGAATTTTATGGCTTGATCCTTCATCCTTGTCATTAATTCCGGACCGAGAATGCCTTCGGGAAAACCGGGAAAGTTTTCAACTTCTGTGGTGAGCATTAATTGTCCCCCCGGTTGGTCCGAGTTAGACGACGGTTCGCCTTCCACTACTATCGGATTTAAGTTTGCTCTCGCACTGTAGATTGCCGCGGTTAATCCCGCAGGACCGGATCCGATTATTACAACTTCATTAACTGCATCAGTGGACATTTTTTATTATCCTTGTTTGTCGGTTTTGGTAGCAAGTTTTACCAAGACCGTACCTACAATTAAGAAAAATGCCCCAATGGCGGCCTCAGTTATCCAAACATACCTGTTTAATACATAATTATTAAACACTCTGACCACCGCGATAATTCCCAATACCACCAAAGCAGGTCCCACAAAAATTGCAATCATAAATCCGACAACACCCGATATTATCTTTTCAATCGGAATCAAGGTATATTTTTTAATAACCTTGGTGATGCTCTCAGTTACGGCAACTATCTTTGAAGAGATATCTGAATCTTTGTCGGAATCATTTATTGCCGCGCTTACATCAGACGTTATATTTTTTTTAAACTTTGAAATAAAACTCATGGATTTCAGCCTAAAACAACCAGTTATTAAGGCTATGTTTGAAACGGATTATGCTCCATTACTATCCTACTGTATAGTAAAGCCTGCATAGATAATTTAAAACAAGAAATAAACTAATTTGACAGTTAATTTACTCGGTAAGACACGCAAAACCGACGGCACCCTGACCGACGTGAGAGCCGATTATTGGGCCGATATCGGCTTCTATGATCTCTACGCCTTCGGCAATATCAACCCTATCTAGTATCTTTGATTTAAATGCTTCATAATCTTTGGCTTCACCGTTTAAAATTGAAAAAAGTTTAATCTTTTTTATTGCGGCAGCTTTATCAATCACATAGTCTAAAGACTTTGTGCGAGTTCTTTGATTCGATTCACTTTCAACCTTGCCGTCTTTGAGCTCTACTACAGGTTTTATTGATAAAAGCGAACCCACCAAGGCTTTAGACGACGATATTCTGCCCGTTCGTTTGAGTGTTTCCAAATTATCGATTGCACCCATTACCACATGATTAGAGATGTTGTGATTTGTTAGATCGATTATTGCTTCCAAAGGTTGGTCTTCCAAAGCGGCCTTGGCTGCGTCAACCACTATCAAACCTTCTCCGATGGAAACGCTTAAGGAGTCAACCACTTTAATATTTACGTTGTCGCTGATTTCATTGGCCGCATTTATCGCAGATTCATAAGTAGATGAAACTTTTGAGGAAATACAGATGCAAATTATGTTGTCAAATCCTTCTTCAATTGCTTTGTTGAATGCCTTTACAAAGTTTCCCGGTGACGGAGCGGCGGTTTCGGGCATAGATCCCGCGGTACTGTTTTGAAATTTAGCCCAAAATTCTTTGGCTGACAAACTAATGGTATCCACCACTTCTTCTTGTCCGAAGCGGACGGTTAACGACACAATTTCTATGTTGTACTTCTTAATTAAATCTAAGGGAATATCACATCCGCTGTCGGTAATTATTTTAGTTTTTGACATCTTGCTCCTTAAAAGCCTTTAGTTAAGTCTATAGTTTATTTGAACTTCGGTCAATATTTGTAGATTTAGGCGAAAACAAAGTTCCAACTCCTCCAAGCACCACCACGGCTGCAATTAATCCGAAAAATGTATCAAATACGTTGTTTAAAAATGTAGTGTTAGGAAAGGCCGAAGAGCCGATTGCGGCCGCAACTCCGATAACTGCTGCGATTATCAACGATTTAAAAAATGTCTTAACCAAAGAGAGTATGTGAATGTCCCCCAGCTTGATATTTAAATATGCTATCGCAACTATGGCTGCTGTCGTATAAGCTACCGTAATTGATAAAGCGATACCTTTAACTCCCATTGTGTTGATAAATAAGAAGGCCAATATTACATTAATAACATTTTCCAATAGGTATAAAAAGAAGACCTTTTTTGCCATGTGCATTGCTAGAAGCATTCTGACTGACAGCATGAATATCGAGTAGCCCACCAATCCAAGTGAAAACATTCCAAGTGTTTTTGCCGTTAAAGCAACTCCGCTCGAAGACGCGGCACCATGAAAAAATAAAGCGGTTATTAAAGGAGTTGATATTACAAGGAAAAAACCTGATATCGGAAGCATGATCGCTATCGTCGATTTAATTGCACCCGACACCAAATTTGTTGTTCTACTCTGTTGTTGTCCAATAAAATATCTTGAAATCTTAGGAGTCACAGCGGTGGCTATAGACACTGCAAACAGCCAATATGGCAGCTGAAAAAAAGTAAACGCAAACGTGTAAGCGGTTACGGATCCTTTGGCAGATGAAGCTGTGAGGGCCAAAATAACAAAGAGGGCGATTTGATTTATGATCACGAATCCGAATGACCAACTCGATAGATGTATGATTTCTCGAATCGCACTTGATTTAAAATTAAAGTTAAATCTTAAAGGAATATTACTTTTTATAAGACTGGGGACTATGGAAATAAATTGAACTGCAATACTGGCAGTGGTCCCTATTCCCAGCAGGAATATTAACTTATTGTTTGCCGCAATTGGTACTGCAGTCGATGTTTTTGACACCAGAGTAACTTCAAGCAGCATTAATATCGCCACAATGTTGCCGTAAATTGGAGAGTTGGTTATGGGGCTGAATTTGCCGATGCAGTTTAATAACGCCCCGCTTATTGCCACAAACCCGTAAAACATAATTTGCGGAAGAAAAAATCTTAACAGTTCAACTGCCAATGCTTTAGTCGCTGGTGGGAAATCCGTCTTGGTGCCGATTGTATAAATATTAATTATTTCAGGCGCCAGTATCTCAAAAAGTATGGTAGCACCTACCAATATAATTCCGGCTAAAGTAATTACCGAACTTATTTCCAGCCACGCCTGTTCTTTACTGAGTTGCGACAGTTTTTTTGTAAATATCGGAATAAACGTTGCACTTAAAATACCCCCTAGTACCAGGTCGTGGAGGATATTCGGAGTTGTATTTGCCAAGTTGTACGCGTCGCCGACTCTTCCGATTCCTAAGGCATAACCGATAAGTAATATCCGAATTAATCCCATCAATCTGGATGCCATAGTTCCAAGTGCCATTTTTTTAACACTGGTATTTACAGATTCTTCAAAAGGTTTCTGACTATTTTGCTGCAATGCCACCCTTTAGCCTTCTTTTATTGAGTGCATATTTAACCCACCACCAAATTATCAAAAGTCCCGCAGCAGCTGTTAGAAGTAATCCCAAAAACGAAAATGCCGAAGAGTGGATGGTATAATTTTGCTGAAGTAGAATTAAGTTTCCCGAAGGAGATTCCACGGTCACCGATAGCACGGACGTCCCTGGCGATCTTGGTGAAATACTAAAGTAGAGCGTATTTTGTTGTTTTGAAATAGATATTAATCGCGAAGAGCCGCTCTTAAAGGACAGACCGTTGTCTTTTAAGACAATCTTTACCAAATACGTATTGTAGGAACCGTTTTTGAGAACGGTAATGGGAATATTGGCAGTATTTGAGGTAATTGTGATAGTTTGCTGACTGGGTAGCGTTATTTGATCTTTTAAGGTGTTAACGAGTTTTTGAATGAGGGAAAGCCATTGTTGTTGTTGGTCCTGAGTTATGTTGTCGGACTCTAAAACATCGATTGCCTCCGAAACCGACATGTCGCTTAAGGTAGGCAGAAAGCTTATCTGATTTTGATCTATTTGAGCTAACCCTGACTGGATGGCTTTGGCTTGGGTAATTGTTGCTGTGGTTAAATTTGAAATAGGCGGATTTAATATTGATCTGTCTGTGGGATTGTATAAAACTCCGACTGGATAGGTGGCAGCTTCTGTTGCGCTGGTTGTGCCTAGCACTGAGTTATTTTGCAATCCGTTTAAAAGCGCAGTCAAAAATTGTGGATTTATTTGAGTATTGTTCGGTAAGTCAAAATTGAGTACTCTGTTTGAAGTTGAATTTGGAAAATCGTAATAAAGTTGAGCCAAGTCTCCGATTATGTTGTTGGCTTGTTGAATCGGATTTGACGAAACTAACATGTCTTTAGTTAATTGAGTATCCTTTTCTAATCCGATTACAGATGAATTTGTAATGTTAAACGGTTCGCTGATGCCGAAAGGAAGCGAGACCGAAGTTAGATTTTTATTATTTAAAATGATGTCTGAAATACCGCATTTGCTTAATTCACTTAGTGAGGCCTCTGACAGGTTTTCAGAAGGCGAAAAGACACTTTGAACGTTGGTGGATATGTTGTCTAGAACATTCAATCCGTCTGTAATTTGTTTACAGATATCGCCTCCGAGGCCAGCTGTTAATAATTGAGGAGAATCTATGGGTGCAAAAGTCTCTGAAAGTAAAAGTCTGTTTGGAATTTTTAATACGGATTGCAACAATTTCTTAAGCTGACTGTAGCTTTGACTCGTCTGATTTTTTAAGATGAGATAGCCTTCCGGACTTAAATCAATGTTTACGGCTAAGGATTTGTAGTGCTCTAAGATAGTAAGATCTTGAGACAAGTTTTGAATTTCAGAGACGTTGAAGTATTGACTTGCAACCGGGACATTGTTTCCGGCCGGAAATAGCATGGGCATTACTATATTTAAATTTAATTTTGCAATCGCGGTCGTAGGTAACACGCATATGTGGGTTATGACATAAGAGGTAATCTGTCTGGTGACGGGATTAAGCTGCGCTATCTTTAAAGGGTATACTCCCAAACAACTTCGGCAGCTCAAGTGAAAGTAGATATTGTTGGGTGTGTTTTGGTTGGAAAAACCCGCATTTAAATCTATTTGAAAATTTAAATCTGAAGCTGTGGCAGTTATTGCCCCCGAACTTTCAATTAAGTTATAGGGTTGATTTAAACTGCTGTAGTAAGCCGAACGAGAATTCAGCTTGTTGTACAGATAAAAATCAAAAATTTCACCTTGCCTGTTTGGAGATGTGATTTTAAGGGAAACGTCGAAATTTTGATTTGGTTGAATTGTAGAGCTTTGATTGACAATCTGAAGGTCTGTATTTGAAAGGGTTTGTGTCGAGTTGTTGTTTGCCGATAGGTTGTAATTCGGGCGTAAAGATTTTAGTGATATCGGTGATATAGTTGAGTTTAAAGCCGTGGGTTTTATTGATCCCAGATGAATTAAAAATAGGGTAAACAGCATACCCATGGGTATCAACAGACACAGCGGTATCAATAAAATTATTGATGCGACATTGGCTTTTGGGCAGTATTTTGATTTGAAGTTGTATTTTGTTATGAAATTGAATTTCACGGTAGACTGTTTAGTTGTTTTTAATAATACCTTGGGTAATGATCGTTGATCTTATGCCTTAGTTTTCATGAAAGTGATAGTTAAAGTTTATAGAAATGTTTGAACAGATATCTGAATCTTTCAGTTTTAAAACAGTTTTAGAGTTAAAAGATTTATTTGAAGCAAAAAAAATACCTCTTTATTTAGTCGGAGGATCCGTTCGAGACATGATGCTCGGACTTAGTGATTCAATTTATGATTTTGACTATACAACACCTGCGACCCCTGACGAAATTGAGAAGATAGTTTCCAAATGGGCAAAAGCAATGTGGAGTCAAGGGAAAAAATTTGGAACAATCGGTTGTAAAAAAGACGATGTAAGTCACGAAATTACAACTTTTCGGTTTGAAAAATATGACAGTTCCTCCAGAAAGCCCGAAGTAGTCTTCGGAGATTCTTTAATTGAAGATTTGGTTCGACGAGATTTTACGATTAACGCCATAGCTTACGATCTTTCAAATCGAGAGCTTATAGATCCTTTTAACGGGAAGTCTGATCTTGATAATCATATTCTAAAGACTCCGATGGATCCGATGATCTCTTTTGGTGATGATCCCTTACGAATGATGAGGGCCGCCAGATTTATCTCGAAGCTTAACTTATTACCCGACAAAGATCTGGTAAAGGCGATTGTGGCTTTAAAAGACAGGCTTAGGGTAGTTTCCGTTGAGAGAGTGCGAGACGAACTCAACAGACTGCTTACAGTAGATGATCCCACCGCAGGGTTATGGTTTCTGGTAGATACCGGGTTGACCGACATGTTTTTACCGGAATTAAAGAAGATGTCCTTGGAGCAAGATCCTATTCACAAACATAAAGACGTATTAGCTCATACAATAGCAGTTGTTTCTAAGACTCGGCCCGAAAAAATTATAAGATTGGCGGGTCTGTTTCATGATGTTGGGAAACCTCAAACCAGAGTGATTGACGATACGGGCGTTAAGTTTCATTTTCAC
>DAHXLF010000079.1 GCA_027371755.1 Acidimicrobiales bacterium
TGCGCTTCAGGAACAAGACAAGGTAGCCAAATCATTAGGGTATTCTGACACGGATAACTTGATGAAAGAGATATCGGCTGCCGGAGAAGCAGTTTCTATGTTTTTAAATGATCTTCAGTATCATACGTCAGCCCATTATTTAAATAAGAACAACAACAAGCTTGAGTTGCCCGAGCCAACCGACAACATTCTTCAGTTTGTTTTACGAGACGGGTATTTGAACATCGAAGGAGACTTTAATTTCCACAATTCGGAGATGCCCTTTAAGTTGGCAATAATTGCAGCCATGAACCGAATAAGAATTGATCCTGAATTGTTGACTAAAATATCGCAAAACTTTACGGTTGAATTCCCCATTAAGCCTCAAATTAGAAATGAATTTCTCAAACTTCTTTCTCTGGGCGGAGATGCTCTTGATCCGATACTAACTTTGGAGTATCATGGAATCGTTTCGAAAATTTTACCTTACTGGGACAGCATTAAAAACAAGCCTCAGCGAAATGCATATCACCGCTACACCGTTAACCGACATTTAATTCAAGCTGCCTTAAACGCAAGCAAATTAGTAAGAAACGTAGACAGGCCGGATTTACTAATATTCGGAAGTCTGTTTCACGACATTGGTAAAGGGTCAGTAGGAGACCACACCGAAGTTGGAATTCAACTGATGGAAGAAATCGGACACAAATTAGGATTTGATATATCGGATATAATTACGCTCCAACAGATGATCAGATTCCATCTTTTGCTTCCAGATTTAGCCACAAGGCGTGATATCGAAGATCTGGCAACTGTTCAAAACGTCGTCGATGTCGTTCAAACAGAAGACCTGCTGCAACTTCTTGTAGGATTAACTGAAGCCGATTCATTGGCTACTGGTCCTGCAGCTTGGGGCACATGGAAACAACAACTTGTATATGAACTTGCCGCCAGAGCTAAAACCCACATGGCCGGCAAAATTTATTTGATGCCGACTTCTGACACAATATATGAAAAATACAAAGAGCAGATAGATGCGGATTCAGCTTTAGATGTATTGTTTGAAAACGGCGAACTCGTAATAATGGCACAGGATTCGCCCGGACTTTTTGCAATTTTATGCGGAACAATATCTTTAAATAATTTCGAAATACTTAAAGCAAACGCAGTGTCTTTGCCTAACTCTAAGGTTCTAGATATCTTTATCGTTCAGTCTAGGTACGGACGAGAATTGGATGTTAACGATTTTAAAAATCAAATCAATATTTTTATTTCGAATATAAAAGAACTTGAAGCAAGAATCAAAGAGAAGGAATCCAACTCAAAAATACCGAAGAGCAAACTCACCGCTTTAGAGATTGAACCATCTATTACCGTTGATAACGCAGCCTCTACATCCGCAACGGTAATTGAAGTGAGATCCACCGATAGACTAGGCCTTCTTTATAAAATAGCCTACGTCATTTCAAAATATTCATTGGATATTAAGTCCGCCCTTATTTCCACAATCGGATTAGAGGCGATTGACGTTTTTTATGTTACAGATGCGGACAATAATAAAATTAACGATATTGCATTTGCAGATATTCTTTCTAAAGAACTTGAAGACGCCCTCTAAAACGAATTAATGTTCCAATTTGGGGTCTATTTAATTTGTTCTTTTAATCATTACAATTGTTGTAAAGTCGACAAAGGCAATGTTTGTCAACCATTAATAGTCGATGGTATATACAAATTTTCCTTATGACCGACCGTCATTTAGTCAACTGATAAATAGCAACATTATTCTTTTAGTAGGGACACAACAATCGCTACTTTGTTGATTACTAACTTATTTGGATTTTAATTAATTATTTAATGGACGTAAACTAAACATCATTAAACAAAAACATTAAAACTAACATTAATGGTAAACAGGGAAATAACATACTTTCTAGTTCAATATGCAAAACAACATTTTAAAAAGCACCACTGATTTCGACGTCATTATTGTTGGAGCCGGACTTTCGGGAATTTCTGCAGGATATTACCTTAAGAGTAAGGCTCCTTGGGCGAAGTTTAAAATACTTGAGGCGCGATCCAGCATAGGCGGGACATGGGATCTCTTCAAATACCCGGGAATTCGTTCAGACTCGGACATGTATACTCTTGGATTTTCCTTTAATCCGTGGAAACAAAAGGAGTCAATTGCAGATGGCCCCGCCATTCTTGAATACTTGAAGTCCACCGTTGCAAAATACAATCTTTCTGACAATATCGAATTTAGCACCAAGTTACTTGGAGCTGATTGGAACGATATCGACAACAATTGGGTCTTGCAGCTTCAAACTAGTGACGAAACAAAGTCAACTATAATCAGGACTAAGTTTTTGTTTTTTTGCAGCGGATACTACAACTACGATCATGGATACCTGCCGAACTTTAAAGATATTAATACATTTAACAATACGGTTGTTCATCCACAATCTTGGCCCGAAAATTTGGATTATAAAGATAAAGAAATAGTAGTTATCGGTTCGGGGGCAACGGCTGTGACTTTGGTTCCGGCCATGGCTAAACAAGCTAAGCATGTTACAATGCTTCAACGCTCACCTACATATATTGTCAGTTTACCAAAGAAGGATCCTATTGCTAATGCCATTAATTCAGTGCTGCCAGAATCAATGTCGGGTCCAATAATTCGATGGTACAAAGCTTTACTATCGCAAGCATCTTATAGAATATCAAAAATAATACCAAAACAGATGGCAGCAGTCATTAAAAAACAGGTTAAGTCACAGCTTCCCAATGACTTTGACGTCGATAAACATTTTACGCCTAAATATAATCCATGGGATCAACGTCTCTGCGTAGTACCTAACGGAGATTTATTCTATGCCATTAGGAAAGGTAAAGCATCAATAGCAACAGACGAAATTGACTATTTTAAAAAAGAATCTATTCATTTAAAATCCGGACAAGATCTAAAGGCCGATATAGTAGTTACCGCAACAGGATTGGATTTAGTATTTCTTGGAAATACAAAAATCAGTATCAATAAAATTCCGATTGCACATTCGAATAGAATGACCTATAGAGGTATGATGCTACAGGATGTCCCGAATCTAGCGTTTTCCATCGGCTATACTAATGCCTCTTGGACGCTTAAGGCGGAATTGATTTGTGATTATACAGTTCGAATACTTAACAAAATGAATAGTTCGGGTTCACAAGTTGTCTACCCGACAATAATTAACTCAACCGCAGCACCAGAGCCTTTAATGGGATTATCGTCCAGCTATATTCTTAGGGCAAAAGATCGTCTGCCCAAACAGGGAACCCAATACCCTTGGAAGGTGTACCAAAGTTATCTTAAAGATTATATCTGCACAAAACTGCCGAATTCGATAAACGACAAAGAATTAATATTTTCAGATCACTATCATCCGGCAGATGCTGAAGCACTCAATCTCTAGCATATCTCAAAACACTCAAACACTTTAAGAAATTGTGACAGCGTTAGAATTAAAGATTAAGCGTTACTATTTTACATGACCTAAACGACGCCTCACCCTTTTTATATAATTTCGTCAGGTTAAGAAAACTTACAATATTCACAAAACTTACCAATAGCAATTAAACTAAAAACACTGTCTACTCTAAAAATATTTTTGTAGGAATCTTTTCTAGCGACAATAATAGTGACGGATACGGTGACGCCATCATCACGGACTTAGCCGCCGACGAACTCTTATTAGTTGAACATTTTGCATTTGGACCTTTGTCTAAAGTTGCAGGCAATGTTGTATTTAGTATTATGACTCCGTAATTTTCCACAAAGATATAAAATCAGCTGCATCAATAAGTCTCCCCTTCATTTTTTTGGCAAATATAAATTTGAGTTATCAACCCACCTCAGTGGAATCTGTGCAGGGAATATACGGTATTTACCATAAGAGCAGCCATCTGATTTTAAAAACTGCACTTTCGGCAGTTAATAGCTACGATGTTTGTCTCGGCATGAAACAAACAAAGAAGCTGTGATGAAATTGGTTCAAAGGCGTGTCATAGAAGAAGACAAAGTAATTGGTTTGGATTTTACAATTACGATGAGCAATATAAACCTAAGCAAGGTACGACCGGTAGTTAGACTAATAACTTTGGCAACTTCGCCATACCCTCGACGTCAATTAATTTTATTTATAATTAATTCGAGTAAATCCTTTATTGCAAAATCCAATGAATTTAAGTCAGATAAATCATAGGTTCTATCGGGATTTAAAGGTGGCTCATAGGGAGAAGAGATACCTGTGAAATCTGAAATTTCCCCCAATCTCGCTTTTTGATAAAGACCTTTGGAATCTCTGCTTTCACAAACCTGAATGGGAGTACTTATATGCACCTCCAAAAACTTCATATCGCATTGCTCAAAATTTCTACGTACTTTATCTCTTTCCACATTAAATGGCGAAACGAAAGATGCAATTACAATGATGCCATTTTCAACCAAGATTCTAGCAAGCTCACCGGCGATTCGAATGTTTTCAGCTCTATCCTCTTTAGTAAATCCCAAATGTGCCCCAAATATAGATCTTATAGTATCCCCATCTAGAACGTAGGCCGGTAAAGCGCTTTCAACTAACAACCTTTCCAATTTAACCGCTAAGGTTGTCTTGCCCGAACCGGAATACCCGGTAAGCCACACTCCAATTCCTTTTAGATTTGTAAACTCTTGTCTGAGTTTAGCGTTTAACAGGGACTCATGCGGAAATAACAAATCCTCCATGAAACTTATGCATCCAAAAAGGCTTCGCCAGAGATTAAACCGGCAGCGACAGTGGCGTTAGTAGCTTCATCTATCACTATAAAACTCCCCGTGTCCTTATTTTTTTTGTAATCATCGAAAAAGATTGGTGACGAAAGCCTAAAGTCAGCCCTTCCGATTTCATTTAGTTCTAACGAAGTTACGTTTAAATCACGGTGAGAAGTATTGACATTTAATCTGTAATGTAGTTTGGTAACCATTGCTTTTAAGGTTTTAGTAGTATGCTTGATAAGATATTTTCTTTTGATATCAAGCGGTACTTCTGACATCCAGCACAGCATGGACGTAATGTCTTGGCCTATTATCGGTTTATTATTCGGTCGACACAACATGTCACCCCTTGAAATGTCGATGTCATCCTCCAAGCATACGACTACGCTCTGATAAGGTACCGCCTGTTCAATCTCGCCATCAGGTCCCTCTATTCTTGCAATCTTACTTTTAAAACCACTTGGTAAAGCCAACACCTCGGTTCCTTTTTCAAGTATTCCGCTGGCCAACTGCCCACCATAACCCCTAAAGTCCCGTTGATGTGAATCACTAATCGGTCTTATGACCATTTGGACAGGAAATCTTAGATCCACCAGATTACGGTCCGACCCGATATAAACCTCTTCTAGGAACCTTAATAACGGATAGCCGTCATACCAAGGCATATTGAGGGACCGTGATACAACATTATCCCCCGTCAATGCACTTACCGGAATTGCCGTAACATCCTTTATATCCAACCTAGTGGCATATTCTTGAAATTCCTCTTTAATGGATTCAAAAACGTCCTTGGAGTAATCCATCAAATCCATCTTGTTCACACAAAGCACGAGGTGCGGTATCCTCAAAATGGAAGCGATCAAAGCATGTCTTCTGGTCTGCTCGATTATCCCGTTTCTTGCATCCACAAGGACGAGAACCAAATCTGCCGTTGACGCTCCTGTAACCATATTTCGAGTATGCTGTATATGTCCTGGAGTATCTGCGATTATGAAAGATCTTTTGGGTGTGGAGAAATAACGATACGCTACGTCAATTGTAATCCCCTGCTCACGCTCGGCCCTTAAACCATCCGTTAACAAAGCAAGATTCACGTATTCATCGCCCCGGTCTAAGCTTGTCTTTTCGACGGCCTGAAGTTGGTCTTCGAAAATGGATTTCGAATCATAAAGTAATCTGCCAATCAGCGTTGACTTACCGTCATCAACGGATCCTGCCGTAGCAAACCGTAAGAGTTCCATTTTAACAATCGCCCCTCATTAAAAATAACCTTCTTTTTTTCTGTCTTCCATTGCGGCTTCGGAAAACTTGTCATCTACTCTTGTGGCACCTCGTTCACTGATTCGCGAAGTTTGGGTCTCTTCGATAATTTCATCCACATTAGAAGACAATGACTCTACAGCGGCCGTACAGGTTTTGTCTCCGACAGTGCGATATCTTACTGTAGCCACGAAAGATTCTTCATCTTCAAGTTTAGGGGTTAGATCCGTTACGGCGACCAACATGGAATTTCGCCTTACTACTTCCCTTTGATGGCAGTAGTAGATGGTTGGTAATTCAATATTTCTTGATTTTATATATTTCCAAACATCTAACTCAGTCCAGTTTGAAAGCGGAAATACCCTAAAATGTTCGTCGGTATGATGTTTGGTATTGTAGAGGTGCCATATTTCAGGTTTTTGACCTCGCGGATTCCATTGACCGAATGCATCCCTGTGAGATAAGAATCTCTCTTTGGCCCGAGCCTTCTCTTCATCTCTGCGTGCACCGCCAAACAAGGCATCAAATTTATAATCTTCTATGGTTTCAAGTAGCGTTACCGTTTGAAGCTTATTTCGTGACGGATTTCCAGGTTCTTCAACCGCAGTTTTACGGTCAATGGAGTCCTGAACCGACCCGATAATTAGATTCAGATCAAAATGAGAAATTATCTTATCTCGATAGCTGATTACTTCTTCGAAATTGTGACCGGTATCTATATGGACTATCGGAATCCAAAGTTTCTTAGGCTTAACGGCAAGCATTGCCAAATGCAACAATACCGCCGAATCTTTTCCTCCCGAAAACAAAAGAGCCGGTCGCTCCAGTTCTGTTAAGACTTCCCGAATTAAATGAATTGCTTCAGCTTCGAGAGCCTCAAGATTACTTATCTCATTACCCATCAATTAAATGGTAGCTTAAATATACCTACATAAAAATACCGACTTAGTTTTAAATGACAAGCAAACGTGCTAAAATGCCAAAGTTCTAAGTCGGTATCTTTATAAACTTAATTACTTAAATATCTTGCTTATTTCGGAGGCATTCTTAAGCCGCCATCAAGACGGATGGTCTCTGCGTTAAGATAGCTATTTTCACATAAGCTGGCTGCCAGTGCTCCATATTCTGCTGGAAGGCCCAATCTCTTCGGAAACAACACTCCCTGCCCTAAAGCCTGACGCTGAGGTTCGGGCAACAATCCCAAAAGCGGAGTATCCATAATACCCGGAGCAATGGTAAGTACCCTAATTCCAACAGCGGACAAGTCACGAGCGGCAGGCAAAGTCAAGCCTACAATACCGCCTTTAGATGCGGAATATGCTATTTGACCGATTTGTCCGTCATACGCGGCGACCGAGGCCGTATTTACGATTACTCCTCTTTCGTCATTTTCCATCGGTTCTGACTTGGAGATCTCGGATGCCGCTAGTCTCAAGACGTTAAAGGTACCGATTAAGTTTACGCGGATAATCGTCTCAAAAGCATCTAGCGAATGAGGATTCCCCGCTTTATCCACGGTACGTTGGGCCCATCCTATACCCGCGCAGTTAATTGCGATGCGGAAGGGTGCTTTAGATTTGGCAACTTCTATTGCCGCCAAAACATCAGCTTCTTTGGTTACGTCTCCGACCGAAAACGAGGCTTTGTCACCTAATTCGGTTGCCAACTTTTCTGCTTGATCTTGCTTCAAGTCAAAAATTGTCACGTGGACACCCTTGGCCAAAAGACTTCTTACAGTTGCCTCTCCCAGACCTGATGCACCACCGGTTACTATTGCTGAACAGTTATTTAATTCCATAGCATTAATCTTATTTGATAAATAACCGTCAATTCAAATTAACTATAAAAATTAGCAAATTGTATCGATTTATCAAATATCAAATTTATTAAGGCTTAGATCAGAATATTTAAAAGCATCTAAGTCGGATGGCTAGTTACCTGTTTTGGCGCTAGAAGTAGCGAGAAAATCTACAAATTCGTTCATATCCACACCCGAATGGCCTTTTACCCATTGGAACTCAATATTTCCCTCTCCTGCCTTTAGGTAATAGTCTATAAGCTCAGACCAGATATCTTGATTTTTTACCGGCTGTCTCTGACTGTTCTTCCAATCATTACTAAGCCATTTCCGCCACCAGTAATCTTTGAAACACCGAACCAAATACTGCGAATCACTAACTATCAACAGTTTTTGATTTTCAAACCGTTTAATTGCCTGGAGCGCAGCGGTAAGCTCCATCCTTTGATTGGAAGTTTGTGCTTCAAAGCCTGAATCATATTCTGATTTGGAAACGGCCCATGCCCAACCACCGGGGCCCGGATTGCCCAAACAGGCTCCGTCTGTGTAAATTACTTTGTCGGTCATCTTTATATTTTTTGTTTAATCCACGAGCGAATAATTGGTTCTTCGCCTATTTGTTCCAGAAATTAGTCGTCATAGCCAAATTCAGTTAATAGCTTATTGTACAAAGCAGATTCATAAATTTTTAACTACGCAGGTTGTTTACAAAATACCAGATTATTGTATTAGTTCCAACCTATCTGCTTTTTATTCCTACCAGGACTTGTTACCCAGCTCAATTTTAGCCGTCGACCGCGCCCGAAGTATTACCGTTTTGATGCCGGTAGACAAGAAAAGATTCCAAGAACTCGTCTATCTCTCCGTTAAGCACCGCATTAACGTCTCCAATCTCAAAATTAGTTCTTAAGTCCTTAACTTGCTGGTACGGCGCCAAGACATAAGATCTGATCTGAGATCCCCAAGCTACGTCTGCCATGGGCCCCGATATCTCCTTTAGGTGTTCTTCGCTTTCCTGTCGCTTAAGTTCGGCCAATTTGGCTTTTAATAGATTCATTGCTTTGGTCTTATTCATTAACTGCGAACGCTCATTTTGACAAGATACCACAATGTTTGTCGGAAAATGGGTAATTCGCACCGCAGAATCAGTTTTGTTAATATGCTGGCCCCCAGCACCGGAAGCTCTAAAAGTATCAATTCTCAACTCTGCTTCGTTGATTACAACTTCAAGGTCGCCTTGAAGCATCGGTATTACGCTGAGAGCGGCAAAACTGGTATGTCGTCTGTGAGCCGAGTCAAATGGCGACATCCTTACAAGCCTATGCACTCCTTTTTCGTTGGCCAACAGTCCGTAGGCATTTATACCTTTAACTACAAAAGTTGCCGACAAGATACCCGCTTGAGCTCCATTTGTTATTTCATCAATTTCAACCTTAAACTTTCTTTTTTCGGCCCACCTGGTATACATTCGCATCAACATCTCAGCCCAGTCCTGTGCGTCGGTGCCTCCTGCACCCGCATGTACTTCGCAAATTGCATCTGCGGCATCATATGGGCCCGACAACAGCGAATCCGCTTGAAGTCTTCCGATTAAATTAGAAAGTTCTTTAATGCTTTCCCTGATTTCAACAACAGTTGTTTCATCGGGTAACTCCTCTAGAAGCTCAAGCCCCACGTCTACGTTCTCCATGAGCTTTTTTACGGTTTCAACGCTATCTATCTTTTCTTTGGTCTGTCCGAACTCGGCACTGATTTCTAATGCTCTCTGTTTATTGTTCCATAAACCTGGATCAGACATGGCCAGTTGAAGTTCTTTGAAATTTTCTGTAAGCAACGGTATATTTGCCAGAAGTTTAGCTTGTTCAAACTTATTTTTAAGCGGTTGAAGTTCAAACTTAAGATTTCTGACTATGTCACCGTAGGATTCATTGCCGCTGGCCATGACAATACTTAAACTTCTTATTCGAACCACACCAGCAAAGATCATTTCTACCGAGCTTCTCTTTGTCACTCTTAACCATTTGGGTAACCGTAGCTAGTTGTCCCTCGGATCCGTCTGAAGAATTTCCACCGCCACCGTAGCTTACCAATGATAAGTCATCTTCAGCACTGTTATAATTTGCATTGGCCAGATCCGGTTCGGTCGGTAACTCAATTTGTACCTGTATATGCATCAAATATTTTAAGAACGAATCATCAGTTCGTTTAATCATGTATTCA
>DAHXLF010000007.1 GCA_027371755.1 Acidimicrobiales bacterium
ATCATAGTAAAAAACGTCAACTTAACCACAAAGAAAATAAATTACATCCTCACTGACACTGACACTGACACTGACGAAAATCATACGTGTCATAATCATTTAGGGAGTCGCCTAATACGCAGCGACGAAGGTATGGGCTCTCCTATGGAGGCGAATGCCTGAATTATTTCCGGTTTTGAAACGGCAATAAGATTTTGAGGCGGATTAAGGCCTAAAAAGATCTTGTACTGATCTGCTGCCAATGTCGGTTGATGTAAGTCTAAAAGATAAATTGTTCCCAGGTATAAATGAGCCTGAGCATTGTCGTTACGGTAGCTCAGCGCTTTTTCTATTAACGCCTGACCAAGGGCAACATAGTTTTTGTTGTGAGTTTTCGTTCCATTTTGTGAAATTAGCCACCCCTCTTCGGTTAGGGCTTCCGTGTTGGAAGAGTTTTCTGTTAAAACTTCCTTATATGTTGTTATGGCACCAGCGGTATCGCCTACACTGGCCTGAAAGTTGGCGATTTCAAGGAGCTGTGTCTGGCTAAATTGACTCCCTGTATTTCGTTTCCCTGGCAGGTTTAGTCCGAGGGCTAAACCTAAGAAGTAAAGTATTCCGATAGTTATTAATGAAAGCCCGATGTATAACAATTTCTTACTATGTAGCGCCTTAGATTTTGACTCTGAACCCTGCAAGTCTTTTTTCTTAACAAAAGAAATAAAATTGTATTTTCTGTTTAACAGGGTCCCTGATAAAAATATCACTATCAAAAAGATTAAGACAGTCGGTATAATCCAAGATAAGTCTGCATAAGAGGAGCCATGGGGCGAAAGGTAGATATCCTGTCCGTAGGTTGCAGCCAAACTGTTTAATATTTGAGAGTCACTTTCATTTTTCAGTACATCCTGATATATCTTGGCTTTTATGCTGACCGCTATAGCTGCCGTAGAGTTTTCAACGGACTGACCTTCACAGGCGGGACATTTTACTTGACTCTCCAAAGAGATCGCACGTTGTGCGGGGGTCATCACAGTGGGCTTAAGATATGCATAGGTCACTGATCCTATTAGAGCTAAAAATATTATCGGCCAAAGAAATCGAGACAACTTAGTGTGATTTGAGGAAGTATTTTCCTGCTCGGTATTTGATTCAATTTTTGTCATTGGTATCTGCCGATTGCTTCGTTTAGTCCGGCGAGGGTTACCGGACCGATAAATTTAGCCAGTACAATTCCCGAAGGAGAAATTAAAAAAGTTTCCGGAGGTTCGCTTACACCGTACTTTATGGCAATTGAACCCGACTTATCATTTATTGCATTCCAAGTCGCTCCCACGGATTTTAAGAAGTTAGAAGCCCGGCTGGAGGTATCTGAAAACACAATTCCCAGAATTGCCACGTTGTTTGTTTTTCTGTGGTTATAGGCAAAAGTTATTAATGCGGGTGATTCATCAAAACACGGTGTGCACCAACTTGCAAAAAAGTTTAATATAACGAATTTACCTCTGTAATTTTGCAGAGAAACATAAGATCCGTTTGTAATTGAATTTCCCGCAATATTCGGAGCAACTTTTCCCAATAAAGGGCTAGGCGTTGATATCGTAGATGCGGCGGGGCTGTAGGCCAATACACCGATGATTCCCAGAATTACCAGTAAAATTGTTGAAGCCAATAAGATTCTCTGTTTACTTATTCGGACCTGCCGATCTTGGCCGTTATTTTCAGTTGTATCGTTATCTGTTGTGACCATATTTTTAAAATTAAAGGTATCAGTTTATTTTAGAAAGTTCCGTTAGTTCGGTTTTGTCTGCAGTCTTTTTTCGGACTCTATTCTTAGTCAAGGTTGGGATTAACGACAATATCCCCCCTGCAAATATAATAAAGCCACCGGTCCATATCCAAAATATGAATGGCTGCACAACAATGCCCAATACTATAGATTGCGAAGACGATCCGGACGGCAGTTCGGATAAGGTTATGTAGACATCTCGAAACGGGGTAGAGTAGATGCCCGGTGTGCCTATTCCTTGGGTTTGGTTGGGAAAAATCGTTATTGCGGGATCATAGGGACCGTTGTTGTTAATTAGAATTTTGGCATTAGTGACTGTGTCTTGAGGATTATTTTTAGTGGACAAACTCAAAAAAGTAAATCTGATGTTGTCAAATTTCATACTCTGACCCTTGTATAGATTTAAATCTCCTCTTTGACCGAGAGTGACGGCAGACATGATCGAAATAGCCAAAATTAAAATTCCTATATGGGCAATCATGGATCCTCCCTTCCTGCCCAAAAATGTACCTATAATAGATCCCTTTGATCTTTTGAAGTTTTTTATAAGTTGAATTACGGCAACAACTATTCCCATCGTGGCAAAACTGTAGGTGATGATATCAACAGGGTTTGAAAAACCGGACAATACTAAAAGTACCGAAACCGCCGCCGCTGCCAAGGCAGGGTACAAAAGTTTATTACCTAGCGCATCAAGTTTAATTGGGTTATAGCTTAAAACCGGCGCCACCGCTATAAGTATTAATAATACTAATGCAAATGGAGCACTCAGGGTATCATAATAGGGAGGGCCGATACTGATAGTTTTTGAAAAATGTTCGATAATTATTGGGTAGACGGTTCCGACAAATACGCATAATGCTATTGCTAAAAACAGCACGTTATTTAAAACAAATGCTGCGGATTTAGACACCTCACCTTGTATCAGATAAGCTTTGTCCTTTTCTGAAATCATCGGAGCCAGAAATGTCATGGCAAAAAGTGACACCAGTACAATCGCCGCTATTGCAACCAATAGATAGATACCGATGTTTGAATCACTAAAGGCATGGACCGACTCGACTACTCCTGATCTGGTTAAATACGTTCCCAATATCGTCAAAGTAAAGGTCACCAGAATTAGCGAAATGGTCCAGGTTTTAAGAATGCGCCTTTCTTCTGTTGCAACTCCGCTATGTATTGCGGCTGTAGCGGTAAGCCACGGCATTAAGGCTGCATTTTCCACGGGATCCCAGGCCCAAAATCCACCCCATCCCAATACTTCATATGACCACCATGCACCCATAATTATACCGAGACTCAGACACGACCACGGTAGTATCATCCAAAACCGTGTAGTTTTTTGCCAACTAACATCAGACTGTTTTGCAAAAAGGCGTCCCAGCGTGACGGAAAACGGAATTGTAAATCCGACAAGTCCAAAATATAAAAGTACTGGATGGATTGCGACAAGCGGATTATCCTGTAAAAGCGGATTCGGACCAGCCCCATCGGCGGGAATTGCACCTACCGTGTGTATAAAAGGATTTGCCGGCGCCGCAACCAAGAAGAGGAAAAAAATTACAATTATCAGGTTAATTAATTGCGCATAAATTATAACTGGACTGTTCGACCTTCTGAATTTTATGTAGAAGAGAAAAACGTAAATGCTTAATATAAACAACCAAAGCAAAATTGAACCGGCTAGAGCAGACCACAAACCGGCAATCGTATATAGTAAAGGTGTCTGAATTGCATTATTCTGGGCTACATAGGCAATCCTAAAATCATGTGACAGCAAGGCGTGTTCCATCGAAACTACAGATAGCGCTACGCCAATCAAGATTAACGGCATCCAAATTTTAATAATTTTGTTGAGTTGGCTAAAAGCCCAATCTTTTGAGGATCGTTTATTAATAATCTCTTTGACTAATGATGCAATGGCTATTAACGAGGCTATGAGACTCAGATAAATTCCGGCTTGTCCTAGGACTATATTTACGTCCATTATTTGCTTGATGCCATCAGTTATTAACTCTTGACTATTTTCACGCGGTTTGGATGCGCGGCAATATATTGGTTAGTGTGTTTAATCATAATCTGCGAAGATAAAAACAATAATGCTGTACCACCTGGACCATTGCCCGAAGCAAAATGTCCGACCAGAACTACCGGAATACCAGGCTGAAATAACTGGGGTGGAGAGCCGTTTGACACTACGGGCACAACGGTCTTTCCCGATGAAATCGAGAAGAGTGTTTGGTCGTTTTTTCGACGAATCGTACCGCCGATTACATTTCCTTCAATTCTAAAATCAGAGGTCCCTAAAGTTTGTCGGTTCGCTACGGCTTGACTCGCGGTTTCAAAATATTCGATTGAATTCGTAAGTCCTTCATATATAAGAATTCCAAATATCACCAATAAAATAGATAAAACCACAACGATTCTCTGCTTCCGTCTTTTTAAAACACCGGTATTGGCTGACATTTTATCTATCGTTTATTAATCGTTGGTATTTTGTTCGCAGTCGTTCTTAAGTTTTTGCAGCTGTTTCCGCAATGAATTACGCCGCAAAATTAAACTCAGTGAATAACCGACAATTGAAACAATGGCAATTAGATAACCAGCAATGACGTAAGAATTCACCTAACTACAACTCGCTTCGTCTTTGTAGGATAGCCCTTTGTGATTCCATTTCACCTGTTACAGCTTTAAGCAGCTCTATGTCGTATCTGGCCTTCATCATCCATCCCCAGATAAAAGTGGTGCATAAAAATCCCAACCCCATAGTCAATCCCATTGAAAGCGGGACGGTTAGATGTAAACCGGGGGTGAGGACGCTGGCGGTTTGGTGCAGAGTATTCCACCAGAGCACCGAAAAGTGGACAATAGGCACGTCGATTGCAGCAAAAAGGGCCGTTATGGCATTTCGTGTTGCTTTTGCTTTACTCGTACCGTCGAGTTGTCGTATCGCCAAGTAGGCGACGTAAAGCACCAAAAGTACGGCCGTTAAAGTTAATCTAGCGTCCCAAGTCCACCAGACGCCCCAAGTAGTGCGTCCCCAAATCGAACCGGTTATCAAAGTAAGAGCTAAGTAAAGCACCCCTATTTCCGCAGATGCTCCGGCAACTTTATCCCAAAAGAAGCTTCTTGTTTTGGGCCATAACCATAGAAGCGAAGCAAGAGTTGTCGTTCCGAATGCCAAATATAGGGCGGCCCAAGCTACTGGGGGATGTACATAAAGCAATCTAACCGTATCGCCTAAATGTTCATCGTTGGGAGTCACAAAAAGCCCAAGCCAAACGGTTAAAATGGCAGTTATTATAGATCCAGCGCCCAACGCATACTTAATGCGGCTGGGGCCGGTTTTATTCAGAATATTTTCCAGCAGAATCTTATCCTTGTCGGAAAAGTTGTCTGCATTTTCAGTTTCAAGTAAAGAAGTCAATAATCCTCCAAGAGCGGTTCGAAAGATATCGAACCGACGGAAAAGTATGCTACGGCCAGCAGAAATAAAATTCCTACCCATATAAGCTTAATACTTCCCGACCCGCTAAATGTCGGCAGACTTGCTTTGGTAGCGGCCAACAAAACCGGAGAAGTTAAAGGCAGATATATTAGTGGCAGCAACGTTTCTGCCGTATTTGAACTAATGAACATTGCCCCGAAAATAATTCCTGCCGAACTTAAAGATATTGATGCCAATGCGGTTACGGCGATTAAAACAAGTATATTCATAATTCCGTGAAGTCCCGTATTGAATACTACTGAGGTAATGGCAATGGTTGCTATTGCTATCAAAAAAACTTCGATTGCGACTGCTAAAACCTTACCGATGAATACTCCGGCTAAATCGTATCCGGTTAGTTTGAGGAATTCTCCGCCGCATTCACGCTCAATTGCGATACTTCTTTGAACAGCTAGCATTGAACAAAGCAATATCGACACCCATATAAGCCCACCAGCATTTTGCCTAAGGCGACCAATATCGGGCCCTAACGCAAAGCCAAAAATAATAAGGATAGCGCCGGTTAAAGGCAGCACCTGCATCGCCAATACCCTTGACCTAATTTCAATTTTTAGATCCTTACTTGCTACAGCCCAACCGTCACGAAACATTGCACTTCATATCTTTCACTATTGCTCCACCTTTTAGCGATATATTCCTTGAAGCGATGGGTAAAGCGAGTTGGTCCTCATGCGAAGTGAATATAACGGTGCTGTCTGACTTGGCAGTCAAGTCTAAAATTAAGTTATCCAGCATACTTCTGGAAGTTTTATCAAGTCCGGCGTGGGGTTCGTCCAAAAGTACAAGTTTTGGAGTTTTTAATAAAACTTTGGCAATGGATAATTTCTTTTTTTGACCTTCTGAAAGACCCGAAGATTTCATCTTATGGAGCCTCTCCTGAAAATCTAAATCCAAAAGTACTTTATAAATTTTTTCTGTTAACTCTTTTTTACTTAACTCTTTCAGTCCTGGTATTGCTTTTGCATAGAACATTAGATTTTCCATAGGATTTAGGTCGCCGTAGAGCATATGATTATGTCCCACAAATCCTACTTTTTGTCTTATTAAAAAGTAGTTACCTATATCTTCGCCTAAAATTTCACCTTCCCCAGATGAAATTGAAAATAAACCAGCTATAACTTTAAGTAAAGATGTTTTCCCGGCTCCGTTTGCACCCGAAATCCATACCCTCTCGTTTTCTGAAATCTGAGTTGAAATTCCCGAAATTACAGGGTATCTTCCTCTAAAAGCTACGATATTGTTTAGAGAAACCAGCATGGTTTTGATTGGCCAAAATATGTAGAAATGTTGTTACAAACCGTCGGGCTGCCGGGATTTGAACCCGGGACCTCTGCGTCCCGAACGCAGCGCGCTACCAAACTGTGCTACAGCCCGTATTTGTTAACAATATTGATCATATTCTATGCTAACAGACCCAGCAAATCTTGCGGGAAAAAGGCTTAGTCAATCGAGAACTTTGCATTAAAAGTTGTGTTTCAAATTGAAATCGAGGTGTGGATTCGTCGGCTATTTTTGCGGTTTAGCTTAATGGTTTACTGACTTCTCAACAACAGATAAATTTAAATAGATAATAGATGTTTAACAAATCTGAATAAAAAAGTCCGGCCGTAACCGGACTTTTAAACTAAAAGAAAGAATAAAAAACATGAAAAAGAGTTTTATCTTTATACAAATCCATCATAAGCCATATTGATGATTACAGTTGTTTGAACAATTGTAATCAATTTGTCATACGATCATAAAAAGTAAGTTAATAAATCAAATTATCTTCTCACTATATATCTGTTTCGCATAAAAACTAACTCCCAGTTGGTAAATTGTACCGTTTCAAGTTGAATTATTTGTAAGTTGTGGGTTAAATTAAATAATTATAAAAACTCGGGCCGTTCTCCGCAGATAATTTTATAACGGTAAGTCGACTATTCATTACCGATGAAATCGCGATAAATTAATGAAATTGCGATTATGAGTATTTAGATTTTAAGTTGTTTAAATAAGTTTATGGAGTTTCGGTTGGTTGTGTTAATAGCTATTCTGCCAGAAGACAAATAAAGGCTGAATGTTGTTTTTAATTTAGGAGATAAATGAAATTAAAAGATAAACTAAAAAGTCATAGATTCCTTCGAACATTTACGACTTTCATAATTTTTATAATTGGCGCGTCCCTTTTATCGAGCTGTTCATCTACTGCAGAGAATCCGTTGTCAAACGTGCATTACCAGACAATGGCGTCAGTGTCATCTTTGGCGAAATACACCGGGCATGGTTCAATCGGACAGGCGTATGAGTTAGGTGCGACCCCTGGTACAAAACTCTATTTGGTAAACTCAAACAATCAAATTTACTCAAACGGCATTGCTGATGCTTTGGGTTCTTTAATTATCAGAAATTTGCCTTACAATGAGTACTTTACCTTCAGGTCATACGTAGGTAAACTCGTTGTCGGAACTAAACCATTTAAAATACTGGCTCCAAACGACACTCCTCCCGAAAGCTTTTATTCGTCCCAAAAAATGCATGCTGGATTGAATTATATTACGATGCGAGACGGAGTAAAGTTAGCGGCAACCGTCAGGCTTCCTGTAAACAATACGCTTTCCGACGGGCCGTTCCCGACGGTAATTGAGTGGTCAGGCTATCCAATTGCAGGTCCACACTCTTTGTTGGATGCAACGCTTGGGCTTAACGGCGAGACAATGTCAGATCCTCTTTTGCCGTCTACGGCCACTTCCGTAGGATCCATAATAGCTCCGTTGGTAGGATTTGCAACAGTAAGTTTACAGATGAGAGGCAGTGGGTGTTCTGGTGGGGCCTTTGGGTTGTTTGATCTACCCACTATCTACGATGCTTATGATTCCATTGAGATAGTGGCCGCTCAAAATTGGGTGCTTAATCATAAAGTAGGAATGGTCGGAATTTCGTTTTCCGGATTTTCTCAATTATTTGCAGCGGGTACCGATCCTCCCGGGTTGGCCGCTATTGCACCTATGAGCGTAGTAAACGATTTTTATAATACGGGTTTTCCCGGTGGAATGTTAAATACAGGTTTTGCTGTTTCATGGATGCTCTCAAGGTGGAATGATGCCAAACCCGCACCAGGGGGTGGTCAAAACTATGCAAAAGTTCTGATATCTGAAGGAGATAAAACTTGTTTAGCTAATCAGGCCTTACGACTTCAGACTCCTCCGGTGGGTACGCTGCTGGGTACAAACGCACAGCGCAACCCCTCAAATTACAACCCCAGAAGCGCCATGTTGTGGGCCAAGAAGATCAAAGTTCCGACATTTTTGGTGGGAGCCGTTCAGGACGAGCAAGTCGGAGGGCAGTGGCCCGAGATTATATCAAGCTTTAAGAATGATCCCAATTTATTTGTAACAATGACAAACGGATATCATGCAGATTCTTTAGGAGAAGCTATATTGTCACGGTGGATAGAGTTTTTGTATATTTATGTTGCAGACAAGGTTCCGCCAAAAATTCCTAGTTCTCTGTTAGGCGCTTTGGAGTCGACCGTATCTCAACAGGTATCTGGCGTATCTGCGGGACCGCCTGTTCCTCTGAGGTTTACAAATCTAAAGACACCCGCGGAGGCGCGCGCGGCTTTCAAAAAAAATGACCCGCGTGTGAGGGTTCTGTTTGATAACGGAGGGGAAGCTTCGAATCCAGGCGAGATGTTACCCGAGTGGGAAGCTGACTTTAATTCATGGCCTCCTAAACGTGCGCAGGTTCAGACCTTTTACTTGGGTGCTTCCGGGAAGTTAAATACTTCAAAGAGTTCCAGCGGATCGGTATCATTTAACCCCAATCCGACGCTGAGGCCGGCCACTACGCTAACTGTACCGGCTTCAAGTTCAAATCAGCTTCCTTCAAACCCGTGGGCTGCTTTGCCTAATTACAATTGGGCGCCCGTAGTGGGAAACGAAGGTGTCGGATTTATATCGCCGGTATTAAAGAAGGATATGGTTGTCGTTGGTCCTGCCAGTCTTAATTTATGGGTGAAATCTACGGCTTTGGATACGGATTTACAGGTAACTGTTTCTGAAGTGAGGCCGAACGGACAGGAGATGTATGTGCAGTCGGGATATCTTAGGGCCGCTTACAGAAAGACTAATTCTCAATCTAGTGTTTTCCAGCCCATGCATAGTTTTACTAATCCTAAGAACTTGGTTCAAGGCAAGTATTCTCTGGTAAGGATTGGAATACTGCCAATATTGTATGCCTTTAGGGCGGGATCCCGAATAAGAATTACCATTGAGGCACCTGGAGGCGATTTGCCGGTTTGGCAGTTTGCAACTCCTAATACTTACTCGAAGGTAACAGATACCGTGGGTTTGGGAGGTAGATATTCTTCCAGCGTTGTATTTCCAGTAATCAATTCTCTTACTCCGCCTGACCCGCAACCAGCATGCCCTTCGCTTAGAGGCCAGCCTTGTAGGACATACGTACCTGCCGGGAACGGAGGATAGAGTGAATCTTAGAAATTGTCTGCGTGTGCCATTGGCAGAAACGGACGATTCTGTGAAAAGTTAGCGGACAATTATTCTTTGTTGTTACCGCCGACAGTGTGGTTGGCGGTAATTAGAATTTTAGAAATTCGCCTTTTGTCCATTTCCAATATTTTAAACTTAAATTGAGGCAAGTCGAATTCCGTGTTGCTGTCGGGAATGTCATCCAACAATTCAAGTATATAACCGGCAATGGTAACGTACGAGCCGTTGGGAACGTCCATTTTAATTGTTTCTCTGAAGTTGTCGATAGAGCAAGCTCCATCGACAATCCAGCTGTCTTTATCCACTCGGACTATTTCACGCTCGGTTTCTGCATCATACTCGTCTTTAAGATCGCCAACTAACTTTCCCAGCAAGTCTTTCATGGTAACTACACCGGAGACTCCACCATATTCATCGACCACGATGGCAAAGTCACGCCTTCGCTGTCTCATCTCAGCCAGTAGTTCAAGTAGTTCTTTTGACTCGGGAACGATGTACGGAACACGGAGTTTTCTTGCTATGTCGATGGAGGTGAGTGGCAGTCTGTGCTTTTGACCGTCCGGCCACCATCGCTCGTCTTTAAATATGTCTTTTATGAACAAAACACCAACTATTTTGTCCAAATCTTCATCATAAACCGGAAATCTGGAGTGAGACGAGTTTCTAATAGCGTGTTTAATATCTTCGAGTTTGACCGGTATGGGAAGAGCGGAGATATCAACTCTGGGAATCATCACCTCTTTCACTTTTCGGTGACCGACGTTGGCTAAGGCGGCGAGAATACGCTCGGCTTCCTGTTCTGAATCAAAAGACTCTAACGCAGTTTCGTTATTCGCTTGTTTTGGTTTTTTTATTTTCAAGCTTATTGACGCTCTTTGAAACTTTAACTTTCTTAAAAATTAGCAACAAAATTAAAGAGGATTGCCATTAAAGAGGATTACCAGCTAATCCGGGAAGTGAAACAGCAGATTCAAACGATGTCACGGCAGAAATGGGTGCATACGACTCGTCATAGTAGGTATGACCATTTAGTACCGCTTTAACTGCTTTTGAAATTTTTACGGGATTTAACGGCTTTACCAAAAATCCTTCGGCGGCAACTTGCCTGGCCATCCAAGCATCTGCTCTTCTGTCCAACAAAATTAAAGACGGAATTTGTGGTATTCGGTTATCGTATTCTTCTAAGTGTAGATCTTGAATTACCGCAAAGCCTCCCATGGAGCCAATTTGTGAGTCTACGATAATAAGATCAAAATCGTACTGATTGGCCGCTGCATCTCTAACTAGTCGACCGCTTTCCAACTCGATTACTCTAATATCGGTTGATTCTATGACAGATCTAATTTGACGTCGAGTCTGTTCTACGTCTGCAACTACCATTACTGTATTCACAATTACAAGGCTACCAAAAAAATTAATACGTGTTTGCTAAATTCTAAAATTATATATTTAAGGAAGATTTCAGTCAAACTAACCGTCTATTGTTGAATTTAAAAAATATTAATATGTATGGATTCCAAATCGATTTTCACCCTAAAAAGCTTCAATCTGTTTGGCCTTAATAATTGAACACCGTGTTATTAAATTAAAAAATACCAAGTTAGAATTGATCAGCCAGCTCTTTAAGCGTTGATATGTCGTGCACGTCTACATTTAAAAGCGGAATTTTTTGAACAAAACCGTCCCCTACTCTTTGAGTTAGATCTTGAATATATCTGTCTTCTCTGGTGGCTATATTTTCCAAATTTATCAGATTCGCCTGAAGATCTAGTAGTTCGTCAATATTAGCCAAATCATTAAGTAGTTTGCTGTCCAAAAAATGCGGATGGATTTTATTGATGATCAGTCCTTTAACATTAACGTTTAATTTCTGCAGTTCGTCAAAGAAATATGAAGCCTCTTGGGTTGAATTTTTAAGCGGTGATGAAACAACTACAAATGAAGTGGAGTCCAGTTCTAGCAGTTGTTTTACGGCAATAGCTCTTTCTGCAAATCCTCTTTCCATTCCGTCAAATGCTCTAAAAAATTCTATGGCGTCATTAACCAATTCCGAACCGGCTACCTTGGCAATTGTTTTTAATAGACTTTGAGTGGCATAACTTACTGCCTTTAAATATGTTCGAGTAGGAACCATAAGAAGCCTAAATACTTTATTTTCTAAAAATCTCGATAACCTCTGCGGACCGTGCAAGAAGTCAAGGGCATTTCGGCTCGGAGGTGTGTCAACTACAATTAAATCGAATCTGGAGTCATTGACTAATTCAAAAAGCTTCTCTGCTGCCATATATTCTTGAGTGCCGCCCAATGAAGAAGTTAGGGATTGATAGAGGCGATTATTGTAGATCTTTTCGGCTTGACCGATAGTTGCAGAATATGTTTTAATTAATTCATTAAAAGTTGACTGACTGTCCAGCATCAATGCCCAAAGTTCACCTTTCGTATTTGCTTGAATTTTGATGGGGGTGTTAGTCAAATTATCGATCCCCAATGCCGACGCTAAACGCTTTGCCGGATCTATAGTCAATACGCAGGTTTTTATTCCGAGGTTAGCTGCTTTTAAGCCTATTGCCGCAGCGATCGTAGTCTTGCCGACACCGCCTGATCCTGTTGATATGATGACCTTTGACGTCGTGATCATTTGTTGCAAGCGTGTGGATTTACCAGTCATTTCAGTTCTCAATAAATTCGTCGTTAATCTTTTTTACCCCGGCTTCAAACGCCTTACTTAAAATTTCAAGTTCGGATAACGTTATTTCTGTGGTAAAAAGTTCGAACAGTTCAATTTGAGGCAGTGGTAACAATCGGTTGAGTTTGTCAATTTGATCTTGCTGAAGTCGCTCTTTTCCCATGATAAATTCTGCAGCACGCTTATATGCGCGGAATTCGCTCGGTTGAAGTTTTTCCTTGTACAACTTAAGATTATCGAGACTTGTTTCCTTTAAGTTAGAACTTATAATTCCATTTACTATCAACGGTCCCAATTTTACGCCAACCTTATCTTCCAATGTGAAAGCCGCTTCGATGGTTTCAACTGCCGGCGTCTCTTCGGGCAGCGTCACCAAACATACTTGGCATCGTTTTGGATCGGCCAACATTTCTAAAACTTCCTGCGACTGTACTTTGACCGGACCGCCGCGTGCCGATTCAATTAATCCTTGAGCCGATAATAAAAATGAGAGGGTATGTCCTGTGGCCGGCGCATCGACCACTATCAGATCGTAATCCGTTTCCATCTCAAGTTGTTTAATCTTGCCCAACACCAATATATCTTTAATACCAGGGACTGCGGTGGATACTATATCAATTACCCCGGATTTAACCAGTCTTTTAGAAATGGCTTTTAACCCGTGATCTTGCATATATTCAATCAGTGAATCATCGGGAGTAACTCTCATTGCTTCCAAATGGTTGGCAACACGTTGGGATTCAAACTTAAGCGAAGAATCAAAATCGAAATAATTGGGCAAACTGGATTTACCTTCCAATTCTACAATTATTACTTTATCCAATACTTTTGATGCCGAAAGTGCGATAGTGGCAGCAACGGTTGTTCTTCCCACTCCGCCTTTGCCGGCTATTATCAACACTTTGCTAGATTTGAAAAATTTTAAAGGGTCCATAAGCAGTGCGGTGCTTTGTTTCACGCGGTTTTAATTTAAACAACCGCAAGTTACAGTTTAATTGGTGGCGATATCTAGATGTGTAATTCTAAAAATCACGTATTTTTATCCTTCGTTGTATTTCAATAATTTTATATTTGTAACTTTAAATACCGCAAAAATTTAATTTGTTCGTATAATTCTAATGAAAATTTTAAATAAAGTTCACTGTCATTAAATTATAGTTACAGGTAATCGATAAATGTAAATAGGTTTTCAATATACCGGAAAAGTTACTCGTGATTTCAGCTTGAACCGTTACTTTGGGTATACTTTTCAATACTATTTTCTCTCTTTCACTTAAAAAGTATTGATCAAGATAATTGCACTAAAGGTGATATTTAATATAAGAATAAAGTTATCAAACTACTCAGAGCGTTAAACCCTAAAGCTTGACTACAATTGATGCCGATAAAATTCTTACCATTTTTATTTAATAAATTGGTTTAATCACTCAGTTTCAAGAGTTTTACAGGAGGGATAAATATGAGTACTGTATTAAAGTCTCATGATCATTGGCAGGATAAAGCCGCATGCCGATCCCCACAAGTTACGGCGCTTTTCTATCCGCCATATACTCCGGAATCCAAAAGCGACCGTATTGCAAGAGAGGCATATGCAAAGTCAATATGTCAAGGTTGCTGCGTATCTCAAGAATGCCTAAATTATGCTCTACGTATTGACGAGCCCCACGGCATCTGGGGCGGTAAAACCGAACTTGAACGTAAAAAGTTGAACCTTACCCAGAGATTTGCCTAAGCGTTACTGTTTGGATTAAGGCGATCGAGGCTGAATCCCGTATAATTCCACATCGCGGTAATCATAATGAATAAGATAAATGTATCTATGTGTACGCTTGTACACCAAAGACATATATTTTTTATAACCAATAGCTCCATTGATACCAGGTAGATAACGAAGAGTATCCCCATTATCGAATAAATTTGTCTGGCTAAAGCAATCTTTTTAGAATTTAATTTCCATGTGGAAGGAAAACAGAGATAACACATGGGGACATAAAATATCAGACCGAGAACAGCTACCGGTATTCCAAGAAGTTTTGACTGTGGGCTGCTCGTTACTTTGGCACAGTTAATTAATCCGGTATCACTGCAAGCCAACGGTATCGCCGAGCTGAAGTAATGAGTCAGAGTCAGGTATATCGACACCCCAAGCCCAAACAATGCCAATAAGAATGTTATTATGAAAATAATTTTAACGTTTTTGCTCACCGCGGTAGTTATCAGATATGCGAATGGTTGTTTTTAGAGGTTGTTGCGGGTATCTTTAGGCTTGTTTTTGCCGCAATGACACCAGCGGAGTTACATACATCTGCCGGCTGATCACCGTCTATTGAACAGAACGTAGCACTTAAATAATTTGCGGATCCGACAATTGATTGAGTTGTCTGACTTGAAGGAGTATTCAAGTTTGCTGCAACGGACTGCTGAGTAAGTCCTTGGAGTACCTGTGGGGAATAGTTTGCCGATGATGTCCACTTACCGCCTATGTCGATAAAGGGTATGTTATTGTTTGAATATTTATTGATTAGGTTACTTTCTTGCGCCGTGGGCGTTTGCAAGGTGGCGCGTGTCACGGTTTGCATCTCCACTTCCACAAAGCTGATGTATGGGGAGCTGTACTGCGCATTTACCAAAGTGAAAGTAGGTGTATCCGGATAGACGTCTGTTGAACTTGAATATGCGGTTTCCAATCCAGAAAGTTTACCGAATCTGGATAAAGCCACAATTAATGCCCATCGTTCGGCTCCACAATATGGACACCATTCGTCTCCCATGTACAGAACCTCCGGCTTACCGTTTGAGGTGAGAGCGGGGCTTTTAAGTTTCGTTGGAGGCGAAGCGACTAATGATCCTCCGGTGCCTACTGCGTTATAAACACTAGTGGGAATTTGTGTAACAGCACTGACTAAGTCAGCTGAAGCGGCGCTTTGTCCTAACTGTTTGGTAGACGAAGAAGACATACTGACAACGATGAGAATTACTACGATCACCACTACCAAAATACCGCCGACTATTGATGAGATCAAGGGCACATTTGATTTTTTGGGCGGTTGCCAACCTTGCTTTGGATTTCTATTTATTGTATTTTTTGAGTTCTTGGATGCATTTGAAGCCCTGTTGTTTTGAGGCTTGGACGCTCTTTTATTATTTCGATTATTATTATTTGTACTTGCCACAGTATAGAGTTTACACAAAAAATAAATTTTGTTGTTTAGGTTGGGCAATTTATAAGAAAAATTTAACAAAAGTTGCTGAAGTCAGCGTTATTTAAAAGTGATTTATAATTTAAAGGATGCAATGGTCTGATGCAATGGTCTGACGCAATGGTTTAAGGTGGATGAAGGTGGTTTGATCGGTCGCCAAAATAGTTACTTTTTATTACAAAGCGTCTATAAAATATTCAGTGTCCATGTAAAGGGTTTTGTGTGACCTACAAATATGATTTGACTTAATTCAGTCTTGTGGGGTAATTTATATACCAATGGATGACTTAAACGGACCAGATGTTGAAATTAGACCTGCCTCTACTCTAATATTGCTCAGAGATACAAAAGTTGGGTACAAAGATATCAATTATGAAATTTTTATGCTCCGACGGAACTTAAGTTCTGACTTTATCGGAGGAGCCTTTGTCTTTCCGGGAGGCGGTCTCTTAACGGACGACTCTGATGAATCCGTTCTAAAACGTTGCAGAGATTTTGATTTTAGACTCAACGATGCCAGGTTTAATTTAAGTTCCGGTTCGATTGCTTACTTTATTGCCGCCGTCAGAGAAACTTTTGAAGAAGCCGGTATTCTAGTGGGACTTTGTCAGCACGATAATAATGTGGATTTTCAAATGTACAGAGACCAACTCAATTTAAAGCGGATCAAATTCAGTGAATTTTTAGAAATAGAAGATCTGTATTTAGATTTGTCCGAAATTGTGTATTTTTCTCACTGGACAACTCCGATAGGTCCTCCGAGAAGGTACAGTACAAGATTTTTTGTTACGAAGGTGGATCCTAAATTTGAACTTTCTCACGATAATGGCGAAACCGTGGAATCAAGATGGATTAATCCAAAGCTCGCTTTGGAGTTGAGTGCCGCCGGTGAAATTGAAATCATATTTCCGACTTTTAAAAATATCGAAAAACTCTTGCCATTTGGTAGCAGCGAAGAATTAATCCAAGGTTTGGCCCAAATGCAAGTAATTTCAGAGGTTACACCTAAGATAGTTCTTGAAAACGAAGAATTTAAGATCTTGATACCCGGAGACGAAGGATTTTAACTTCTTCGTTTTATATATTGTAATTTACTGTTGACTTAAATTCGACCATGGTCAATATTGTTTTTATTAATCAATCAATTATTTGAAAATGTTTTATATCAATGAACAAAGACATCGGCTTCATTAATAGATAATGACGACTAAATTTTAACAATAGGATCATGAAGTCGGACTTTGAGACAAACGATATTTTAGAATATGATATCCCGGTAACCGTGGGAGACAATGTCGTCAGACTGCTTGCGCCTAACCCTACGATATTTACAGGAAAGGGTACTAACACCTATCTGGTGATAGGCCAAGATTCGACTGTCGTAATCGATCCCGGCCCGGACGACGACGTTCATATCGAAAATATTCTTAAAATTGCGCCTTCGACCATAAGTTCAATTTTGGTAACTCATACACATATAGATCATTGGCCAGGAACTCCAAAACTTAAAAAACTTACAGGCGCAGTAACCTACGGGTTTGAGGAAAAAGACGGATTTGCCCCTGATATAAATCTGTCCGACGGAAGCGAAATAGACGCAGGTGGCAGAGCTATATCGGTTTTATATACGCCGGGGCACGCGTCAAATCACCTGTGCTACCTATTAAATGATTCCAACTTATTGTTTACGGGGGATCACATCATGAACGGAGCCACCGTAATCATACCGCCTCCCGACGGAGATATGAAAGCTTATCTGGACAGTCTGCGGCGACTTACGGAAGAAAAAATATTAATTAACGTCATCGCCCCGGGACACGGTCATCTAATAAATAATCCCGGAGAAGAGATTCGTAGAGTTATAGAGCACAGAATGAATCGCGAGAAAAAGGTGATTGACGCTCTTCGAGTCGATGTTGCAAAAACAATTGACGAAATGATACATGATGTCTACAGCGATGTTTCGGAATCTCTTTATCCTTTAGCCGCCAACAGCCTATTTGCTCATTTGAGAAACTGTTTGACGATTCGCTTGTTACTGGTCACTCTGAGGGCGGTCAGTTGACAAAAGACGATCCAGACGCAAAGTGGAAGCTGATTTAAACTACCAGCTTCCACTACTGCTTTCTGAATCTTTATAACAGTTTTAGATAATTTTAGAATAAATCTTTGTATCTATCCGAAAAAAATTATTTTAACTTTTATATGCCTAGTGACTTTAGAATTCGGTCTTTAGGCATGGCACCCATGGTTCTTGCTACAAGTTGACCTTGTTTAAAAAGACCCAATGTCGGTATTGACATTACCTGATATTGGCTGGCAACCTCTACGTTGGCATCCACGTCTACTTTAACGACATTTAATGTGTCTTTTTTCTCGTCGGCAATCTTGTCAATCTCGGGCGCTACTGCTTTACAGGGTCCGCACCAATCCGCATAGAAATCCACAAGCACTGGCTTATCTGAATTGATTACCAAATTATTAAAAGTTGTAGCGTCATTGGCATACTGAATATTTGCATTTGACATTTAACTGATCCGTCCTTTCGTACAAGTCAATACATAGTAAAACAACTTAATATAAAATTTATTCCAAGAAATATTATATTTTTGTTTGTCCAATCTGAAACGCAGGTTATTTATGGTATAGCTAAACTATATGTTGTGACTTCGCTCCCCCCTTTACCGCCGTTTGGGATTGAGACTTTTTTAAGGGTTATTTTTACGTTTGCTACGGGTCCTTGGGCAATCATCACTTTAGTCGTTGAGATAACCGCTTCAATTTGGTATTTCAGAGCGGTAAAAACTTTAAAAGATAGGGGCAGAAATTGGCCTTTTACGCGTTCGATTCTCTGGGTCTTTGCCATGTTGGCGTGTTCTGTGGCATTTCAGTCGGGAGTGCCATTATATGCGGTCCATATTTTTACGGTTCATATTGTCCAACACTTGGATCTGATGATTGCTGTACCTATTATGTTGGCTATGTCGGCACCTGTAACCCTTTTCATGCAGACGGCGTCGTATTCCGCAAAAGTTAAGGTTCTTAAGTTCTTAAAAAGCAAAGGGTTTAGAAAACTTACTAACCCAATTATTACGGTTCTCGCAAACAACGGCATTATGTTTTGGTTTTTTTTGGGTCACGGGATAGTAATTGCTATGAATCATGCCGTATTTATGGATTTTATAAACATTGTCTTTTTGTTATTTGGTATGTTGGCCTGGTGGCCCGTTGTGTCACCTGATTTTATTGGGAAAAAAAGATATTCCCATCCCTTAAGAGTTCTTCTTGCGGCTTCGGGGATGCCTTTTGATGCGTTTTTGGCAATTGCGTTACTGCCCGGAGGTGCTACGTCATCCATCGCTCCGACAATGTATACGCTGCAGTCGATACAGACGGGAGCCGCAGTATTTTGGATAACCATTATGTTTATGTCGGGAATCGGTGCTTTAGTTCCATTGATCGGGTGGCTCTCTCTTGAAAAGAGAGAAACCACAAGAGACGAAGATCGCTTTGAAACAAAACATACTTTAAAATCCACTTCCAAACTTGGCTGGTGGCAAGATCAGACTGAAATTGATAAAGACGGATTAATTACGGTACCCTGGGCTACAGATAATCAAAAAGAGGCTCCGTGAGTATGGGGCAGGCCTATAACTTTCCGTCTGCCTATTTAACCCGCCTACTCTCTTCTAGATTAGAGATCTCGGTACTTTTGGGTTTGGTAGTGGTTGGAGCCCTGATGGCAATTCCAGCTATCAGGAACTATTTTGCCAAAAGTCAAACCGGATTTTTGCTTTACTCGGGATCCACAAAAATTTTGTTTCAAAAAATTCTTGGTCTGTTTTGGTTTTTGGACGGCTTGCTCCAAGCCCAACCCAGCATGCCTCGGGAGTTCATACCGATGGTAGTAGAACCTGCAATGTCCGGACAACCGCAGTGGTTGGAAAAGCTGGGGAACTTGGGCATCAATATGTGGACGTTACATACGGTTTCAACCGATGCTACCACCGTCATAATTCAGGTTTTAATAGGCGTAATGCTGATTGTGGGTAACGAAACCGCGATGGCAAAAATAGGGCTAAACCTATCAATTATTTGGGGATTGATTATTTGGGCTATAGCCGAAGGCATGGGGTCGATATTCGTAACAGGCGCAAGTATTTTGTCGGGCGCACCTGGTGCGGTACTGCTTTATGTTATCGCAGCCGTGCTGCTGCTTAGGATGGACAAGAATAAGTTTGATAGCGGCGCGGCAGGCAAAGTTCTGTGGAATATTACAGGAGGGGTATTTCTGCTTGGTGCTCTCGTCCAATTGCTACCGGCCGAGGGGTTCTTCAGGGGTTCGAATTTAAGCGCGCTTTTTCAAAATGCAGCTTCAAACCCACAACCGTTATTTCTAAAAGGCCCAATAGATTGGCTGGCTTCTATTTCTGCGTCTTATCCCACTGCGCTTAATTTGATCATTTCAGGGCTGATTCTGGTATCGGCGTTGGGAATATTATCCAACCGAAATCGTCGGTTTTGGTTATATTTTGTCTCCGGTGTCCTGGTTTTAATCTGGTGGTTCGGCATGGATTTTGGAGCCGTCGGTGGCGTGGGAACCGATTTTAATTTAGCTCCTGTATTGTTTGCCTATCTATTAGTCGGCTATAGATCCATTGTCTTTGGAGTTTCCCAAGTCGACTATTCCATAACCGAGTCTGTTTTACATGAATCCAGAGAAGATTTAAAAACATCAAAACTCGGTGAGACGCAAAAACCTTTAAGTAAAACTTTAAGTAATGTTCCCGGGATTTCATTTAATAAATTGGTTTCTATATGGTTGGTAATGTCTTTGGCGGTGGCAACGATATGGATAGTGATGCCCGACGTAGGATCTTTCAGTCAGGCAGTTTCAACTCCTCAGGTTGAAACAGCCGCCTTGGTGGATTCTGGAGGTTTGGCTCAGGTTCCGGGTAATCCGCTGGCTCCTAATTTTACTTTGCTTAACCAATATGGAACAAAGACGTCACTTAGTTCTTTTAGGGGTAAAGTAGTTATCCTGTCTTTTCTTGACCCGGTCTGTTATGAAACTTGTCCGGTTGTCGCCGAAGAGTTTGTGCAAACCGCTAAGCTTTTGCAAAAAAAATTGTCGAAATTGGAATTTGTTGCGGTAAACGCAAACCCTTATTTTACGAATCTGGCTTCCGTCAATGCATTTGACGGCGAACATGGACTCACGAATCTGCCCAATTGGGAGTTTTTGACTGGGTCCGCTGAACAATTACAAAAAGTGTGGGCGCAATACGGAGCCGTAACCGAGGTGCCTCAAGTGGGTATGATAGCTCATTCATTATTGGTTTACATGATCACTGCTGCTGGACGCGAAGCCGTGCTTACCCAGGCAACCGGCAGGCCGGGATTAAATTTAGAGCTGTCTTATGCTCAGATGTTTGCAAATGAGGCGGGGAGGCTGGTTGGTCGTGGCTAAATTTCGACTCATTTTATTTATGGCGTTTGGAGTTCTTATTTTAAGTTCGTGTGCGACGGTGTCGCCTGCCTCTAAGGGTTCTGACCTCGTGGCAGAAGTACCTTCTTGGAATTCGACGGGCACCATTGTCCAAACTCAGACCGGCGAAGTTTTAGACGTAATTGAGAATCCGTCTACCGTTCAAGTTAAAGGGAATGAAACCAATGTTTTACCGGCTTGGGTCATGTACACAGTTGCGGGAACCAAAATAAGAGACATTACTCCTTCAGGAGTATCGACTCGTGGCGGAATTTCAATATCTTATCTTCAACCGGGAACAGTATGGGCAGATATGGGTAGTTATAAAGCGCAGATTAACGGGACTTTTGGACTCAGTCAAAATATGGGTGATACTTGGAAGTTGGGTGTATTACCGGGCGTAAGTAAGCCTACTCCGAATTCCGTTGCCGCGGTAAGCTCCTCTGAGGCATACTTCTTAATAGGCATAAATAGAAATAGGTCAATATGGGTAACCGAAAACGGAGGCAACTCGTTCAAAGAATATTTAGCGGCTGAATCAATTGATAACCTTCTGCCAAGGGACTGTACGATTAATTCGATTATATTTGAAAACTCTACTTTGTTTATGGGGACTCAATGCATATCGGCGACTAATTTTATCGTTGTTAGCGTAAAAGTCAACCAAGGCAACCAATCTCTAGTCGTAACCAATTTAGCGTCTTCGATTAGGAAATCGATTAAAACAAGTATTGTTGAATATAATAAAAACAACCCGACTGTCATTGGCATTACGGAATCAAGCTCCGGTGTAATGGTATATTTGTTTGTTCTTAAGGGACAACAGCTTTTAAGATCCGAATCTTTTAATTTAAAAGGCTATTCATATAAATTAGATCAGTACCCGTCAATGTCTTTGAATGACGGATACTTTAACATTCTTGTAAACCCCTCAAAATCAAACGAATTGGATCTAGTGACAATTGCAAACGGGCAAGTTCGCTTAAGACCACTCTCTTTTGTCTATAGCGTAAAAGGCGAAGTCGCTGACGCTGTGTTCGAGTCGGCGACAGATACCTATTTAAACGAGAGTTCAACTAAAGCAATGTATCTGGGAGTGTCAGATCAATCGGGTTTAAATTGGAGTCGGATTAGTTTACCGAATCCGTTTACTCCTTCAATAATTGCTAATTCTTAAGCGCTCAAAAAAGCAAGGTTTAATATGCCGTCTCACTCTTTTTCCAATCACTCATAAAATAAAGTTATGAGCTAACAATAAAATATCGGGGGTATTGTCAGCGAATATGCATTAAACCTATGTTTATGGAAAACACTTTTGATGAAGACTTTGAAGAAGAGGGTATAGGTCAATTTGATAACGAACTTACGGAGTTGGTTGAAACTGACGAACACAAAAAACCAATTAAAGAGGAACCGCTAAAAATACCTAGCCAGATTGCTCATTCGAAAAATGCAGACATAAGAAACGGTTTATTCTTTAACAATCTTGTCAAAGTAATTCCGGGCATAACTTTAGTTTTGGTAATTAGCATTCTGGCATATATGGTTGGCTCTTATGCAACCGTTATAGGAGCTCCCGTAATTGCAATTATCGTCGGAATGGTAGTTCAGGCTATTAAACCCACCCATAAAAGCTTTGCTCCTGGGATTAAATTCAGCTCCAAAAGATTGCTTCAGTTGGCTGTAATATTACTTGGTACCGGACTTTCTATTAACAGCGTAATCTCCATAGGCTTAAGCAGTCTGCCCGTTATGTTGGGAACTATGGCCGTAGCTTTGGGCGGCGCCTTTTTGGTAGGTAAATTACTAAAAACCGATTCGGATTTAACTACTATGGTAGGCGTTGGAACCGGTATCTGCGGAGCCTCTGCGGTTGCTGTGGTTTCCGGTGTCATTGAACCTGATGACAATGACGTCAGCTATGCAATATCAACGATATTTGTCTTTAACGTGTTGGCCGTTTTGCTGTATCCGACAATCGGGCATATGCTTCATTTAAGTCAAAAGTCATTTGGACTCTGGGCTGGTACGGCAATTAACGACGTGTCGTCAGTCGTGGCGGCAAGTTATACTTTCGGTCATGTTGCAGGGGCACACGCAGTTGTAGTAAAACTTTCAAGAACGTTATTAATAGTACCAATTGCTATCGCGCTTTCGATTTTTAAGGCATCAAAAGCCAAGCGGTTGCCTCATAATCACTTGATTTCAAAGAGCAAATGGCATACTATCAAAAAAGCGGTTCCGTGGTTTATCGGCTGGTTCCTGTTGGCCATTGCTTTGCGAAGTTTAAACTTAATCCCCATCGGAGCCGTACACAGTCTGTCTACCGTCTCCCAATTTCTGATAATAATGGCACTTGCTTCAATCGGCCTGTCGTCCAATTTTAGAGCCATCAGACAGACCGGACACAAACCTCTGTTGCTTGGAGCTATACTTTGGGCCTCTGTCGGTATTTCGAGTTTGATTTTGCAGTTAGTATTTCATCAGTTGTAATTTGAATAATGACATCGGTAGTGAGCTTTATTAGGCGTTCTTCGGTTTTGGACAAGGTGGTATTTGGTTTCCAAATTGCACGAAAGTACCGTTTGAGTTCAATGAATTTATGAGTTTTTGGATCGGTAAGTTTTAATATTTTAAAGCTTGAATTTAAAAGTTCGGACTTAATTGCTATTTTACTTAGAATTGTGATTCCGTCTGATTCAGATATCGCCGCTTTAATTGCCGTAGTCGAAGATAGTTCGGTAGGTGCTATCTTAAAGTCCAAAGCTCCGAAAATATCGTCAAAAACTTCGCGCGTTCCCGAACCTTTTTCTCTGATGATCATGTGGGCTTTTGTTAAATCGACAATGTTCACAACTTCTCTTTTTGTAAAATTATGACTTTTTCCGGCAATAATAAACAGTTCGTCACTTCCTACGATTTTGGAGTGAACACCTTTGGGAGCGTTTAGGGATTCAATAAATCCCAATGAAATATCACCTCGATTAACCTTATCGGCAACCGTCATTGAGTTGGCCACATCCAATTTAATTGCCGCTGAATTATTTAAGTTTTTAAAAAGTTTGATGGAATATGGCATTATATAGTCTGCGATAGTTTGGCTTGCACCAAGAGTTATCCTGTTATTTGCATTTTCCTTCAAGGCTTCAATGGAATCGTCATAGTTCTCAATGATATCTATAATCGTTTTGGCCCAAGACACAACAGTTTTACCGGTTTCTGTAAGTTTGGTTCCGTTGGGATCTTTATGCACAAGTTGTAATCCCATTCTGGTTTCAAAGTTTTTTAAGCGCATCGACACGGCTGGCTGGCTTAAGCCCAAAAGCTTGGCTGTTTTGCCGATGCTCTTTGTATTTTCTAGACTAATTAGCAGCTTTAAAGAATTGATGTCAGACAGATAGTGATTCACGGATATGCATCTTGGAAATAAATTTAAAATAGGGTAAAACTAAATCGTCAAACTTTAACGAATTAATTGTATTCTAACTAAAGTTTATAAAAGATTTGAAGATTAAATTTTAAAGGACATTTAACAAAACAAAATGTCAAAATTACATTTAAAATTTACTAAAGCTAATAACAAGTTTCTATTTGATTTTAACTAAGTAGTCCAATTTAAGTCAATTCGAATTACACATTTGTTTTAGGGAAACTATTTTGTGTTGATTTCGAGCTGCCGATCAAGATTGTCAAATATAGACATCAGTCGAGCCGTACAGCCTTCGATTTCGCCGTAAGGGAACTCCTTTTGTACGCGATTTGCTAATTTTATGAACTGTTTATGTTCGGCATTATTGTTTTGGTTTTCCCCCCAACTGTTCAGTTTTGCATTGTCTGAAAAGTCGTTGCTCAAAGGAATTTGTATCAACAGAGGTACGTTTAAAGTTTTAGCCAATCTTTTTCCTCCGTCTTTGCCAAAAAGATAGTACTTATCTCCGTGATCGCACCTGAAATAACTCATGTTCTCAATAACTCCGACTGACTTTATATTGGATTTGATGGCCATTTGAGCAGCTCTTGAAGCTATTTTTTCTACCATCTCCGAAGGCGTTGTAACTGTAATGACTTCAGTTTTAGGGAGCATTCTGGCAATTCCCATTTGAATATCGCCTGTTCCTGGAGGCATATCTATTATTAAGTAGTTGAGTTTTTCCCACTTGACATCTTCAAGAAAGTGTTGAACGGCTCTGTTTAAAATGAGACCTCTCCACATAATTGCGGAATTTTCGTCGGTTAAAAATCCCATTGAAATTACATTTAAGTTTCCTTTTCCAACTTCATATCTAAGCGGTAATATTTGTCTATTTTCAACTTTTAAATTACCGGTTATCCCCAAAAGTTTCGGTATTGAGAACCCCCAAATGTCAGCATCTAAAATACCCACGTTATTGCCTAGATATGCCAAAGCTAACGCTAAATTTGCACTTATCGTGGACTTGCCCACACCTCCTTTGCCGGATGATATTGCAAGTATCCTAGTATTAGAAAGCGCGGCTATGTTAACAGTATTGTTGTTTTGGGCTAGTTGACGCGCGCGATCCATTAACTCAGACTTGTCTTGGGCGGACATTTCTGCAGTTTTTACTTCAACATGTTTTATCAGGCGATAACTTTGGGTACCTTCAATCGCTTTTAATATGTCATCTCGAAGCTTGTTCCTCAATGGACATTTTGCAGTTGTTAATGCAACTAGAACTTCAACATTTAAATTTGCATCTACCGAGACTTCTTTAAGCATTTTTAGTTCTACGATATTGGCATTTAATTCAGGATCCGTTACTTGCGCCAATGCAACCTGTATTTCGTCTCTAACTGTTGTTTGTTTAAGGGTCATGTTTTGTAAATTAGTTTGCCAATATAATTTTGCCTAGTTTACCGCCGTTTTCAAAGTCGGCGTAGGCCTGCTGTACTTGATTGAAATCATATAGTTTGTGAACTGCCACGTCTATATGGCCATTTTTGACGAATTTTAAAAGTCTGTCTTGAATCTGATTTGCCAACAACTGTTTTTCAAATTTGCTTCTGCTTCTTAATGTCGCTCCAGTAAGGCGTGCCCGTTTTTCCATTATTTTCAATAGGTTAATATCCACCTTAAAACCCGCTCCGACTCCTATAACTACGTATCTGCCTTCGGTTTTCAAATTTGAAATTCTGCTCGATAAATCGGGTCCAGTTACAAGATCCAAAATAACGTCGAATTTCTCTTCCTTCAATCCCGTTACAACTCTGTCGGCATGAAGATTTATTAACTCCGTTTCAAATTTTAAATCTCTGACCATAGCAGTTATATTGCAGTTATAGATGTTGGCAATTTGAATTGCGGCAGTGCCTACGCCTCCTTGAGCTCCCACTATTAAAACGTCATCGCCGATTTTTAGATCGGCTCTGTTGATTAATGCGTCATAGGCTGTAAAAAATATTTCGCAAAATCCTCCTGCTTTCGTCGGATCTAATTCTTTTGGTATTTTAAGTGCATATTCTGGTTCTACAACAGCCAATTCCGCTTGGGCACCACCACCCACCAATGACATAACCAAATCACCTAAGACAAAGTTTTCCACCGCTGACCCTATGGCTACCACTGTTCCAGCAACTTCAAGTCCGGGTATGTGTTGCGGCCAGGGTGGCATAGCTGGATAACCTCCCCTTTTTTGCAAGATGTCCGCCCCGTTTAATCCTGCGGATATGACTGAAACTAACATCTGGTTTTCTTTATTTATTGGGTCGTCGGTGTCTTTAAAGTCAACTTGGTTGTTTTCTATTACTACTGCCTTCATCTTTTCTCTCGGTTCAAATGGTTCTAACTTACGGATGTGAAAATCATAATCGGTTGGATTGCTAATGGGTGTTCTTATTTGCGGATTTGTTAAATAAATTTTAGGCCATCTATAGCAATTATAGATAAGGAAGTAAAAGTTCGTGCTTTTATTTGTAACTGGATTTAGTGGATTAATGTATTATCGCCAAACATCTCTTAGATGGCTTTAATAAAGCCATAAAGCTAAAGTTAAGTAGTTGTAATCTTAAAATCTCAGACATGTAAATTAAAGCTTCTGGGCTCATCTGAATTGAAAATTTAATATTGAAGAATCTTTATACCTTAAAGATCTTCTAATTTTGTGAAATGGCGAGCAGGCTGTCACTAAAGTCATTTAAAGCAATAAGGCGAGGGATTTCTGTAAATATGATAATATGATAAGATTGTCATATATGAAGATATTAGATTCTTTTCTCTCTCTTTTTAAGGCTCCACTCTCTAAAGGCATTTCTAGACCATCTAACGGTTACCACTTTAGTACCATAAATAAATCCTTAACCTTAAGGCACGTAGACGTTGGATCTTGCAATGGTTGTGAAATAGAGATTGCTTCCGCTTTTAATCCCATCTATGATGCAGGACGTTTCGGCGTTGCCTTGACTGCTTCTCCAAGACATGCCGACGGTTTGCTGGTTACAGGTGTTGTTACTCAAAATATGGTCGATCCGTTAATAAAAACGTTTGATGCCACGCCGAATCCGAAAATAGTAATAGCTTGCGGAGATTGCGCCATATCCGGAAATTTGTTTAAAAACGGTTATGGGGTTAAGGGTCCGGTGAGTGAGGTTTTAAACGTGGATGTTTCAATAATGGGATGCCCTCCACATCCTATAGACATTGTCGATACATTAAGGGCTATAGCTGATCCCAAATGAAGCTGTTGCTCGTATCGTTTTCAATCGGGTGTCTGGGTGCTTTATTGTCGCTTGTTGTATCTGATCGATACAGAATTACAGTTGCGTCATTGTCAATTATCGCAGAAAGTATCTTAAGCGCATTCGCATCACTTAATGTCATTGTAGATGAAAAACGATATTCATTTACAGCAACTCAAGTTCTGCCCTTATTTGGAATAAAACTTACTTTTAATTCCGTCAACGCATTGTTTATTTTTATTACGTCTTTTTTGGCGGTCGCAATAGGAATTTATCAAATGGGATACGGTAAGCATGCCGTAAGAGCGAAAATCTCAGTTTTTACTTTTCCGATATTTATCACTTCAATGCTCTTGATTCCATTGGCCGCTTCTGTTGTAACTTTCATGGCAGCGTGGGAATTAATGGCCATAACCTCAATTATATTGGTACTGACCGATCATAAGGTTAATAATAAAGTTGGTAAAGCGACTCAATGGTATTCGAGTATGACTCATTTGGGCGCTGCTTTAATTTTTTTAGGATTGGTAATCCTTGTGACGGCAACAGGCCATCAACAATTTTCTTTAATTTTTGCAAATATCGGCCGTGTTGGTACACCAGAAAAATGTATTGCATTTTTTCTTATATTTTTAGGTTTTGGATCTAAAGCCGGAATCGTTCCGCTTCACATTTGGTTGCCATATGCTCATCCGCAGGCACCGAGTCCAATGTCTGCGATGATGTCAGGGGCAATGGTCAATCTCGGAATTTACGGCATTATTAGGTTTGACATGATGTTACTTGGACGCGGTGCAAATTGGTGGTGGATAATCGTAGTGGCAGTAGGTTCTATCACTGCAATTTATGGATCTCTTCAATGTGTTTTAAACTCGGACTTAAAGCAACTTCTTGCATATTCAACCGTAGATAACGTCGGATTAATGGTAATAGGCGTGGGGGTATCGGGACTCTTAATTAGTGCCGGAGAACTTAAATTTGCCTCTTTGGTAATGATGGGTGTATTTTTTCAGCTTTTGGCGCATTCAATATTTAAAGGCATGCTTTTTTTGACGGCCGGAGCCATTCAATACAATAGAAATACTCTGAGCATTGATATGCTCGGCGGTCTGCTGAAGACGCTTCCAACTATATCAATTTGCATGCTTATCGGCGTCGGATCTATCAGTGCTATTCCGCCCTTTTCGGGATTTTCCAGTGAGTTTGTTCTTTTTGAAGGACTTTTTCAAGCCGTAGTTCATTTGTCGGGAATAAATGCAGTTGCAATCTTAATGGGAGTAACCGGTTTTGCACTTGCCGGCGGACTTACTGCCACTGCTTTCATAAAGACTGCCGGCATTGCATTATTGGGGATAAGTAGGTCACCAAAGAATCCGCCAAAAACTAAAATTCCATTCACCATGATCGCTGGGACTTTAATGCTTGCAATATCGTGTGTATTCATGGGGATGTTTCCCAATTTAATTTTGGATATCTTAGAAAAATCGACTCGAACAGTATTTGCAAAAAATCTACTTAATATTTCCGGCAGTTTTGGATCGATAAGTATTACGGGTATGACTTCAGATATCCAGGTGTTAATTTTGTTTTGCTCATCGATCATTTTTATTTTGGGCATATACGGTATTTCAAAGTTATTTTCGTTAAGAAAATTGAGAATTGTAGACTCATGGGGATGCGGCTCAAATTATTCGAGTCTAAGGACACAATATACGGCTACATCTTTTGCAGGGCCACTTCAGAAAATATTTGAAGATATAGTTAAACCGGCCCATGACATCAAGTCAAGCCATGCCGAAGAATCTAAATTCTACATTAAAAGCGTGAAATATACTTATAATTTCCAAGACCGCATAGAAATGGTTATCTATGATCCTATTAAAAGACTTATTTTAATATGGGGGAAGGTGACTTCAAATATCCAAAACGGCAGTGTACATCGTTATATCGCCTTTGGGTTTATCGGTTTATTGGCGGTAATGGTATTTTTAACCTAGGGAGTTGGAATCGATCAAATGTCTCTATTCGGATCTGTAACTTCATTGTTGCAAATACTGTTTGTTTTGCTTATGGCACCTCTTTTAAACGGCATCATGTTAAAAGTGAAATCCAGAGCGGAGCGAAGAGTCGGTCCGCCGATACTTCAAACTTTTTATGATTTGCGTAAGCTTTTTAAAAAAGAAACGCTTCGTTCTAACAACTCCACATTTATATTCACTTTAGCACCGTTGATTTTAATTTCGTCGACTGTTGTCGTAATAGTGGTATCTCCGATAATTACTACGGGCGAACTTTTTAACGGTTCGGGCGATCTATTTGCAATTGTGTTCATCTTGCTGATCGGTTCGATGTCAATTGCGTTATTAGGACTGGATGCCGCCACTGCGTTCGGTGGAATGGGTTCAAGCAGGGCAGCTACAATTACCTCTCTTTCTGAACCGGCCTTACTGGTTTCGGTGATTGCCCTATCCGTTCAGGCAAAATCAACTAATTTATCGGTTATAGTTTTGGGGAATGTGCATCACGTTTCCTGGCTTCTAAGCCCGTCTCATATTTTGGCCATTTCCGCACTGTTAATTGTTATATTTGCAGAAGCAGGTCGTCTTCCTGTAGACAACCCGGCAACGCACTTGGAGCTGACAATGATTTACGAAGCGATGATCTTGGAAAGTTCGGGTGAGAATTTGGCCTTGGTCAAGCTCAGTGAATTTATGCGATTTACTTTTCTGCTCTGTATAGCTTCCAATTTATTTTTTCCGTTTGGCATAGATTCAACGAAAAGCTGGATTTTTATTGGCATAAGTTGTATTTTATTGGCAATTAAGTTAATTTTTATTGTCGGATTAATAGCATTATTTGAGACTACTCAAGCAAAGTTAAGGTTATTTCGAGTTCCCGAACTGCTTGCCGGCGCATTTGTTTTGGCAATTCTTGCAACCATAAGCGGGATTGTGGTTTGAGGTAGTTATGCAACTTTATCAGGCTACATATCTGTCGGCAGGATGTGCACTTCTTTTTTCTGTAATTATTTTATGGAGAAAAGAGATTAAAGCAATGATATATTCTTTGGCCCTTCAAGGCATTGCGTTGAGTGCGATTGGAATCACTGAAGCTATCAACAAAAGTAATTATGGCCTAGGGCAGGTAGGACTGGAAACTTTAATATTAAAAGGCTTTGTATTTCCCTTTTTAATCTTTAAAGTTTATAAGAACTCTAGCTCTAAGCGTGATTTACAGCCTCTCATTAATACCACCGCTTCAATGGTTTACGCATCAGTATTCATTGCGATTTCGTTTGTTTCAGTTGGGCGTCTGCCGTATATATCAGGTAATCCGGTATTTAAGCTTGCGCCGTTTGGCTTTGCGGTTTTGCTAATTGGATTGTTTATTCTGATCACCCGTCGTCAAGTAATTTCTCAGATGGTGGGTTTGATTGTATTTGAAAACGGAATATCTTTAATCTCATTGTTGGTATTGTCACAACTTCCGCTTTTGGTGGAGTTTGGTGAGTCTTTCGATCTTTTGCTGGTCGTTGTAGTTTTACGGGTTCTTGCAACTACCATTCACAATGAATTCCTTAAAGGTGATTTAGCTGAGATGAAGGGATTGCACGACTGATGCTAATCGACATATTACTTTTGATTTCATTATTTTCGGTGGCTTTGTCGCTGTTGTTTAAATGGACTAAAACTATCGGTATAATTTTAAGCATTATAAATATAATTGGGTTACTGTTTAGTATTGCTTTGGCTTATAAGGTGACTCATGGACGACCGATATGTTCATTTGATTCCACTTTTTATGCCGATTCCCTCAGCGCCTTTATGACACTTGTAATTGAACTTATCTCTGCCTTATCGTCAGTGTTTGCAGTTCGTTATCTTGTTAATGAGTTACGGATGCAAAAAGATTTAAAAGTTAAGATTTCTCGTTACGTTGTACTTACGCAGTTGTTTATCTTCGCGATGCTTATGGCGGTATTGGTTTCAAGCGTTGCGTTAATGTGGATAGCGATTGAAGCGACAACCATAGTTACCACTTTTTTGGTGGGCTTTAAAAGTAACCGCAAAGCACTTGAGGCTTCATGGAAATATATAACTATTTGTTCGGTTGGAGTGGGGCTGGCCTTTATCGGGACTATATTTTTCTATTTTGCCGAAACTCATTTAAATGGTCATGTCGTCGCTGCGAACTCAATTTCTTTGGATTGGGTCAGCTTAATGCATAATGCAAAAGGGTTAAATCCTCAACTGATTAAATTTGCTTTTGGATTAATTGTGCTTGGATACGGTACGAAAGCGGGTTTGGCACCTCTACACAGTTGGCTTCCCGACGCACATTCGCAAGCGCCAGCCCCAATTTCGGCTCTTATGTCCGGAGTATTAATATCTGTGTCATTTTATGCAATTCTTAGATTTAAGGCAATAACCGACATTGCTTTAGGAAGATGGTTTAGTCAAGATCTTCTATTAATAGTAGGACTGCTTTCGCTATTTTTGGCAACGTCGCTTCTAATTTCGCAAAAAGAAGTTAAACGAATGCTTGCATATCACAGCATTGAACACATGGCCCTGATTGCTTTGGGTGCCGCTGCTGGAACTCAACTGGCGGTAGCGGCAGTTCTATTGCATATATTGGGTCACGGCTTAGTTAAAGCCATACTGTTTTTAGTGACGGGAGAGGTTGCCATTACCGAAGGCACAACTGAGATCTCCAAATTAAAGTCATTGCTTAACCTGCGACCCATATTGGGAGGAATCTTCGGTATGGGAATGTTGGCACTGCTGGGTCTTCCGCCCTTCAGTCTTTTCATCAGTGAATTTACAATGATGAAGTCCGAAGCCGCAGTAGGACTGGGATGGGTAGTAGCGATAACGCTTGTATTGATGGCCGTAATATTTGCGGTCGTGATAAATCACTCTCGTCACATTCTCTTAAAGAATAACGAAGGCGAGAATTCCGATAGTCAATTGGCTGCGCCAAGCAAGAGGAAGTTAAAAACCTCTAAAATAACATCTGTTTCACTGATCGTAGGTCTTGTGATAAGTGCTTTTATCGGAATAATTTCAGTTCCACTTCAAGGACTTTTACTCTCTGCTGCCAAGGTAATTACGGGATAAGGAATTTGCGATTTACATGATGAAAGATGGCTTCAAAAATAGGAGTGAATTTTATGGGGCGAATTTAAACTGTTTCACGCAAAAACATATTTCTAAAGATTTATTAATTGATGAGTGCAAAAGTTATTTAAATCAAAAATACCGGCTTGCTTTGATTTCGGCTCAAGATTATGCAAGTGAATGTTATGTATCTTATCTTTTTCTAAAATCTGATCCTGACAGTAGAGTCGAGCTAATAGTTAAAATTGACAGTTCCGATAGATCTGTTCCATCTTTAGGAATGCTATCTTTTCCTGCTAGTAGGTTTGAAAGAGAAATAAATGACGTGTTTGGGATAGTACCCTTGGGGCATCCATTCTTGCGACCTTTGGTTCGCCACGCAAATTGGCCGAGTGATTGGCATCCAATGGCACATGGCAGTTCTAAAACACCTCCTTTGGTATCGGGTCAAAATGAATTTCCTTTTGTGTTGGTTGAAGGGCAAGGAGTGTTTGAAATCCCGGTTGGCCCAGTTCACGCAGGTTTGATTGAGCCCGGACACTTTCGTTTTTCTGTCGTAGGCGAATCAATCGTAAGAATGAAATCGAGACTTTGGTACTTGCACAAAGGGTTGGAAAAGATGTTTGAAGGAAAGTCAATTTTCGAAGCCCTAAAGCTTTCAGAACAGATCTCAGGTGACAGCGCAGTTGCACACTCGCTGGCTTTTGTTCTTGCCGTTGAAGATTGTTTGAATGTGAATCCTAATCGTGATGTTGCAATTGAACGAGCGAGACTTCTTGAACTGGAGCGGGTCTATAATCACGTTAACGATATTGGAGCAATGTGTAACGATGTGGGCTATTCAATGGCCAATTCTTATGCCCAAATTATTAAAGAACAGCTCTTGAGTTTAAATTTGAAAATTACCGGACATAGATTGTTGAGAGGGAAGGTGAACTACGGCCAAGAAACCCCAGGTTGTCACTTTTATGCCGATACGATTGACTCGGTTATTCAAAAGTTTATAGACTTAACAAATTTAATCAACGACAATTCAAATATACTTGATAGATTTGTAGGAACCGCAATACTCTCAGCAGAAGACGCATATTCCTTGGGTGTTTTGGGAATTGTCGCAAAGGCGTCATCGATTACATATGACGCAAGATACGATCACCCGTTTGCTAGCAAAACACCGGGCGACAAATCGATTATAGAAAAAACCGGAGATGTATTTTCAAGATACAACGTCAGAGTTAGAGAGGTTTTTGAAAGTCTTAAATTTATAAAAGACCCATATGGTTGCAACAATGCAAACATACAATTTGACAGCAAAATCTATAAAAATATTGTTAAATCCGGTTTCGGTATTGTTGAGGGATGGCGGGGTACTGTTGTCACTAGAGTTGAGTTGGATGAGAATAATCTAATTAAGCGTTACAAAATAGTAGACCCATCTTTTTTAAATTGGCCGGCGCTTTCTGTGGCTTTAAATGAAACTATCGTACCGGACTTTCCGTTGGTAAATAAAAGTTTTAATTTATCGTATGCCGGCAATGATCTATAGTCCTAAATTTAATGAATAAAGTTATAATTACATAGGGTTACTTAAAATTTATTGCGGCTAAAACCTTTAATGTGAATTGCTTAAAGTCTATAGACGAACAGAACATTGATAAAGGCAGGTACTGTCGGTTTTGCTGCCTCACTGGATTTTAAAACAAAAATGGCTTTCAAAAATTAATGGCTTTTAAAGAAGTTGCGATCGTAACTTCCTTCGGACACAAGTGAAGTTCAATCTCTATTCTGAAACATGAAAATCAAGTTGATTCAGTTCGATTATTAAGTCCGCAAAACCTTTAAGAGAAGAGGTTAAAATATCTTTAGATATCTCTAATAAGTCAAATATTTTGGTGTCCACTACCGAATAATACACAGTCGCAGATACTTTGCGGGTTTGTACGATGTTGGCTTTTCTCAAAATTGCTAACTGGTGAGATAGATGAGAGGCTTCTATTCCAACTTGTGGAATCATTTCGCTTACAGAAAGCTCACCCTCTTTTAGTACTTCTAGGATTCTTATTCGGGCAGGGTGAGCCAAAGTTTTAAAAAAATCCGACTTTACCTGATATATTGGCAATGCCATTGAAACCTCATTTAAAGATCTGCCATTGTATCTGCCGTTGTCACTTGCACCAGTGCGCTAAAACAAAATATTAATGTAACAACTTCTATTTTAACATTTATATGCTTTGCCTAATTTTGAGTGAGCCGTTTTGGATGTCGGCTAAAAGCGTGCGACAGACAATATTTTGAGGAAGTTTATGTCGAATTTTAATTCAGATGTTGTAACCTAAAATGTTGTATTGGACTACAACAGAGATTCTTAAAATAGGCAAAATTATCTAAATCCAAAATATTCTTTATTAGATATATGATCAATCAATCAAGGGTGGTTACGATACGTATAAATGAAATTGTATTCTGTCTGTTAAATGAAAAAAGACATTGTTTAACTTTTATAGCCGAAACGGTCATATATCTATTTCATCTTTATCCAGTCCGAATTCTTAAATGCAAAATTTAATTCGATTTGCATTTTCAAAATTAAAACCACTAGTTTTGTGCTTAGCTACTTTTACAATAGGGGCGGCAAATAATTATTTTAAATATTCAAATTGCTGAGCAAAGAAGTTGACTTAAAACTTAAATAAATAATGCCGGACTTTTAAAGTCCGGCATTTAGGTTCTTTTATTTAATTAAAATTAAATAAGTTTTAAGCTATGTAAAGACCAGAAATTGCTCTTGCAATAATTAATCTTTGAATTTCAGAAGTACCTTCAAAAATAGTGTATATCTTTGAATCCCTGTGCCATCTTTCAACTGGGTGTTCTCTAATGTAACCGTAGCCGCCCATAATTTGGATTGCTTCTTCAGTAACCTTTACAGCAGTTTCACCGGCAAATAACTTTGACATGGATCCCTCTCCGGCAGTGAAATCTTTTTGAGTTGCACCCATCCAAGCCGCACGCCATACCAGAAGCCTGGATGCGTCAACTCGAGTTTTCATGTCCGCCAACTTAAATGCAATACCTTGGTTTTGGATGATTTTTTTACCGAATGCTTCTCTTTCTTTTGCGTAGTCCAGAGAGTATTCGTAAGCTGCTCTTGCTATTCCTACGGCTTGTGCTCCAACTGACGGTCTTGAGGCTTCAAATGTACGCATCGCAGCTTGCGACGTAGATTTTTTACCTTCGCGAGCCCTAGCCAATTTTTCGTCTAGCTTTTCTTTACCGCCCAAAAGGCATGATCCCGGAACCCTTACGTCATCCAATACTACCTCTGCGGTATGCGAAGCTCGGATTCCCATCTTTTTAAACTTCTGTCCTTGCGAGAGCCCCTTAGTTCCTGGAGGAACGATAAAGCTTGCCTGACCGCGACTCTTAAGTTCAGGGTCGACTGAAGCCACAACGACGTGAACATCTGCGATGCCTCCGTTGGTAATCCATGTTTTTGTACCGTTTAAGACCCATTCGTCTTTAGTCTCATCGTAAACCGCTCTGGTTCGAAGCGAAGAGACGTCACTTCCCGCGTCGGGTTCTGAAACGCAGAAGGCAGCTAATTGAATCTTCTCGGGTGTTCCGAAACACTGAGGACCCCATTCCAACATTTGTTGAGGTGTTCCATTTGCGGCAATCCCGGCTAATCCTAAAGTGGTGCCAAGTAATGATAAGGTAATTCCTGCGTCACCCCAAGCCAATTCCTCGTTCATAATTGGCATTAATATACCTGTCGGATCGAAGAAGCATTGCGCTACAAAGTCAAAAGAATAAATTCCAACTTTTGCAGCTTCTTGAATAATTGGCCACGGAGTCTCTTCTCTTTCGTCCCATTCGCTGGCGGCGGGTCTGATGACGTTTTCAGAAAAGTCATGTACCCACTTTTGGAGTTGAAGTTGATCTTCGTTAAGCTCCATTGAAAATTCGCCCATAAAATCTCCTATTTGTTAGTTAATAAAATTAATTAGTTACTGCTAGTGATAAGTTACTCAACAGTAACTTTTTTATTTTAGCGCATTTTTAAGTTAAATTTACAATTATTGGGTAATTAAGTGAAAAAGTTGATTATCTGTTCTGTGTGAAATCTAGAAATGTGGTAATTCTAGTTCCAATGCTTGAAATAATTGAAATTAGGTGACTTAATTTTGAGCAGGAAGCTACGAGACATTTTAAAATTCGTCCGGTTGATGAATTGTCTTCAATCGGATTATCTGTGAACGCGCGTGCCTAATGCGGTATCTTCTACCGTCCAACCTAAGACTGCAGATGAGATAAGAGATCGATTAGCACTCTTAGGTTGGACGGTAGAAGATACCGCATTACTTGGAACTGTCTAGAGAAGTATTACGCTCATTAACCGACAGTTTCGGAATAGATTTTCATGGAGGATCTTATTGTGGATGGTTCACTAAACAACTAATTAAAATTGATAAGTGGACATACTCAAAAATCCGGACACGACACTCAAGCACTTTGCTCAAGATTCTTTGATTCAAATTCAACTGGGGAC
>DAHXLF010000080.1 GCA_027371755.1 Acidimicrobiales bacterium
CGTTGCCCCAGGCGACGATGTTTGCCGTAGGATCTGCATTATTCGGCGCTAAGTATCCAATATGAGTAACGTTAATTGCTAAAAACATTTTCATTCACAACATGGACAAATTCTATATATTGACATTATTTATTATTTAGATTAATTTGAATATACGAAATAAGTTAAATTTTCGTATCAATCTTATAGTTTTTGGGTATGTAGCTTTCCGGTTGTTGAATCGTACAAGTCAAGATTTCCCGCCATCAGTCAAAGTAACTTATTGTGATAAAAATTAAATATTTTGTAATTTCAGCCATTGTCGCTCTTACGCTCAGCAGCTGTTCGTCTGCTGACTCCAATTCGTCAAATCCAACTCTCGGTGTTGAACCTCCCTTCCCGAAAGTTATTAAGCCATTTGGGAAGCTGACTTGCAGTCCATTTAAAGGCGTCATCTTTTGCCCAGGTGGTGTCACAAAGTACTACGACAGGCGAGTACCCTCATTTGACAAAGTACCCTTAGATGCTGATCTCACCTTACCGTCGACCAACGGCGGACCGTTTAATTTAATAGTCATGCTTCACGGATTGGGAGGTACAAAAACCGATTATGAGATTTCTCCCAATCAGGCGAGTCCTCCGGCGGGTTCGACAACTAACGTAGGTTTGGCAAAACTGGGATTTGCGGTTTTAAATTATACGGCTCGCGGATTTGGGGGATCTTGCGGTAACCCCGCTTTTCGAACGAAAGCCTGTGCTAAAGGTTGGCAACATTTAGCCGATCAACGATACGAAATTCACGACACTCAGTATCTCGCCGGTCTACTAGTTGACGAAGGGCTAATTAAACCGACTATCGGAGTTATGGGCATATCCTACGGAGCGGGCCAGTCTGTACAGCTCGCCCTCCTTAAAAACAGAATCCGACTCGTTAACGGAGATTTAGTTCCGTGGGTCTCTCCAAAATATCATGTACCGATGCAGATCGGGGCTGCATTTGTGATGTGGGGCTGGTTTAATTTGGTTCAAGCTTTAGCCCCTGAAGGCAATTTTGTACCTCTGTCCACCGTTAAAAATAGGTATGGCGGAACCATGATACCGTCAAATCCCCCATTCAACTTTGGCGTACCTATTCAATCTTGGCTTACTCTTTTAATTAACGTTACTCATATTGGATACTTAGCGCCGAATAATGCAGATCCTACGGCAAACATCGTCGCCTGGGGCAACGCCGTGCTTCACGACTACGTCACAAATCCCGAACTTAATTCCATAGTTAATGAACTTAAAAACTATAAATCTGGAGCCGGAATACCGATCAACAGTACCGTGCCCGCACCGATATATATTGCCAATGGCTTTACAGATCCTCTTTTTCCGGCTTCACAGGCGTTAGAGCTCTATTCGTATATCAAAACCCAACAACCATCAGCTACGATTCAACTATTTTTGGGCGACATGGGTCATACTTGGGCAGACAATCCTTCAATTGATTCTCAAATATATGTTAAAGCCGGTATAAATTTTTTGACTCAAGAGCTCAAAGGTAAATCTTTTCAAAGCTCGGTAGACGTAATGCCAGTTGCGTGTGCGGGAGCTTCTATTCAGACCTCCCAACTTAACGGACCCACATTTAACTCCCTAAATGCATCATCGTTAACTCAAACGTTCCATCTAAACCCTGCAACCGCGGAGATAACATCCACAGACCCAAATCAAGTCCTTTCAAATAATTTAAATGATTTAAACGGAAAGTTTTGTCACAATGTAAATTTCATAGAAAATCTGCCTAACGCCGTCGATCTGAATTTAACCAGCAAGGTGGATGCCAGTACCAAGATTTTGGGTTCACCGATTGTGACCTTAAATTTTAACAAAACCACTAACAATGGTGAGGTAGTTGGTCGATTATTTTCAATTGAACCGCACGGGTCGGCACAATTAATTACCCAGGGGGCAGCGTTGTATAGCAACAAACAAAAAGTCTTAACTTTTGCTTTAAATCCTACCTATTTTCAATCAGTAAAAAACTCAAAAATAGTACTGGACTTAAGTGGCTCAGACTCACCGAGCTTTCGTTCAGCTAATTTAAATCAAGGGTTCAATGCCTCTATCAACTCGGTTACCGTTACAATTCCTACCGCAAAATAGATAAAGTGCCGTGCATGGGGAACGAACTCTATAATTAATTTATTTGCACTAAAGTACCGCTTTTATTTTTAATTTTATGAAGCTGTTAAAAGTGATTTTTGGGCAAGAATACATTTTGAAAAACTTGGCAAATGCTACCGATATGGATTTAATTTAAAGTTTGATTTAATATTGATAAAGTGGCAAGTGACAATAATCGCGCTGAAAGCATAGATAAAAAGAGAGTTAAGTCGCTCATTGGAGTAGTCTCGGCACAACTCGGTCAGCGTGCTTATTCGACAGTCAACGGTTTACTGCTAACGATACTTGTGGCTTCAAGAACATCGTCGGCTGTTGCAATTACATTTGCCGTGACCAGCGGACGTCTTTTAAATTGGGTTACCTATCCAATATTCGGCAGAATTTCCGACAGAGCCAATACCAAAATGGGAAGAAGGACTCCATTTATTGGGATTCCGATGATCGTAATGGGACTGGGAGTTATTTTATTACCATATTCTAAAGGTTACTGGCCTCTTGTCTTCATAATAATTGTAATAAGACAAGCCAGCACCGCTCAAAATTTGGGCAACATAACTGTGGTTCCTGAAATTGTCGGACGATCCAGATGGATACGAGCAATTATATTAATCGTATTCGGAGCAGTCATCATTAACTCAATAGTTAAGGTTAATGTTTTATTAACTTGGAATCAGCATAATATATCTACTTGGGCTTCTTCTTTTAAAATTGCAGGAATTTTCATGATTGCCGGCGGTGTGTTGGTCTTGTTGTTGGTTCGTGAATCAACGGCTGCAACTCAGTTAGCTAAAGCTGAGCGCTCTCAAAACGAACCAACGGTAATGCAAGTAACCAAATCAATTTTCAAATCCCGAGGCGCTTTTCAAATATTAGGCGGCGCTTTCGTTTTTTGGATGGGAATCGGTGCCACCGTTACACTTGGAGCTGTATTTTTTGAAAAAATATGTCATGCGTCAGCTCCGACGCAAACTGCAGCTGGTATAGTCACTTTAGCAGCGCTGCTCGTAGTCGGCATACCATTAGGTGTTATACTTTCTAAGCATTTCACTAGACATCAAATTGCCATGTTTTGTCCTCTGTTGGGTTCATTCGTATTTTTGGCCCAATACTTTGTAAACAATATATGGTATTCGGTTTTAATCTCAGCCATAGGTTCTCCGCTGCTCGTTGGATATTTGATCGCAATCAGCCCCATGCTAATAAAACTTTTGCCCAGTTTGGGGGGGTTTGGAGAACGAATAGGGATTATTACCTCGCCGTTCACCTTTATTTCAGTCTTTGGGGGGTTCTTAGCATCCATCGCCGTTGACCATTTTCACAACTATAGACTAATCTGGTTATTTCCTTTCACCGCAGGTATAGTTCACTTCATAATAATGATATTCCTCAAAAGTGAATACAGAGACACAAAAGCAAATATTAAAAGGGTGGAAAATCAGCTTAAAGAAAGATTCGCCCTTTTAAAACAAAACAGAAGCAGTCTATTTAAAGGAGAAGTGTCTCAAAAAGATGCCGACGGTAATGTGTTTTTAGACAACCTCGAAAAGTGGGCAACTGAGGTACTGGAAAACGGCCTCAAAAATAAAACAAATAAGACAGTGCCTCCCGATCTCTGACTTTGCTCTACGATCATGCCGCTATCTTACCCAGCGGCAGAAGACGACCGCTAAGAAATCTTGAGATCCTACTCTTATTATAATTTCCCGGGTCTTTGCAAATATTGACACTTAAGTGGTATCATATTTGTTGAAATCATATCCGTTGCAACCTGAACAATAAAGCTGCAATGGAGAACTAAAAATTAATTTACTTATAAGTTGGTCCAATGCTTGAACATCATCACGAAAAACAATTGGAAAAATCGGAAGTTAAGTGGGAGCAAGTTGAAAAACAGATGGTCAAAATGCTGACACTCGTTAAAACTTACAAACCAAAGACAACTTCAGATGATATCATTCTAAAGAATGGGGAGGCTCAGTACTACTGTCTGGAAGGTGCACATCTCATCGAACCCAGACGAGCTCCTGTTCACAGAGTGGGAGCATACGGAGGTCCTACGATTCACGTGGGAAAAGTTCCCGTTCACATGGGCGCTTTTTACGCAACTCAGACTAAACCAAGACCTGATATATTAACAACAATCGATAACGGTACCATAGTTATAACAACCAGTCGAATTGTGTTTAAAGGAACACGATATACAAAAACACTTCAGCTTGCCAAATTGGTAGACTATGAAAATGATCCGAGTACAGCTACGGTAACTTTTTTTGCCGAAAATTCGGCAAAATCAATCGGCATTTATTACGGCAGCGGAACAATGTTTACTACATATATTGAAATGTCCTTGGCCGACCTCAATAATAACAGAGCCCAACTAATTTCGCAGTGGGAACAAAATATAAAAGATCACGATGCTTCTAAACCACACCTAGAAGCACAGTCTGCTCCTCCAAGTGAAGATACTAAAACCGTTCCTCAAACTAGAGAGGCGTATTCAACTCCTAAGTCCAACATTCAACCAACCGACAAAGTTACTCCAGATACAATTTTAAACGAATCAAATTTAACTGCATCGAACTCTCAGATTTTGCCACAGCAGCTCAACCAACCGCCGGAGTATCCTCCTGGATGGTATAACGACCCCTATAAGCAATCACAATTCAGATGGTGGAATGGCTTGGCTTGGACTGCATTTACTTCCTAGGCAACATATGTCGGTAAACCAAAATTCAATTGCTGTATCAAACCAATTCAAGGCTAATTACATCCGTCGTACGTGACTATATCAGTCGACAGAATATAGAATCGCTTAAACATGTTTTTAACACTGAATAGATTAAATTAGTGTGGCCGATTGTTTTAACGTTCATCCCATTAAAACTTCTATTGGTCTTTTCTAATTAATTTTATCGATTATGAGTCAGCCAAAATATTTAACAAAGACAATGAATAATCAAGTTTTTACCAGACGACAAAAGAGACTGGCCCGCCAAAAATCAATAATTTTCAAATCTACTGTCATAATCTTGATAGTTGCATTTGTAATTACAATTGCGTTGATAACTTCACCCGGAAACAAGCAAAATTCGGCATCCTCAAGACACGTTAACCGCATTGTTACCACGCAGAGAGGGTCGCAAACAACTCTTATTAACAGATCGAATTCTACAGTTTCGGGTACAAGTACAACTTTGGCAAATACCTTAGAAGATGGCCTGAATGCTCCAAACTATGTAAGGGGTTCCGTTCAGTCGTTAGTCGGTTTTCATTCACAAGTTTTAGGATTTCCGGTTCAATCAGATGCCACAAGTGCAATTGTTTCAATGTCATCGTCGCCTTCGGGGAATGGATATGTAACCTTACGACAGAACGGACAGGTAGAGGCCTACAACTTTAGTTTTTATGGTTCTACCCCAGACCTACCAATGGGAGATACTGCTACCGGTATAGCCATAGACTCTGGTGGCAACGGTTACTGGGTGATAACCTCTTTTGGAACCGTCTATAATTTTGGAGGCGCGCCAAACTGTGGCTCGGTGAACATACCGCAAGGTGGGTGGGGTCAATATCCTGCAGCCATAGGTATTTATTTGAGCAAGCCAACTAATACCTCACCCGAAGGTTACTATGTCTTAAGAGCAAACGGCGAGGTTGACGGTTTTTGCGGTGCTATTGTCCAAAGCTCTTTACAACTTCCTTACTACACCACGGCTCCCATAATCGCAACCTCCATGACAATCGATCAAAAGACTGGAGGATACTGGATTCTAACATCAGAAGGTCAAGTATATTCGTATAATGCACCGACATTTGAAAGCTCGACACTACCATATGGCGGAGACTCAACTATAGGGATTGCAAGTCTGCCAAGTGCGACAGGCTATTTAATATTATCTGCAAACGGAAAGATACAGGCTTTCGGAAGTTCAACTAATTATGGCTCAGAATCAAATGCCATGCCGACGGGCGCTATGGCAACTTCAATTGCAGTTGATGCAGCTACTGGTGGCTATTGGGCGGTTTTTGATTGGTCTCCACGAAGTAACTACTTAAATCCGCTCAGATCGATTACCTCATTAATCCCTCAGGAAATTGATCAAGGGGTAGATTACTGCGGATCAGGACCGGTTTTTGCCCTTGGAAGCGGCATTGTACTTAACGTCTACTCAAGCGGCTGGCCTAGTAACATATTCATTGCTTATAAGCTAACTTCTGGAATCGCCGCAGGATATATCGTTTATGTAGCTGAAAACGTCACTCCGGAGGTAACTATCGGACAACAGGTTACCTATAATACAGTTATAGGGACTTTGCATGACTCATTAACTTGTATGGAAACGGGTTGGGCAAATCCGAACAACCCTAACGGTTATGCTATGGCAAAACCCGAATATACCGGTACTAATTCAACGGCTTACGGCATTAACTTCAGTCAAATGATGGAAGACTTGGGATCTAGACCTGGTTTAGTTCAGCCTTACGGCCAACCGGGTTCGATACTTCCCAATTGGCCTTCCGTCTAATCTAACGATACCTAATTGTTTAGAACCAGGGGCCAGTCGACCAGCATGACGGCTGGAAGCTTTGACTCGGACTATTTTGAAGTTGATTTAAAACGTCTTGTGCTACGACTCCGTCAAATGCCATGCCTATATGTCCCACAAAGTCAAACGGACACTGATTTTGAATAAGGATATTTGTAGCTCCTCTTAAGAATGCATTTGTATAAGGAGTGACTACTTCATCATACTTAGTCTCTATTACAACATATTTAGGTCCGGGAACCGTATCTCCTGACGCAAACAAATTTGTTTCAAAAGGCGAATTAACTTCCTGTTGTGCCAAAGCCGGTAAAGAAAGATCATTGAAAAGGCTGTTAGCTCCGACAAGCAACCCTAGTGCATTACCCAAGTTTGTAAGTCCGTCCAAAGTTGTACCGTGATTAGAAGGTGCTAATCCTATAAATGTGGCCACCTTACTTGCACCTCCCAAAAACTTAATGTAGTAATTTGGCATCATGCCGCCTTGAGAATGACCTACTAAATCTACCTTGGACGCACCAGTCTCAGCCAAAACAGTATTAACTTCATTGGATAACTCTTGAGCTGATGTTGGGATATCTCCGGTGGCGGTTATGTACTGGGAAAACGTTGCGCCATAATTAAACGTATAGACGCAATATCCAGCATTTGCCAGTTTGGGAGCCAAATATACCCAGTTGTCATTCTCATTAGCAAAGGTAGCATTTACCATCACCACTGGGTATGGGTGCTTCGAAGTAAGCTTGCAATTAGGTATGTTTGCACCCGGAGGAGGAGTGTTGGGTGAAAAAAAAGCGCCTGCGGCCGTGAAAATATTGCCGACTGGATATTGAGTAGAACTCCAAGAATATCCTGCCTCAGCTGAGCCTGCGGTAAACATCAAAACCAATATCGCAGCAAACACCGCGGAAAGTCTCAGCAAATTTTTTTGCAATACGGATGTTATTTTCATTAGTGCCACCTTTTATTAAAAATTGAATTGACTATTTTTTTGAAAAGTAAGTTATAAATTTCTAAAGTTCAATTAAATCAATAATCACATTAAATCAATAATCACTTTGAGCGCGAATTCAAACACACAACATCATTAAGTTGAACTTATGAATAATATAACTCGTATCGCTGTGATATCCAATAGTCAATACATCTCTTACCGTGATTATTCCATCACAATCCGAAACATGACCCGCTTGCTGAATCGGAATTAAATTAAAAATCTTGAGAAATCTCTTGAGGTTACTGCTCAGCGTGTTAGTATCGCTACTTAGCGTAGCCGTAATATCAGTTGCGCTAATACAATAAAAACAATTACCGAGTATTGTTGTGATCATTCGCCACTACTGGTGACGAAAAGCTCTCTTTAAAGAACTTACACAATGTTCTGAAACATTAAGCACAAATCGTTTTGGCTAAATTCGTTAACAGTACGAATGAAATTAAATTGTTAGGATTTGCATTTTAAAATTTTAAATGGCTGTCCATTTTGAAATATTCAATCTAGCGCTTTATTAACGAACTGTTTAAAATTGGGTTTTTGGCAGACAGATCTTCCGAAAACACTTCTGTGGCATCCGAAGATTTACGATCTTTTATCAAACCTCTGGTTACGTAACCTTTGCCTTCGGCAAATACTAAAATCGGTGGCAATATTATCAACGCACACAACAAAGCTACCAGAACATTCATGGCTACGATAATTCCAAATCCTCTAAGCAACGGCATGGATGACGTTGCCATAACGGCAATTCCCGAAACAGCTGTAAGTGCCGACACGATAAATGCTCTCCCCGACCGAGCCGAAGTTACATCCATAGCTTCGCGTGGGCTTTTACCCCTCGCTCGTTCTTCCACGAATCTCAATAAAATAAGCGATGTAAATTCGGTACAAATTGCTACTACCAACGGACCCGCAACTGCAGTCATCGGCGACAGCTTCAAACTAAAGATAAATGCCACTATAGACACTGCGCCCACTGCTATTATAACTGGAACCAATGAGAGTAGGGCTCGAATCAAACTTCGTAGCCTAACTGTTAAAAATAAGCCGACCAATATGACAGACAGATAGGTTAATATCGACCGAGAAGAATTTAGATTTTCCAATAGACCCACCCCTACGATAGCTATGCCGCCGGGCGCTTCAGTTATTCCAACGGGAGTAGAAACCAAAGGCGGACCCTGCAAGGCAGTTACAATAGGAGCTAGCCCCGAAAGATTGGCCGATTTTGCCCTAAAAATTATATTTAGATTCTTACCACCGTTAGCAACGGTCAGATGCTGAATGGGTCTGGGGGCAAGTTCATAGGCCTGGAAGACCTCACCTCCTGTTGGATTTACGGGATTCTCTCCTGGTTGATTGGTAAATAGATACACAATATTCACCATTCCTGTACCCCGAAATATCTGAGACGAATAATTTCCGTAAATATAATTGCTCAGAGCAACTTCATAGTTTACGACTTGGTTACTGAACGGATCGTTTGTATGTACATCAACTCCCATTAAATCATTGGACCCGGTGCCTGACTTAAGAGCAAGAATTCCCTCAATCGCTTTTGAATGGGGATTTACCCAGTTAATAGGATCAGTCTGTAAAACCAATCTCCCCTCGACGAAAATTCCGGCAAAAAATATAATTAAGCTCACAACCATAAAAGGAATAGCGGTTTTTTTCGATAGAGAGCCCAAGAATACGACTATCTTAGACAAAATACCCTGTGAAAAATCTTTCCCCTTCGTGGGTGACTTGTATTCCCTGATGCCCAATATTGCTAATGGCCCTATAATACTTCCCAAACATACCGCAATTATCCCCACTACCAATAAAGCACCAAACTGTCTTATCATCGGAACTTTTGCGACAAGCAAAGCCGCAAAAGCAAAAACTGCGTCAAATGTGACTATAAGCAGTGCTGGACCTAATGACCTAGATGCTTCCTGAATCGGATGTTCGGAACGATCTAGCACTACTTCTTCTTCAATTCTTGAATGCATCTGGATGGCATAGTCCAATCCGACTCCCATCAATACAGGCAACCCCGCAATAGAGGCCAATGTCAAGGGAATGCCAAAATACCCTGCGATTCCAAACGCCCAAATAAGACCTATCGCTATAACTATAAACGGAAGTAAGCGCCATCTAACCGAAAACAGCAAGATTAAGATTAAAATCATAATTAATCCCGCTATCGCACTTAAAATCAGCATTCCGCCTTTAAGGTAATTATTTATCGTATTTAGCAAAGCTGGAACACCAGTTGTCAGAGTAGTCGCATTCTGTAGGTGTAA
>DAHXLF010000081.1 GCA_027371755.1 Acidimicrobiales bacterium
TAAGGTTTCGAATTTTAATTAATTATTATTGTAATTTTATAATGGAGATATTCAATGTTTGAATCTGGAAACTCAATGATGGAGCCCCCCATCGAAGACCTTTTGGAAAAAGTAGGTTCTAAATTTGCGCTTGTTGTTTTGGCCTCCGATAGAGCAAGACAGATAAGCGAGTATTCCAACAAGTTGACCGGAGGAAGTTCTGGATATCTGCCAGCTCAGATTACTTCGGCCGCGGGAAAACCTCTTACCATGGCCTTAGAAGAGATCATGCAAGATAAGGTTACCTACGAGATTGATCAAGAAGAGCCTGAAATAAGCGAAACCGCCGATTCTTAGGCAGAAAATTTAACAAGGTTATATTACCGACTTGAGTAATTGAAATGCCCCATAAATCCATCGCAGGAGCAAACATCGTCCTCGGGGTAACCGGCGGAATAGCCGCATACAAGGCTATTGAGCTGATGAGATTGCTAGAAAAAGAGGGAGCTTTTGTAACACCGGTTTTAACAAAAACAGCAACCCAATTTGTCTCGGAAGTTACCTTTGCAGCTTTGTGTTCCAACAAGGTATACAGTTCGCTGATTAATCAAGATGAACCAATTATCCATACTAAATTGGGTAAAAATGCCGATTTGATATTGGTCGCACCGGCAACCGCAAATATTATCGGAACTTATCGGTCAGGCTTGGCTGTTGATCTGTTGTCGTCGATATTGATGGCTACTCGTGCTCCGGTCATATTTTGCCCTGCAATGCATACCGAAATGTATGAAAATGCGGCGGTCGTAGAAAACATGCAAGTTTTAAAGCAACGCGGTATTGAGTTTGTCGATGCCGAAATTGGAGCTCTGGCCAGAAATGATGTTGGCAAAGGACGTTTGGCAGAGTTGGAAAAGATAGTTGCCGTAGTCAAAAGGGTACTCGGGAAAAATGAATGCTTTGATAAAAAAACTGTTACCGTTACAGCAGGCGGAACCAAAGAATATATAGATCCCGTTAGATTTATCACCAATCGATCCTCGGGAAAACAAGGCATAGCTTTGGCACTGGAGGCATATTACAGAGGGGCTGAAGTAAATCTGGTAGCCACCGTCACCAACATACCACCATACTTAAGGGACCTAGAGCATTTCAATATTATTGAAGTTGAAACTGCACAGGAAATGGCCGCTGCGGTTTGTGATCTGTCAGAAGTCACCGATATGATCGTGATGGCAGCTGCGGTTGCAGATTTTAAGGTGAAAAACCAATCTAAAACTAAGTTGCACAGACAGGATGGCGTTCCCAATCTTGAATTAGCGCCTACGATAGATATTTTGAAGCGGTTGGTCGAGTTAAGAAAGAAGAATTCCTTAAAATCCAAAACGTCAAAAGTCAAATCTCAGGTTATAGTTGGATTTGCTGCCGAGACCGACGATCTTTCAAGAAGAGCCGCCAACAAATTAAAGAATAAAAATATCGATATGCTTGTGGCAAATGACGTGAGCAAAGAAGATATAGGTTTTGACTCCGAGTCAAATGCGGTTACAATATATACCTTAAACGGTTTTGTAAAACAGACTGATAAAAAGAGTAAATCAGAAATCGCCGCTGAGATATTAGATGTATATGAATTGGAATTTATTAATTGATATAGATAGATTAAGTTAGGAGAAGATGAGCAATGTCACGCACTAGAATATTTACTTCAGAATCGGTAACAGAAGGGCATCCCGATAAGATTTCAGATCAAATATCTGATGCAATTTTAGATGCTATTCTAACCGAAGATCCAAGTTCAAGAGTTGCCTGTGAGACTCTGGTCACAACAGGTCTTATAGTAGTTTCTGGCGAGGTAACCACTACAGCAAAGCCCGAAATAGCCGAAATAGCACGTAAAACGGTGGTGGGTATTGGATATGACAGTTCCGAAAAAGGGTTCGATGCCAACACCTGCGGGGTCTTGGTATCTTTAGACAAACAGTCCCCTGATATATCGCAGGGAGTGAGTAAAGCTTTAGAGGTCAGATCTGGAGTCGCCGGAGAAGACATCTTAAATTCGCAAGGAGCTGGAGATCAAGGAATGATGTTCGGTTTTGCTTGTGATGAAACTGCGGATTTAATGCCGTTGCCGATATGGCTTTCTCACCGACTGTCAGAACGTCTTACGGACGTACGAAAGTCCGGTTTAATGGATTATTTAAGACCCGACGGAAAAACTCAAGTATCAATTCAGTACGAAGGCGACAAGGCCGTAGCTATAAAAACAGTACTAATTTCTACTCAACATGCACCTCAAATTGATATCGAAAACGAACTCCGTCCGGCTTTGATCGAACATGTAATCCAACCGTTGCTTCCGTCGGATTTGGACGCAAGCGACCTGTCAATTTTGGTTAATCCCACCGGTAAATTTGTATTGGGCGGTCCGCATGCCGATACGGGACTTACCGGCCGTAAGATTATAGTCGACACATACGGAGGTGGCGCTCGACACGGGGGCGGCGCCTTTTCGGGGAAAGATCCGTCCAAGGTTGACCGCTCGGGTGCTTATGCCGCAAGATGGGTGGCAAAGCACGTAGTAGCGGCAAAAGCCGCTCAAAAATGTGAAATTCAAGTCGCATACGCCATTGGGGTGGCAAAGCCGGTTTCAATTTTCGTAGAGACATTCGGAACTGAACAGGTTGATCCGGTAAAGATCGAGAAGGCAATTTCTGAAATTTTTGATTTACGCCCCGCCGCTATCATCAGGGATCTTGACTTAAGACGGCCTATCTATAAAAAAACAGCGGCTTATGGTCACTTTGGCCGAAACGATAAAGACTTCACCTGGGAAACCACTTCAAAGCTCGACGAGTTTGCTTCGGCGTTAGATATCTAAAAAGTTTTAATTTTTAGTTTTCGCTGACGTTAGGGTTTTATTGGAAGCCCAGAGAGTGTTGCGGGAAAATGTTCAAAAAAAGTTGATGTTTAGAAAGTTGATGTTTGTTTTTGGCAACTGAAGGTCAAGAGATTCAATTAAGCCGACTGGTCGTAGACGTATGGCCTAACGTCAATTTCATAAACAAACCTTATTCATATTTAATTGAGTCAACGGCAAAAAACTTTGAAATTTTAAACGTCGGTACGGTTGTCAAAATCCTATTTCACGGCAGAACGGTAAAAGGTTGGGTTGCTAAGATTACACCTGTCTTTGAATTTGAGCAATCCGATTCTAAAAACGATTTTTCGACACTGAAAAAGGTTCTTTCCTGCGTCTCCGTGGGACCAAAACCGAGTATCGTGAAGCTGGCCGAAGCCCTTAAGGACAGATACTTTGTAAGTCCTGGGTATTTTTTAAATTTAGCTACTGCTAAGAAAAATGTATTAAATAAGAATTACTATGAAGTCCTTAATAAATTAGATGTAGATCATACACATAAGCCGGAGTTGGGACAAACTCAGCTGTCTATTGTCAGTTTTTTAAATGAGCTCGTCAAAAAAATTGAAGCTGCCGGAGAGTCAATTCAGACCGGCACAAGCGAAATTGGCAACGTTGCAATAGTTAGACATCCGCCAAACAGTGACTTAGCCTGGCTCATTTCAGAATTAAGCGAATTAAATGGTTCATTGATAGTTTTAACACCGACTGCTTCTTTAATGAATCAGCTGTACGCAACTTTAAAACTTAACGGTATCGATGTAGCATACGAAGGTGATTATGAACCCAACCTGACAGATCACAAAGTTTATATAGGTAACAGGAACAGCGTATTTACATCCAAACCTTCAAAAATAGCCGGGATGATAGTTATCGATTTCCATAACACTTTGTATATTGACCAAAGGGCACCTTGTTTTAGTGCGGTGGATGCAGCCGGTGTTCGTTCTAAACTCGAAAACTTTATTTTGGTCCTTTGTTCAACAAGCCCGGCTCCGGAATTAATGTTTAGAATAGAATCAAATTCCCCAGATCCAATAGTCCAAAAAGTATTTTCTTACCCAACTCTTGTAGAAAATAATTCATGGCCCTATATCGAGGTATTTAAGAAGTTCGAAGAAGAAAATAAAGGCCTGCTCAGTGAAGTTATAATTCGTCAAATTGAATCCGTTATAAAAAAGCAATCCCGAAAGGTAATTGTGGTATTCCAACAAAAGGGCTATATAAATTCACTTGCATGCGTTGATTGCGGATCGATTGTCGTTTGCGACAGATGCGGAACTGCTTTAAAATCAAAAAAGCTTGGATCAGATGCCGTCTTGTACTGTCAGTTTTGTGATTCGACAAGTTTAAGGATGTGCTTAAGTTGCGGATCTTTTAAATTAAAAACATTAAGAAAAGGGTTTTCGGCAATATTGGAAGAGCTCAAATTAGTATTGGATTCTGAAATTAAATTAACCGACGATTTCGACGAATTTGTTAACGGAAATGCCGAGGTTCTAGTCAATACTTCATCTGTGCTTAACAGAAGGTATCGAACAAAAATAGGGCTGGTGGTATTTTTAGATTTTGACCAGTTTCTACAAAGACCGGCAATCAGCGCAATTAATGATTCTCTGGGTGTTGTAGTTGACGCTTGTAACTTAGTTGGCAAAAAGTCCTATAAACCGGCAGGCAAAGTTCTTATTCAATCAGGAGTAGTTGATCATTACATTTTTGAGTATTTGAAGACACTTAATTACGAGATCTATCTTGAACATGAACTTCGAAGACGAGAGCTTTTTGGCTATCCTCCATATGTGTCGTTGGCTTATCTCTCGTCATCCGGCAAAAAGGTGCTGGAAGATTTTATTTCATCTGTTTCAGATCCCGACGTAGAAGTGCTGGGTCCGACGGCGACCGATGAGTATATTATTAAAGCAAATTTAAATTTGCTACGTCAATATTTAAATTTAGACAATAGAAACTCTAAAATAAAAGTTAAGTTGACTTTGTAGATTAATTATGACCGAATTATTTAAAGAGAATCTAGGCAAATTAGAATTCGATATTCAAAAGTACTCCGAGAATCCGTCTCAGGTTGTGGTTGTAGCGGTGTCGAAATTTCAACCGGCATTTTCTATAAAGACGGCGTATAGCCTTGGACAGATAGACTTCGGGGAAAATTATGCCAAAGAACTAGAGGAGAAGGTAAGTTCTGATGACTTACAATATCTTTCTGATATCAGGTGGCATTTTATCGGTAATTTGCAGACAAATAAAATTCGTAAATTGAGTAAATTGGTGTATATGATACAAACGGTCAGCAGAGTTAAAGAATTGGAGTTTTTGGCCGAAGCTGGGTACAGGGCAAAAATCTTGATTGAACTTAAATTTACTGATTCGCCAACTAAATCCGGAACCGATGTGACCAATCTGAATGTCCTCATTAAAAGAGCCGAACAATTGAATTTAAATCTGGTCGGATTGATGACCATGGGAGAACAAAATGATAAAACCAAAACCGAAGCTATATTCAAACAGGCATATAAAGCCTATTTGGATAGCGGACTTAAGGTTTTGTCCATGGGCATGAGTGATGATTATGACATCGCGCTTTCCAACGGATCGAATATGATTAGAGTAGGTACTTTTTTATTTGGCAAAAGAGACTTTAAGTCGTATCCGTAAAAGGTTATAATATGGATAGGTACCATTTTGGGCAAAAGGTCTTTTAAGGAGTTAAAATGCAACCATTTTTGAAAAAAGTTATGGCAGGACTGGGAATCGGTGATCCTGATGAATATTACGATGAAGAAGAATTCGAGGCTTATGACGGCTATGATATGGAAGATGAGCAATTTGAAGACCGATATGAGCCTGAGACTATACAACCCAAGAGAAAAAGAGTTGAACCTTCCGTAGTAGCTTTTCAGGAACATAGCGATAACAATATGGTCAAACCGGTTCCTATTCGTCCAGTTAAAACCGAAATGACCGTAATAAGAAAACCGCAATTACAGGTGCAGGCGCCTAAACCTATTGAATCCGAAGAACTGATTTCCATTAAGCCAAGCCCAAGGCAGCAGTTCTCAAAACCGTACGTTGTCGCTCCGAAGACATATGCGGATGCCCAACAAATCGGTAATCACTTTAAACAGCATCAGCCTATAATAGTGAACCTTGAACTGGCCGACAGAGATCTGGTCAGGAGGATGATTGATTTTTGTTCCGGTTTAACTTTTGGATTAAACGGGACGATTGAAAAAGTTGCCGATCAAGTGTTTTTGCTGTCTCCAGTTGACATGCGAATATCTAAAGAGGACAAAGAGCGCATACAACGTCAACGACTCTACCGCTGATGTCGATTTAAAAGTGCCCCGCCGCAGATTTTGTTGATATTCTTGCTAGTATCTATTACCTATCAAGTATTATCGCCCGCAAGAAAAGTCAAAATACATAAAATAGCGTTGTTAAGTATCTTGGCAAATTGTAAAATCCTTTGAAATAAGGATACTTTTGTTTCAACTTGTTTTTATACCGCTTATTTTTAAATGTTTTGAGCCAGTGAATTAAAGCCAGTGAATTAAAGATAGTGAATTAATATGGGATTTGGATCCAACATTATATGTGACATAATCAATTTAATGATTATGGTGGTATTCCTGGCGGCAATTTTGACTTGGTTTCCGAGCCAACCGGGAACTACGTTTTATCAGGTTTCAAAGTTTTTTCGAACTATAACTGAGCCAATCTATCGACCCTTGAGAAAAGTTATTCCCCCGATAGGGTCAGGAGCCATAAGAATGGATATTACGCCAATTATCGCGATTATAGGTCTTGAATTGATCTCAAGGATTATTTGCTGAGATTTACCGTTTTAATAAAAATAAGGCGGAATGTCTAAATTAATTGTTTAAAATACCTCAAAATTCCCAAAATGTTAACAATTGACTGTCTAAATTGGTTACCATGGTAGTTATGGAGTTTTTAAGTAAGAAGTTACGTGAAGTAGAATTCAGTGAAAAGCTGAGAGGTTTTAATAAAGACGAAGTAGACGAGTTTTTAGAACAGGCGGCCGTAGAGGCCAGTGTCTTAGAAGAAAAACTTGCCAGAGCCCAAGAACTTGCACTGGAACTTGAGGACAAATTAAAACACTCGTCGTCGACCAAAATCCCGGCTCAGGCTCCAGTCGTTAAAACTCCAGTGGTTGCCGAAGTTCCCAAAGTTGTACAGCAGGTGGACGATAAGACAATCGCCGATAAGATGTCAAAGACCCTTTTGATTGCTCAAAAAACTGCCGATGAAATAATTGCTCAGGCGCAAAATCAGGCAAACGCAATGATTACTTCCGCACAAAACGATGCTAAAAAACTTGAAGTTGAAGTAAAAAGATCGTTGGAAGTTGAAGTGATGAAGCTCCAGCAAATAAAAGCTCAGCTTGAGCGAGAGATTCAGGATCTGTCCGCACTAATTAATAAAGAACGAGACGATTTGGCCGGATCGCTTTCACATTTGGCTGATATGGTTAGAAACCATTTGTCAAATGACCGTATCGAATCGATTGTTTCAATGGAATCGACTAAGCCAGAAATTTCACAAGATAATATTATTAATGTAAATGGGGACTCCACGGAATCGCCGAAGGTTGAAGATGAGCCAGTGAAGGCAGACATTGACCTGTTTAACGTCGATTTAGATGCATCCGATCCCCTAAGACCCCAAATTAGAGATTTTCCGAAACCGATAGGTGAGTCAAACAGCAGAGAAGCCCTGTTTGGAGGCAACGACGTAGAAGACGGCGTAGGAGCGAATGTAAGGGTAGTGGAATATCATACCTTTGAAGTTCCTAAGATACAAGGCTAACAAATTTTCTGTTTAAAGAGTTTATGTAATTCGTATTGCTGTCTTAAGTTTATTGAATTTTATGTGGGGACTTATTTTAAAGAAAATATCTTCGGTGGCTAATCTGACTAAGCGTGGTCATTAGGTAATAATCTAAAGATGTTTAAGAATTTAACTCCAATAAGAACTGCTATCACTTAATCAGTTAGCATAAATTATGGGATTCGGTTAACCAAAAGACAAAATTTAGAATACATAAGACAGTAATTTATGGTAACTTTTTTGAATAATGAGTTTTGATTATAGGGAACTGCTTAGTGAAAAAATATCTAAGAGGGAACACCTTTACAATAAGTACCTTAACGCCCAGCTGTTAAAAGTTTTAAAGACGATTGACTTTGACGTAACATACGTTAAAGGCACTGGCTGTTATATTCAAGACGAAAATGCAAATCGATACTTGGATTTCTTATCGGGGTTCGGTGTTTTTGCACTCGGTAGAAACCATCCTATTGTCAAAGAGAATTTGATTGCAGCTTTAAACGACGATTTACCCAATTTGGTTCAGATGGAAGCGTCGGTTATGCCGGCTATGCTGGCCGAAAAACTTGTGTCACTGCTCCAAACAGAGTCAAAAGGTTCGCCTAGGTTGACTAAGGTATTTTTTACAAATTCGGGTGCTGAGTCTATTGAATCGGCAATTAAATTTGCTAGAGCGTATACAAATAAAAACAGGTTAGTTTATTTTAATCATGCCTTTCACGGTCTCACGACCGGGGCTTTAGCTCTCAACGGGTCAGAAGAATTTAAAACTGGATTTGGAAATCTATTGGAATCGACTATGGTTGAGTTTGGTTCGATTGGATCGGTTGAAAAAGAACTTCGAAGAATGGACGTGGCGGCAGTTGTCATTGAACCTATTCAGGGCAAAGGAGTATTTGAAGCGAATCTGGATTTTTACAAAGAACTGTCTCAAGTTTGTAAACGGTATTCTGCGCTTTTGGTCGTAGATGAAGTTCAGTCTGGAATCGGAAGAACCGGAAAATGGTTTTGTTTCCAGCATTATGATATTTTGCCAGACATTGTTACGGTTTCTAAGGCATTATCGGGAGGTTTTATACCGGTAGGTGCAATGATCACTTCAAAAGAGATATTTGAGTCAGTCTATAACAAAATGGAAAAGGCCATGATCCACTCATCGACTTTCGGTCAGAATCACCTGGCGATGGTAGCAGGACTTGCCACTTTAAATGTTATTGAACAAGAAAATATAATAGACAACGTTAATCAAACCGGAGGCTATCTCATTGACAGGCTAAGAGAGCTACAGACAAGAGCTGAAATAATTAAAGAGGTGAGAGGTCGGGGACTGATGGTGGGTATAGAGTTTAAGGAACCGAGATCTTTGGTCGCAAAGAGTCGATTTAAACTTTTGGAGACGGCCAAAAAGGGTCTGTTTAGTCAACTTATTGTGGGGCCGTTGTATTCAAAACATCGGATATTAACTCAGGTGGCGGGAGAAAACATGAACATAATTAAACTGTTGCCTCCTCTAATCGTTACAAAAAAAGAGATAGATTATTTTATGGATGCATTTGAAGACGTATTATTGGATGCACAGAATTCGTCTGCTTTGATGATTGATTTCGGTAAAAAATTAATCAGAGGCGCTAAAGAGTTTCGTCAGATTTAGAAAACGCATGGAGATTTTCGACGGTAAAAATACAGTATTAGTTACGGGCGCAAACGGATTTATTGGTTCGGCAATATGCAATGCTTTGCTTTCGGAGTCCGCAGAAGTAATTGCAATGGTTGAACCCAACACAGATCTGTCAAATCTGAAAGGTTTAAATCTTAAAGTTGTAGAAGCGGACGTAAGAAACTATGGCGAATTGGAGAAAATTTTAAAAGGCGTCAATCTGGTCTTCCACTGTGCCGCAATTTATAAATTTAATTCGAAAAATAAGGAGCTTTTTTATGATGTTAATGTCTCCGGGAGCATAAATATCATAAAAGCCGCCATGGCAAATGAGGCAAAAAAAATAGTTTATACCTCTACTGTGGGAACGATAGGACTACAGTGGGATAGAGCTTCGAGTGAAGACCGATATGCGGACGTATCTCACCTCTATGGGAACTATAAA
>DAHXLF010000082.1 GCA_027371755.1 Acidimicrobiales bacterium
AAACCGGTAAATTGAATTTTTTTGCCAATTCTCGTACATCATGTTTTGTAAAACCTGCCTCCACCAGCGGAAATATTCCTCCTCTGTCTTTAGCAGTCTTCTGCCCCGGTCTAAAATCGTTCAAATCATCTAGATGTATCCCCAAAGCGATGCTAGATCCCGACTGTTGGGCGATGGGTTGCAACGCATCAAAAAGCGAAGTTTTGCAGTGGGCACACCGATCAATATCATTTTTAACATATTCTGGATTCTTAATTTCATCGGTTTCAACTTCCATCCAATTCCAGCCCAGCGAAATCGCAAGTTCCTTGCATTTTTCAAATTCACTAGTAGCCAACGAAGCCGAGTTAGCCGTAACGGCAACCACATTATCGGTGCCTACAGCTTCAACTGCCGCTTGAACCAATAGAGCCGAATCAACGCCGCCGCTGAAGCCCACTACCAGCGGAGAGGCAGGTTTTACAAAACATGATGTACGAGAATTGGCAAAAAAATTCAATTTACCGGTTTGGTCAAAGCCTGCGATGGCTTGTTTGTCTTCTAGGATTCCTAAGGGTACATCTGTAACCGTGGGAAGGCTAAAGCAAGTTGAATCGGCAGAGTTGCTATTAGATAATTTTGGATTTATTGATTTCAGAGTACGGTATCGTCATGAAATTGGGCAGTTGGAGCTTCGAAGACAGGATTTTAAGCGAATCGTACTCGAACCTGAATTGAGGACCGGAATTAAAAGTAAATTTGCCGAAATAGGTTTTAAAAAGGTAACAATAGATATATCCAAATTTAGGTAAATCGGATATATTTAATGTTGGCGCAATTGATATCGATACTGATCTTTGGGTATTACGGAGTCGTTGGCTCCGTAATCGAGTTTTGCGTAGCAAAATCAATTTAAAATATAGCTTGAAGATATCTTGAATAGAATAAAACTATATCAGAACCGATCGTTAGTTTTAATCTGTATTTAAGCGATTAAAAATATTATTTGGAGCTACACGAGCCGAAGGCATACTTAGGTATTGTAGTAAATTCATCGTAAGTAAGTTAGATTTAATAAAGTTTTGATAAAATTACAGTGTTGGGAGATTGAAGTTGGTAAAGTTACGAGTTAAGTTGGAATACCCTGAAAGTTTGGTTACTCAACCAATCGTCGCTCAGTTAGTTACGCTATTTAGTGTTACTCCTAACATTAGAGGTGCACATGTGAGCAATACTTCAGGTTGGGTGGTATGTGAGATTGACGGTGAAGCTGAAAATGTAGATTCAGCGGTGAGCTGGCTCGAGAATAACGGTATTACCGTTTCGGTTTTGGGCAGCGAAGTTTAATTTTAGTTCTTGTCTGATGTAAATACTTTAATCAGCAATTTCAATCGCAAATTCTGGGCAGTTTTCACAAGCTAATCTTGCTTTTTCTTCCAGGTCGGCAGGAATGTCTGTTTCAAACCTACTATGTGAGTATCCGTAGTCATCCACTTCAAACAATTCAGGAGCAATAATATAACACCTAGAATGACCCTGACATTTTGATTCGTCCACACGTATTTTCATCGTTTGTTCCTTAATGCATGTAAATCTTTATTTAATAAACGTTAACGGAAGTTTTCTGGGACCTCGCACCTGACCGCCAGCCCAAATAACATCATCGTCATTATCAACTATAAAATCCGGCAGATTATCTATAAATGTGCTAATAGCTATTCTTAGCTCCATTCGTGCTAGGTTTGCTCCGCCGCACCTATGGATACCTGAACCGAATGCCACATGCCGATTGATTTTTCGTTTCAAGTTGACGGTTTCCGGATTTTCAAAGACTTTAGGATCTCTATTAGCCGCAGGAAAATTCATAAGCACCTTTTCGCCTTGCTTCATTGGGCATCCATTAAATTCAGTATCTTTTGTAACAACTCTTGCCATCGTTACCGGGGAGTAGGCTCGTAAAATTTCTTCGATGGCCGTATCCATAATTTCGGGTTGCTGTTTAAGCATTAAAAGATCATTCGGGTTTTTGCCCAAATGCCAAAGTGCTGATCCGATTGCCGACCAGGTGGTATCGATTCCGGCGATTAGCAAAAGTATGGACATTCCTAAAACTATCGCATCATCTATTTCCGGATTATTGTTTTGTTCCTGAATTAAAAAACTTATCATGTCATCTAAATGTTGACCTTTGGATATAAGTATTTTTCTCTCTTCAATAACTCCTATAAGGTACAGTACGATTTCTTTAATTGAATTAAATCTGTTCTCAGAGTTATCAGCGAATTCAAGAAAATCACGTACCCACGTAGTAAATATATCAGTCATGTCTTCTGGGACACCCAGGATATGGCTGATGACACGTACCGGAATTTGTTGAGCGTATTCGGTTGCCCCGTCTATTGTTGTTCTTTTAGAAAATTCGTCAATTAACTTTTTGCAGATAGCCTGTGTCAAAGGTTCGTACTCACTTACCTTCTTGTGGGAAAACCATGGAAGTATGAGACGACGGGTCCAAGTGTGCAACGGAGGGTCTGCGGTTATGGGAGGTGCTCCATAACCAAGTACTTCCGGATTAATATTTTCGTAGCTGAAACTCTGGGATTCAATAAAGGGAATCACAAGCACCTGTGTCGAACTGAAGGTTGCAACATCATGTGCAATTTTGGTAATATCCTCATATGTAGTCGGGAGCCAATTAGAACCTCGACGGTCACTGTGCGCTATGGGACATGAATTTCTTAGATGGTCCCAAATCTCAAACGGATTGTTGAGATATGCGCCATCCAGGATGTCAAAATCATCTTCCCAATTATTTACCGGTCCAAGCTTTGATGTTGTCATTTAATAAATTTTAATAACATATTTCCAAAAATTCCAAACAACAGGAATTCACAGTATGTTATGACCTAAAAATTGATCTAAAAATACAGCATCCGAAATATAATTTTCGTCATCTGCCTTTAAAACAATAATCAGCTAATTGACGTGCTTTTTTTAAACTTCTTTAATCCAAATCAACCGTCTGAGGAGGTTCGAATTGGCAGCTTTTCAATCTTAGTGATACCAGCATGCAAATATTTGACACGTGATTGCCATTAAATTGTCACCCTTTAGCTATTGTGTATGGTCATTCGATGGTGCATAATATTTATCGAGGTAGAGTTAAGAATTTAACAGGTATTGAAGTAGATTCCATGAATAAATTAAGTTTGAGAAAGTTTAAAGGTCGATTGCGTAAACGAATTGACGACCGACTCAATGCAGAGCAATTAGATGCAGGCGTGGGGTTGATAGAGATGATTGTTGCTTTGGCAATATTGGCAATTGGTTTGGTTGGCTTTATTGGAGTTTATGTTGCGGTAGGGAAAGCTACAAAAATGGCTGCAGACAGGCAGGCCGCTATAAATATTGCAGCTCAGCAGTTGTCTGTAATCGAAGGTTTTGAGTCTATAAATTGGGAGTACTACAGTTCGAGTGGCGGCGGCATACCTTCGAGCGTTCTATCATATGCAGGTACCGTAGGGAGTACAAAGTTTACTGCAGCCACTACGGTAACAAATTGCACAGGATATTCTAGTGCCGCTGAACTTCAAGCAACTGTTGATGTCACTTGGAACTACGGTTCAAGTACTTATCACTATAGCGAGTCGGTTCAGCTTACGCCATCGGCCTACAGTGTTGGTGTGCCACTAAATTGTCCGTTTCCGTAGTCCTAGAAAGCATTTATTAATTCCAAATATAGGTTGAATCGGCACAGTCCAATATATTGAAATTTACAACAAAGGAAAATTGAAAAAAGATTTGAAATGTCAACAAATTTACAAAAAAAACTAGATTTAGACGAGCGCGAAACTTCCATTACAGACATTGCATCAACAAGGTCAGAGGGCGGATTTACGCTGATAGAAATGCTTGTGTCCTCATTTATTATGGTTATTGTATTGGTTTTGACTCTGATGGTCTTTGTTACGTACAATCAATCGTTTAATGCAACATTGTCTCTAACAAAAGCTCAACTTCAAGCAGAGGCGGGAATGAATTCATTGGCTTCAATAGTCCGATCCATTTCTGATTGCCCACCGGCGACTTCGACTGCGACGATGACACCTCCTTACCAGTATCCTGCTTCTAGTCCAAATCCACCAAACAGTCTGTTGATCATGACTCCATTCTCTAACCGGACCTTTAAAAATTCGACAACTGGCACCACTACTGATGTGGAGCAGGTTGTAGTTTCTTTAAACTCTTCCACGCACATCCTAACCGCAATTGCGACACCATGTCCTGGTTTTACCGCAACTGGGTCGACTCCGAGCACTAATGAAGTAATTAGTATTGATCACGTAATGAATCTTACGTATACATTTTATAATGCAACAAGTTCACAACCCGGTGAGCCCGAATGGACTTCCGCTGTGACTCCATCACCTTCCACTAAACCTGCTTTTACGAGTTCTTTGATAACGGTTGGGATAGGGATGTCGTTAGTTGTGGGTGATGCGGGTCATAATATTGCATTACAAAATACAGGTTATTTTATTAATTTATATTGTTCTGATGTCACGCAGACTCAACCGCCCCCGGGTGCCGGTGGCTGCGTTATTTAAAGTATTGGACGAAATAACTGAAAGTTCATATATGGAAATGATTAGGAAACTAAAACTTAAAATAAGAAATTCTTATTGTTGGCATAAATTTATTATTTTAAACTGCTGGATTTGGAATATGGAGATTGGCAACTAAAAGTTGTAGGGGAGATCATTAAATGGTAAAAAATATGTTAATTAAAAATTATAAGCAACTTGGCGAAAAAGAGCCCGTTAACTTAGTTATCGATAACTCGGATGACATCGACAATAATTACTCACGGTTTAAACTTGGCAACGTCAAAGAAGGCGGTCAAGCTTTAATAGCGGTAATAATGTTAATGCTGATTATCTTTATCATGGCTTTTGGCCTATTGACTTCAACGATAAATTTAAGCACTACTAATCAAGGCGACGTTTACCTACACGGTTCTCAGAGTGCTTCACAGGCAGGATTGGGATATTTTGCGCAATTGATGAATGAGTATAATTTTATTAATTGTACTAATTCACCGTCAGCTTCGTCGTCTCTTCCGGTTTGCGTTCATAGCAACCAACAAATAACCGGTAGTTTGGGATCGGGTAACGGTCCGTTTGAGTATTTTGCCTCTCATCTGGAATTTCCAAATTGTAGTTATACAAATTCCAGCGGACAAGATGTAGCATGTACTTCCACAGCCGACTGCGAAATGGCTGCAACCCAGAATAATACTACCTGTTCATATGAAGTAGTCTCGGTAGGATGCATGGTTGCAAGTCAAAGCTCTAAAACGTGCATCAACGGTATAAAATCCACCGCAGCCCAGACCTATGAGATTTCAGGTAATTCATTTTTAAATTATGCTTTTTATAATAACTACTCTGCCGACGATCCGGGCGATGCTGCTTCATACGGTACATACAACAAAACTTCCGGGGCGTATGTGGAAACGGCTGCACAGGAGAGCTATGCAAAACAAAATTGCGCGTTCTACATGTGGGCGAAAAAAGGTATTAACGGTAATAAATCGCCGAATTCAACGGGTTACGGACCAAATTATGGTACTTATAATGGGCCCAACGATAATACGAGGGCGTGCGCCTTTACTTACCAAGACTACGGAAACGTATTCACCGGATCGGTGTATTCTACAGACATAATGTGGGATTGTGGAGCCACCTACAATGGACAGGTTACAACGGGAGATCCAATTAAGGGTGGTTATACTTTGAACCAGAATATGAACTGGTTAGGATTTTACGGTTCTAATTCTAATTTTAATTATTATGGTCAGGTGGGATCTCCGTTTAATATAGGTTCGCCATACTACGACACTTATCCGGTAGGTTGTAACAATACTAACCCTACTTACAACATTAACGGCAATCCATGTTCCTCAAACTGCGTTAAGCAAGTTGCTGCCCTCTCTCCACCACCTGCTCTCACCCAGCTTCAGTCGGAAGCACAGGTGGGCGGCTGTGAGTTCTTTGGGCCGACAGTAGTTGACCTTATGCCTGGCGGTAAAATGGCGGTTTATTCTCCTGACACAACTATGGCGTTGGCTGACAGCGCTGTTGGCCAGGGATTTGGTGTCTATGGGCATTCTTATGTTTCTGGAGGAAACACGGTTTGGCCTTGCGGGACGCCTGCAGATGCAACTACAGGCGTATCACTTGGAGGTCAGTGCAATACAGTAAACGGTACGGGAGCTCTTGGTGCACCTCTACCGGCAAATGGAATTCCGCAGTGCATAATTAACGTACCTGATCCTAAAACAAATAACGGAAACGGTGTTACAGCAACTGGTGGTGTGTATGTTGCAAATGTCCCTAGTACTCCGTATTCGACCTATTGCCCACTCGTGGAAGGTGAAATAAACTCACCGGGAGAATCGTCTGTTGGTTGTCAATTCACTGTACAGCAGGTGCAAAAATGTAATCATGGGCGATGTCATTATGTGAATAAGAAAGTTCCGAATGGCGAGCAAGAGGGCGACCTCTTGATCCAAAGCGGAAACGGCCAAAGCAATTCTAGTAACACGGGATTTGACGCATTTGCTACATTCGGTTCGGCTTCTAATATAATAATTACGGGTTCGCTGATATATGCCAATTCTGCGAATCAGACTTTAAGTTCAAATAATTTTGCTTATTGGGATCCTTCAAACCCTACACTTTCGGATTCGCTTGGACTGGCCGCAACGAAATTTGTCGAAGTTAATCTGGGAGTAGACAAAGGTTATTTTGGATATAACACCGGTAACGGAGCTAGAGGCGCTCATCAGAATTATATTTTGGATGCGGCGATATTGTGTGCTCAGCACTCTTTCGGCGTGGCAAATCTACAAGGTACGGGTGGCAACGGTCCGTTAGAGGGCAATATAGTTGTAAACGGCTCGATTGCCACTGACTACACATTAAATAACTGTCTGGTTGGTACTTCAGGATACTGTAATTACTACACTACGTATGATCAAAGTTTTGCGAATGTAAATAATCAACCTCCGCAATTTCCAACTCCGGTAATACTACCGACTCAATATTTAGAAGGGTAATTAGTTAGATATGAAAAAAGTTGTGTTAATCTTAGGAGTCATCGTCATAGTGACAACCGTCACTTTGGGGTTTGCGGGGCGGTCATATGGGCTGACCGGCAATACTCAACCATCGGGGTCAACTCCTTCCAGTTCGCCCCAGTCTGGAAACAGTGGTAACAGTGGTAACAGTGGATCAGGGACGACCACAGTTTCATTTAATACCTCTCAGACAACTGCTCCCGTCGGAACCGTTGTTGAACCGAAGGTGCTTAATCCCAACAATCAATATACGGGGTCTAATTCGGGTGATTCAGGAAATGTAAACAATGGTAATATTACCAACAGTACCGTTAAAGGATCTGGTGGATCTACAGGTTCAACTTCTGTTAAGGGATCAAAGGGTTCTTCTTCGACGGGAGCATCGGGTTCTAACGGCTCGACAAACCCTGTGACAGGGTCTAATGGGCCTGTCGTAGCTAGTGGAAAATCTCCTTCGTCCAAACTATCCAGCCCCAGTGGTTCGTCGTCGAGTTGGATTGTATTTATAGCGGTTATAGCGGTGTTAGCGGGTATTATGTACGTGGCATACAGGCTTAACTGGGGAAATATGAGACAGCGACTAAGTAACCTCCAAAAGAAACAGTAGTAACTGGTTGTTTATTTCGTTCTAGTGATAGGATGTTCAGGTAACTGGAACCGTCGGTAAATTATCGGCAACCCAATTTGATTAGACTTGAATTAATGGATCAAAAGCTAGGTGAGATTTTATTTCGATGGTCTCAAGCAATATCTGCATTGTGCAAGACCGGGTTGGCCTTTACGGAGGGGACTTATGAAGCCGATAGGTACGAAGAGATACTAAAAATTGCTGTTGAGATAGAGATAGTTGCCCGTTCAATATCATCATCTGAAGACAGAGTCAAAAATGGGGATTTACCAACCGGTAATTTATCGGATTTAGTTCAAAACAATTTAGGGTATGACAACCTTAATAACGAGGGTGCGGCATTATTGTTGCACCTCTTGGCTGAAGTGAAACAAGGCGTACCAGGATATGTCACCCCTAAAGTTGCCGTAGGAGCCGTAGTAAGTAATGACAAGAATCAAATCCTACTGATTCAACGCAGCGACAGCGGCGTTTGGCTATATCCGACGGGGTGGACGGAAGTTGGGTATTCGCCTGCAGAAGTGGTCGCTAAAGAAGTCTTTGAGGAAACAGGAATAATTGCAGACCCTCTTCGCCCCGTTGCAATTCTGGACGGGATGCGCATGGGCTTTAATAGGGTGCCACTGTACTCTCTTGTTTTTTATTGCAGAGCTATGGGCGGAACCTTGAACAGACATCCGTTGGAATGTTTGGATGTCGGATGGTTTGATAGGAACAATCTTCCAAGCCCGTTAGCCGGAGATGGCAAGTGGGTGGATTTTGCATTTAAAGCTATTGACGGAAGCCACGACGGGGTTTATTTTGACCCAGTGCGTGATCAAGTTTGGAAGTCCGGTGAAATTAAACAAAAATCCGGCAGAAACGATTCAAAGCAATTTGATTAGTCGCAGTTTGTAAGTGATAATAACAGTTGGAAATGAATGGAATATATAGTTAAAGAAGTTACCGAACCTACGGTGGCAATAGTTGTAGGTATAAATGCACTCCTGCCTCAGCTTTCTGAGAATTCAAACAGGTTGGATCTAAATAAATTAACCGAGATTACGGAAAGTACATGCAGTCACTTACTGACGGCAATAGTAGAAGAGGCTATCGTTGGCATGCTAACCGTAACAGTGGTTAAAATACCAACTGGGACTAAGGCCATGATCGAAGATGTGGTAGTAGATAAAAATTTTCGTAAATTTGGAATTGCAAAGCAATTGGTTGCTGGAGGCGTCAATCTTGCCAGACAATATAATGCAAAAGACGTAGAGCTGACATCCCGTCCCAGTCGTCAGGCGGCTAATAAATTATATACTTCTATGGGATTTGTACAGCGTGAAACTAATGTTTATAGGCTAAAGGTCAATTGATATCCATCTCAACGCAACTTCATGAATTTAAAATATTGACTTTATCGGCTACGAATGTGAACCGATGATCTGACAAAATTAATTAAGATTAAATATCGTAGGTATATAACTAAAGAGAAAGAAGAAATTATGACAGACAGCATCACGATTGTCGATAACAGGACTGGAGAGTCTAAGGAGATTCCAATAGAAAACGGTGGGGTCGCAGCGTCGGAATGGCAGAAGCTGTTGCCGGGCATATGGTTTTTTGATCCGGGCTTCACTTCGACTGCAGAATGCGCCTCATCTATAACCTATTTAGATGGAGATCAGGGAATTTTGAGATATAGAGGTTACCCTATAGAGCAGTTAGCTGAAAAGTCAAATTATTTGGAGGTCTCATATCTTTTAATTAACGGAGAACTTCCGACCCCGGCTCAGTATGATGCGTGGGAACACGAAATTACTCATCATACATTTATCCATGAAAATATGCGTAAAAGGTTTTTGGAAGGATTTCACTATGATGCCCATCCAATGGGGATATTGGTATCTGCCGTAGCGGCACTTTCAACATTTTACTTAGACGCAAAGGATATATTTAATGAAGAAGCCAGATCCAAGCAGGTAATTCGCTTAATCGCTAAAATGCCGACCTTGGCGGCGGCGGCTCATCGTTTTAGCGTGGG
>DAHXLF010000083.1 GCA_027371755.1 Acidimicrobiales bacterium
ATAGCTTAATTAATATGAAGATAAAAACCGTATTCAAAAAACTGAATGAATTTAGAAATAGGATTTTTTCTTACTATGGCGATAACAGAAAATTCGCAAACACAATTCTTATTATTGCGTTTTTAAGTTTCGTATTTCGAATCTGGTACGTAGCTTCTTATGGTTGGCACCAACCTTTAAACGGAGACCCTTTTTATTACCATTGGCAAGGTTGGATGCTGGCACATGGTTATGGATTTTCAGATCCATATATATTTTTTCACAATCCTCTCGGAGGCATTGAACCGGCCGGTGCATTCTTCAATTTAAACACAAATCACCCAATAGTTCCAAGCGCCCACCATCCACCGGGATATGTCGTCTTTATCGCTGCCATGAATGTAGTTCGGCTACAAACCGTAGGCGAACAGATGCTGGCGCAAGCCTTCATCGGAACCGCCGACGTTTTTTTAGTGGCATATCTGGCAAAGTCCAATTTCACTAAAAGAGTAGCTATCATTGCGGCTTTGTTTGCTGCTTTTTATCCGGGTATGTGGCTTTATGACCAACAACTGTACTCCGAGCAGTTTTCTCAGTTTGTCGTTTTAATTTACTTAGTTTCGGTATACAAACTTTATAAGAATCCAAAAACGGGTACGATAATCTTTTGTGGATTAGTAACGGCATGCGCTGCTTTAACTAGATCTGAATTAGGACTACTGTTAATCAGCCCGGCATATATTATTTGCATTAAACAAAGAAAAGTACCCTTTAAACTAATTGTCAAACGAGTATTAATTTTTGCGGTTTTTTTTCTATTGCTATATGCTCCGTGGGTTACCAGGAATATGTTAGTTTTTCAATACCCGGAAACCGTAGCGTCAGACCTAGGTGCAACGATACAATCAGCCAATTGTCCTCCGGCTTACTTCAGCCAAGATGCGGCATATGAAAACTGGACGTGCGTGATCGGGACTCCCAAGGGCGGAGATGAATCGACTACCGATCACTTAAATTTAGCCAAGGGCATTAAGTTTATAGAAAATAATAAATCACGAGCCGTACAAATATGGTTTTTGCATCTTGGCAGAGTATTTTATGTATTCCACCCGTATCAGCAGGCTCATTCGATTCAGAATTTTATAGACGGTTGGCCTCTTTTTGCCAGTGATTTGGATTGGCTCCTATCGTATCCGATGAACCTGTTGGCTATTGTGGGAATTGTTTTACTTAAACGAAAAAAACTATTTCAATTTCCTCTAATAAATGTCATTTGTACGTCGCTGTTTGCAACTTTCATAACTTTCGGAGACGTTCGATTTGTAGCGGTCGCCCAAGTTGCGATATGCATAATTGCTGCATTTGCCGCCGATGCAATTATTTTTGGACTCTGGAATAAAATTAACCGAATGTTCAAATCGAAAAGCCCACAAAGGGAACCCTTAAGTACCCCGGAATCCTTAAATACAGCAATCGTAACTGACTAATTGACGCATTTATAATCGCTCAGAAGTGATTTGCGACGTATTGATTCAATTCAGCACGTGATTGACCATACTCATTAATTCGAATTTCACCGATTGTAGACGATCTGATGTAGCTAACTCACAAGTTTGCACCCGTTTCAAGTAGACAGGTTAAATCACAATTTGCGAACACAGACAATCCGGGTTTAACAATAATGCCAGAACCGATAAAGGCCCCTCTAGCCGAAAACTGGCATATATTTACCGATGTTATAAATTTGAACATTTGATGCCTTTGGCGAATTTACCAGGTCATATACGATATCGTCGGTTGGGGCGATAACGACGTCAATACAATTCGAAGGAGCTGGAATTGTATTAAAGATCTGATCTGTTGCTGTATCCATCAGCGCAATATTACAGACCAAAGAAGTACACTTTAAGATTAAAAGTACATTTTCCGTTTTGCTCAGTGTCAAATTTATCCCAGGTTGTCTCAACTCAATAATAGATTCCAATTGCCCAGTAGTAGTTGAAATGCTGTCAATCGAATCATTGTTTTCTAAGGCGAAAAAGGTTGACGGATCACGACCGACCGACACGGCAATTGTACCCGTAGAAACTGGAATAGTTTTTCCGATGGTTCTATTAATTACGTTTACCAGCGCTACGGACTCTGTTGTAGTTGTTTGCATTAAAACGACCAGCAGACCCGTCGGTGAAATTGTAGACATGGCTCGAACTGGATCGGAAAGAGCTATCGATCCAGTGGCAATTCCGCTTAGACCGTTAAAAAAGTTAAGAGAACCTACGTTTGCCGGACCCGACACTCCTACCACTACTTGCGAAATACCGTCGCTGGTAATTGCCGAAGAATACCGACTTACGGGGACAACAATTGAAAACTTCCCCGTGCTTAACGAATATCTCGACATTGCCTTAGCTGAAGAACTCCCAGAGAGCGTCCAAACCTGACCGTTATACATCGGTGGGGAAAGCGAAATTGTGTTGGCAGGTATTGGGAATATTTTTTGCGGAGTCGTCTTGACCGGAGGGATGGTATTCGAAGAGTTGATACCAGAATTACCCGAACTGCAAGAGGTTAGAATTAAACTGAGTAAAAAAACAGTTACAATAATCAACAGCGACTTAGCTTTATTCTCAAAAACATTACTATTAGTTTTAACTTGGGTATTTTTCATAAAATCCTACTATTAGAGTTACCTTAAGTTGTATATCCATAAACTATAATCTTAACCGTTAATTGTAAGATAGCCGGGATGAAAGTTCAAAGGAATGGAAGCCACTTGGCTTTCTGAAATCGTATTTATCTGCGCCAACTCCTTTAATGTCGACGAAGCCAAATATAGATTAAGCCCACCTATGGAAACTACACCTGCGGTGATACCAGGTAGTGTTAAAATCGGATCCAGAGAGCCATTGGTAATTAAGCTAAACTGACTTAAATAATTAGATCCGGCATTAACCACATAACCTTTTAATGTCGCTTTATCTATAAGGATCTGGGTCGGATCTATTCCGGTCGGGATAGGTGCCAACATTTTATAATTCTCAAGATTTATAGGAATGACTTCGTTTAAACTACCGATGGCGACGTAAGCTACAACCCCGTTTAACGAAAGCTGTAAATCGGTTGGAGTTCCAGGTAATTTTATTACTCTTTTAATGTTATGATGCACCGCTGCAATCTTATAAAACTCATCCGTTCCTTTATCAATCGCATAGAGGATCAGTCCCGACCTTGAAACCTGCACCGCATTAATGTGAGACCCATAATCATAAACCCCTAAAACTTTTCTCGTTAAAATATCAACTGAGACTATACCTTTGCCGTTATACACGGCATACCCGTTCACATGACCATTGGAGGGCTCTATTACCATGGAAGTAATAGGTTTCCCGATGTGAATAGGATAATCCACTGGATAAGCCTTTAGAGGTGAAATTTCAGAAAGGTCCTGTGTCCCTGGTGTTGCAATAAAAATACTTAATCCGTTGAAAGTATTGGTAAGTTGCTGGGGATCGCCTCCAATTGACATAGGAGCTCCAATGGTTTCGGTGGCAGGCAGCAGTGGATAAACCTTATTTTGTGATGGAGAGGAAATATACAAAGTGGCATTATTTATTCCAGGCGCATTTGCCGAAGGGCTGCCTCCACTACAACTCATAAGCAATATTGAAATTATAGGAAGTGTGACCACCAATCTCACTTTTTTGGACAAGTTCATTCTAATATAATTGGGTATAATTTTTAACATGGTGTTTATAAGATTTGGGGTGTATAAGATTCGCTTAAATACTGGTCACTTGGCTGAATAATTTTTATATTGTCAACATGCGATATAAACTATATAATACGAAATGTAGTTAATCAACTTTCAACAAGTTAAATTTTAACAAAATACAATAATGCGGACCGTTCAAAGATTTACACATCAATATAAATATATCTTTACCCATACTTATCTAAATTTAATTAAAACACACACCAAAGGTAAAATAACATAAGCCTGGAGCAAATGCGCCCGCAAAAACCGATGAAGTTAAACCTAACTACAAAATGTTAATCAAATAATTTATAAAATCTCAGCCTAGTTTTTTAAAAGCGTCTATCACTCATAACTTATTGAATACAATTATAATACACAAATTTTGCAAAAAAACTGGCATGAAAATAGCACCCACCCATTTAGTCATTTGAGCCTTCTAAAATATATAATCTTAAATTTTAATGGATAACATACCAAAACTAAAGTTAACCGCGATTGTCCCGTATTACAATGAGCTTGAGACCCTTGAGGCCACCATACACAGCATCTTAAAGTTAGAATTGGGAATCGACCTAGAGATCATTGCCGTTGACGACGGTTCTACTGACGGATCATCATTTAATATTTCGCCGGAAGAGGAAACGGCGGTTAAACTTCTGAATCACCCAACCAATAAAGGTAAGGGTGCAGCTATTCGCACCGCCTTAGAACATGTAACCGGAGATATAGTAGTCATTCAAGACGCTGACATGGAATATAATCCAGAAGAGTGGATTAATCTAATTCCGTATTTCAAGGACGGATCCGAACAAGTCGTATATGGTTCCAGATTTATGGGCAACATAAAAGCTATGACTTTTAAATCAAAGATTGCCAATTTGACATTGACACGGCTAACAAACTTACTTTTCAGATCAAAACTTACAGACATGGAAACGTGCATGAAAATGTTCAAATATGATCTGATTAAAAGCCTTAAATTAGAATCAAACGACTTTAGAATCGAACCGGAATTAACATCTATATTTCTGAAAAAAGAAATTCACATTAAAGAAGTCCCCATAAACTATACTGCCCGGTCGTTACTAAAAGGGAAAAAGATTAAACCCAAAGACGGCTTTTTGGCGATAGTTGCCCTGTTCAAATTTAGATTTAAAAAGCTGAGTTCGTAGCACCTAAAAAGCAAAAGCCGGCATCTTTAATCCAAGATATGCACTCACCTATAAATTCGCAGCTTTAACATAACTGTAAAACCGGCCAAAATGGGTCAATACACCGATTATGTTTTGCGAAAACGGCACAATTTGAATTAACGCAACTCTATGACCATCGAATCGGTTTGACAATTTCTAACTAATAATATGCAGTGAAATACGGCGCACGACAATTATTAAATTTATGATTTTTCAAAGGCGATGGAGGATGATATCTGTTTACGAAAACAGAAAAACCTCCGTAGGTGTTTAACAAACAAAAATCATCTGTAAATGCCTGCGCCGGCCCAGGGGGATTCATTAAGACGGAGGTATTGGGTTCGTCCCAGCTATATGCGAAGGCATCGGTCATAATGATGTTTGCATTTACTACAGCACTCTGTAATTTGTTCGGGTACTTTAAACCAATTGCCGGATACAACAAAATATACTTAGAAGACGGTCGCAATTGCGGAAACAGATAGTACAGAAATGCGTCATCAATAGGTATAATTCTCAGGTTGGGTGTTCCAACGAAAAAAGTTGAGCCCTTGGTTGTTACCGAATCAATTTCATGAATTGCTTGGCTTAAGTATACGGCTGTAGCCGCATCCTGCATATAATATGATCTACCCATATTGCTAACAACTGCATTTTGATTGGCACTTATACCGGTCGAAGTTTCAAGCTCATTAACCGCTGGTGCCAAATAATAGGTTGGTAATACGAATATCGAAAGAATCATCAATAACCCGAGTTCGGCATAGGCAATTTTCAAAACAAATTTATGACCTAGAATGTAGTCTCCGGTAATTGCACAATATGCGAGGAACGCTAAAACTAATGTAGATAAAATATGGGTCGAATCTGCTCGTTCTAAAGCATAAGGTATGGTACCAAGTTCCAATAAAATTAATGCATAAACATCCAATTTCAGCTTGCGCTTTTTTACAATGGCAAAAACCATAACAGCCAATAGACCTAGGCTCAATGCACACATCAAATAAAACATTATAACGATTTGCAACGAGAATGAAAGTTGAGGGACAAACCAAGAAGGCCTGGAAAACAACATATCCATAACATCAAAAAAACTGCTTAAATGGTTGGGGTTTGGAGGAATAGGAAGATGATTCCCAGGGGCTTGAATTTGGGGATTGATAATAAATACAAAATATAGCCTGTTAAATCCCGAAATAATGCCCTGTATGACGTAGCCTACTAGCGTTAACGACGAGCCCAACACCAACATAGCTCTATATTTTTTAGGAGTCTTAAATAATACGATTACCAATATCGGAGCTATCGTGATTATAAAATCAAACCTAAACAATAACGATATCGAAGCCGCAAGGCCCACAAAAAAATAGAAATACTTATTGTCTAAATATTTTTCGTTTTCGTATAACGAAAGTAAATAAATCATCACTATCGCAAAGGCCATCCCTCCAATCCATGGCAACGCCCCTATGCCCCCATATGTACCGGAAATGAAAAATATTTCTGTTAGAAACCCGCATATAAATCCTATTATTTTGGACCGTTTATTGCCGATGAGATAACTTCCTATTATAAAAATAAGTTGGTAGCTGGCGCCGACAGTTCGTTCCAAAAACACACTGGCACCGAATATCTTAAAAAGATAACCAACCGTCCATACACCCATCGGACCATAAATTAGATTAAAACCCTTATAGGGCACATAACCTTTGGCGAACAGCGATGCCATTGAGATGATATAACCTTCGTCAATCTCCCCCCCTACTCTGCGAAAATCCTGTATTAACGACACCGCATAGATCAACAAAATTACAGTGATAAAAAAATGTTTCTTTGAATATATTTTTTTTAATAAGGGAATTTTGTCTTCCATCTATGCACAAAGATATGAGTGAACGAATTTTTACAATAAGTCAAAATAAAGTTAATTTAAAGTCTCCAACCGGTAATTGTTTCCGTATAGCTACGATACAACGCCAAAAGGTCACCTAAACCTTCATTTAACGACATCAAAAGCTCCTTAAATACTGAGTAGTATTAATCCTAATTCAATTAAAGCCCGTTTTGAAATCATCCTATAACCAATAGACGCCTCTCAATATCAGCCTAGATTTTTTACGGTGATCGCACTTCAAACCTACATCAACTGTTTTCAATGTTTCTATAAACGCCATTTGCCAAAAGCAGCCGTGCAAACTTACTTATTCGAATGATTCATTATTGCTATGTCATATGGCAGTCTGAGGTTACTTCAGATCAGATTAGATAACTTACCTTACTCATCTACAACCGGCTAAAACTTAATGAATCTACAATTTAAGATCATTTATTAATCTAACTAGTTTTCAACTTAGTAAGCTCGGCCACAACATTTTTCTGATGCTCTTCTGCATCTCTCTTGGCGGCCGCGGGACTCCATCTTCCTTTCATCAAGAATATAAACGGAATAAATAGTATTACCCCGCCGAAGCATACCCAGAACCAATTACGCCATTGATTCGGAGCTTGCTGTGAGCCCTGCTGCAGTGCTAATAACGCAGCTTGATGTTCTTGAAGAAATTGAAGTTGAGGCTTAATCTTGCTTATGGCAACCAAATTATTTACTCCGGTTAAACCACCGCCGGCGACCTTTATGCCAGTGCTAAGCAACGACGGGGGAATTTGAGAAGGATTTGAATATGATCCTAGTTTGTTAAATAAACTTGGATCCTTTTGAACTATCGCTATCAACTTTCCGTATTTGCTTTCAATTGCCAGAGCCTTGGGAACGTATACTTGAGCTGCTTGGTTATCCACAATCTTATTGGTTGAACCTACAACGATAGGAAGAAGCAAAAGTGATACAGCTACGATAAGTCTTAATATACCACCCCACAAAGACAGCCCCGTTGCTACAAGTGCCGGGTTTCTTCTCTCAACCATTTCAGTAAATCCTGCCATCCAAGTGGCATAAACCATGCCTGAAAAGCTAAAGAAGATACACGTAATTAATACAAGGGTGTAATAACCGGTTGCAGGTTTCATCGTATAATCAATCAACACTAATGTTGTTATGGCACAGCCAATTGATCCGATAAGCATAAAGGGCTTTCGTACCTTTACAAGGTCTGACAACAGCCCGAACACAATTAAAGCAATACAGTTCGTGGCCCAAATCCACGTATCGATTCCGTTCGCCTGTTGTATTGTAAAGCGCACTCCATTACGTTGAAATACGGTGGCAAAATATATAGTAAAAAACCCCGAAGCTGTGTAGTACAAAATTAACAACACACTAATTGCAAAAGCAGAACCTAAAATATCGATTTTAAACATCTGAGAAAATGCATTTTTAGTTACTGATTCGACGTCCAAACCTTTAGCTTTAAATTCAATTAGCTCCAAATCCTTACTCGACACCATAAGCTGATCCCTTAGCTTCGGTGAGAGTTCCTTTAAGAAAAGAATTGCAATTATAAAGACGCCAATTCCGGCAACTCCTGAAATTATAAAAGCCCGTTGCCAGTCAGTTGAATTGACGCCCAGCAAGTGAGAACCTATTAAAGATGATGTCAATACTCCCGCTACAGGCCCCAGTGTCCAAAACCCCATCGCCGACGCCCGCCCCAACTGAGGTGTAAAGTCTCTTACTAGTGCCGGTGTCGCAACTAAAATCACACCTTCGAATAACCCTACGGCCACAATTCCTGCTGCAAATTCAAATTGGGAGGTAGCATTAGGAATATAGAACCATTGAATTAACCCGACCACGAGCAAACCAAAAATTACAATATTGCTTCGCCCGAACTTATCTGCAAGACCTCCGAGCAAAGCAGCGACTACTCCTCCGACATTGGCAACAACAATAATATATACGTAATACCGAAAAGTCATGTGAAAATGAGCCAAGACCACCGTTGCCACGCTTGTCGGCACGTAATATTGATACCACAAAACGATCGAGCTGACGATAACTACAAAGAGTAAGAACCATCTTCGGGCTCCAATCGGGTACTGCTCCAGTTGTCTGCTAAATCGTTTCGAATCAGAGGATTCAGTATTAAATGAATTATTTGATCCCGAAACGGGAAGCACATCTACCATATATTTCCTTCTATTTTTAATTAATGCGTAACCATTAATTCAATACAATTTAAGAATAATAACATTTATACCGTCTGTCAAGACTTTACGCCTTTAAATCGAGATTTGTATTGGATTTAGTTCAAATTCTGTATCAAATAAGTAATTCGTGTTGCACCGCACCGTAATGAAATTTCATATTTAGCATCCCAAATTATAAATTATACAAACTGCCTAATTTACCAACACAACAGACTGACCGCGTATCCTAGATTTAAAATTTCGGCGTGCCAAGTTTTGTATTTTTTACTATCTTGGGCAAACTTGCAAACCTTACACGTATAAATTCAGAATGATATTGCAAATGGTAATAATGTTGTAGCTGGAAACGATTTATTCTTTTATGTTTATGGAACAGACATGGCTTGGGGATACTACAATTGACAACTTTTAAAACATTATCTATTGCTATGTAATGCAGTTTTCAAGTTAAGATTGTAAATAAGGAGACATAAAATGTTTACAAAATTAGCAAAATTAGTAACTATTCAGGTACTACCTTATCAAAATCCACCACTTTAACATTCGTTTGTAGTTTAATGGTATTGGGAGAGAGT
>DAHXLF010000084.1 GCA_027371755.1 Acidimicrobiales bacterium
TGTCCCCAGTTGAATTTGAATCAAAGAATCTTGAGCAAAGTGCTTGAGTGTCGTGTCCGGATTTTTGAGTATGTCCAGTTCGTGCATCTTGCAGAACTTTATATACTCAAGATGGTTTAATTCAGGGGTAAATAATAACCAATGTCTTGAAAAGGTATTAGGTTATTTGTACGCTCGGCAGGACTTGAACCTGCAACCTTCTGATTCGTAGTCAGACACTCTATCCAATTGAGCTACGAGCGCCAGTTAACTCTATATATCTTAGCTTGCCATATGGCAAACAAATAAACCGTAGTACTTATAAACCGTAGTACTTAAGACAAAAAATTCATAGCCACTTCTTTTTACTTGTAGCTACAATTTATTTTTAAATTGTAGCTTGTAACTGGTTGCTTAAAATATCGTTAAAAAAAAGCTGTGGATTTGTGTGATTTAAGAAATTGCCGATAAATTAATAAGAATAAATGTCTTCAAAAAATAAAAAATTTTTAATTTTGCCAGATTAGACAGTACTGAAGAGTCTAATTAGTATATTTATTCGATAAAAGAAAGCTGAAACGGATGAATAAGACTTGTAATATTGCAGATGCCGAAACTGCCCAATCGAGCGCAACGGTTCAATTGGGCGATGAGATGGATGCAGACGACTCTGATTATGTAACAGAACCCGATGAAAATGACGAAAAGACAGAAGAGTATATGTCGTTTCGGGATTTTTATCATCAGAATTTTAGTGATTTGGTAAAGCTGGCATATCTGTTTGTGAGAGATCTTGAGGTAGCTCAGGATGTAACTCAGGATACATTAGTGTCAGTTTGTAAGCGTTATGAACATCTTTCGGCTCCAAAATCATATACAAGAGTTGCATTGGTTAATAAATGCAAATCATATATACGGTCCAGGATATATGAAAGACAAAAATTGGAGAGGATTTCAACTAACTCTAAAGAGGAATCAAATGAAGAAATTGACTACCTGGAACTGTTGGATATTCTTAAGCCAAAACAGAAGACAGCCGTTATTTTAAGATATTATCTGGGTTTTTCAGACAAAGAGATAGCCAAGGTAATAAATTGCAGAGCCGCATCGGTTTCGAGCTTAATAATGAGATCGCTAAATGCAATTAAACAAAATGCTGAATCGGTCAGCGACTAATTAAAAAATAGATTAAGAAAGGTAAACTCAAATGAACGATTTTGAAGAAGAATTAAAGCAGATGTTGCATTCTGCTGTAAATAAAATTTCACCCGAACCCAATTATAACTCAAAGATCTTCTCAGCTGCCAAGCCACACGGTTTAATGGTTAAAGCACTTGCAACTTGTATAGTGGCGACGCTTGCTGCATGGGGATATTTCATTGCCACTAACCCAAATGGAGGGTCTGTAAAGGTTGCGTCGGTTAATTCGAGCAGCCCAATTCCTACTACAACGGTACACGGGATTTCAAACTCGGGAACAACTACTTCAGTTGCTTCAAAACTAAATACCAATATAAGCACGTCTCCAGTGAAAGTCGGGGAAAAAGAGACAGAATCTCCGGAATCAAGTTCAAACTCTTGCGATACTACTGGTACTACCGTGACGGCAACAACTACATGTAAGACCACTTCTGCCGGCGATACTTCTGGATCTACATCAGATAGCTCCACTACATCCTCATCTTCTGACACCAACACACCTTCCACCTCAATATCATCCTCTGACTCATCCTCACCTTCATCAGGCGACAATTAAGATATCGCCTGATGCGAGTCAGCGGCCAAATTTTGTTTCGGCAATGAAAGGCACTGGTTTGAGTGGAATTTATGGCAGATACCAGGCCTAACTTTTTAAAACTCACTATATTGCGGGTTTTGAAAAGTTAGGCTGAGTTACGCAACTGGTTTAAAAGGTAATTTTTAAACCAGTTGCGAAGACTATTTTTACGGTGGATAAAATTACAAATTGCCTTGTCTTCTAAAGACAGCGACTCCATAGGAATCAGTTTGAAGATAGCTTTTTGTGTTACGACTTTAATTGTGCGGTTTAGGATGCATAAATTAGTCGCAAACGGTATGGCATTTTGTTAATTTTGTGTTAATTAAGGAGCCCGTATATTGACTAAGAAAATATTAAATTTAACGGTTCAGGTAGGCTAAATTTGCGCTGGGAGTAATGAATCTGCTGCAAAATCCTACTTAAAGTGTTAAAAATAGTAATACAGTTTTTTGAAAAATTACTGCCGTCACCATTAGGTTTTTCCATAGTTTTAATTGGCAAATAGTACGTATAAAGTTATATACAATAGCTAAAAGCAATTATTTATTTTTTAAAGACCTTTAAATGATTTTAAATGATAATGTGATTGCTTTGTGAGTTTAAAAACCAAAAAAGGAGTTAAGTTGAGCTATCAAGCAGAATATATTTGGATTGACGGTACCGAACCATCGCCTTTGCTGAGAAGCAAGACCAGAATTATTAAAGACGGTAAAGAACCTGGGATTTGGGGATTCGATGGTTCAAGCACGAATCAGGCAACTGGAAGCGATTCCGATTGTGTATTGCGTCCCGTTTTCGTCTGTACGGATCCGCTAAGGCGTCCGGGAGATAAATTGGTGATGTGTGAAGTGCTATTAACAGACTTCAGCCCGCACCCTTCAAATACGAGAGCAAAATGTGTTGAAGTCGCCGAAAAATATAAGGACTTCGAACCGTGGTTCGGGATAGAACAAGAATATACCTTTTTGAAAAATTTGAGACCGTTGGGTTGGCCCGAAAACGGATACCCTGCCCCTCAGGGACCTTATTACTGTGGTGTCGGCGGCGATAAAATGCCAGGGCGTGAAATCGTGGAAAGACATACCGCTGCATGTTTAGATGCCGGATTGGCAATTGAAGGTACGAATGCTGAAGTTATGATGGGTCAATGGGAGTTCCAAATGGGTATCCTTCCTCCACCTGAAATCGGAGATCAGCTTTGGGTTGCAAGATGGCTGCTTTTTAGGATAGCTGAAGACTTTGGAGTTTTTGCTACCTTAGAGCCTAAACCTATTTTGGGAGACTGGAACGGCGCCGGCGCTCATACCAATTTTTCAACAAAGCAAATGCGTGAAGATGGTGGTTGGGATGCCATAATTGCCGGCTGTGAAGCCTTGGGCAAAAAGATTAACGAGCATATTAGTAATTACGGAGTAGGGATAGAGATGAGGTTGACTGGAGCTCACGAAACGGCTCACTATAGTCAGTTTAGCTACGGAACTTCAGACAGGGGAGCGTCAATCCGAATTCCATGGGCAGTCGCTAAAGACAAAAAAGGTTGGATTGAAGATAGAAGACCCAATGCCAATATGGATCCTTATGTGGTGTCACGTTTGATAGTTGATACGGTCTGTTCAGCCGCTTCTTAAATAGTAATTGTTTTCAATTTGTAAATTAACGGCGCAGTTTATCTGCGCCGTTAATTTGTATTGATAGGACGTATCTAAATTCAAATTTTGAATCAAGGTATTTCATTACAGAAAGGCTATACAATTACTTAACCGAAATCATTTTTGTGATCTTTCAGTTTGAGATTATCATTTAATAAAATCTTTGCGTGGTTGCATTTAGGTATTTACAAAATTAGTTTTTCAATTTGAAGTTATTTTTTTGTTTTAATAGAATTTAGGTGAGTGAAAGAAAAAGTATTGCAAGTTGTCGAATTAGTTAAAACCTATACAGGTTTGCGACCAGTTCATGCGGTTCGGGGAATAAGTTTCGACGTTATGAAAGGTGAAATATTTGGTTTATTGGGACCGAACGGCGCCGGTAAGACCACCACAGTGGGAATTGCTACAACGAGGGTGGTACCAACGTCGGGAACTGTTTTGGTAGATTCAGTCAATGCGATAAGCGATCCTCAGAATGCCAAGATGAGGATGGGGGTGGTTACGCAATTTAATACACTCGACAGGTCATTGAACGTTCGAGAAAATTTGTACTATCATTGCAGGTATTTTGGGTACTCATCCAAAGAAGCTAAAGCCAGAGCGGATGAATTACTTGAGCTATTCCAACTTACCGACAAGGTTAAGTCCAAACCGATTGATTTGTCCGGCGGATTGGCCCAACGAGTACAATTGGCGCGTGCGATTGCGCATTATCCGAAGTTATTATTTTTAGACGAACCTACTGCCGGCCTTGACCCCCAAAGCAGATTAGCACTTTGGGAGGTGGTTAAAGTACTGCAGGAACAAGGAGTTACCGTGATACTAACAACGCATTATATGGAAGAGGCCGATGTATTATGTGATCGGGTTGCCATAGTGGATCATGGAAAAATACTTAAAGTCGACACGCCTGAAAATTTGAAAAAGTCTCTTGGCGCATCGACTTTTTTGGACCTAAAGTTTGTTGAAACAACTACTGATGATCTAAGCAAGATTGAGGCGATGGATGAAGTACTCGAAATCGAACAACTGACTGATCGAGTTAGAATATCTCTTAAAGATTCTGATTCAGTAGCAATAGTAATACAAAAAGCCGTCACGATGGGACTTAAAGACGTGTCAATTATAGAGCCGACTTTGGAGAGTGTCTTTATTAAGCTGACCGGGAGGGAGTTACGTGACTGATCAAGATTTCGTTAATAGTGGAGTTGATAGTACCTTGACAAAACCGTCGAATTTGGACCAACAAGGCTCTGCTCCGTCATTCAGAACTGCACTCAATGGTACGACTATAAGCTATAAAGTATCTTCCGGCAGAACTTTTTATGGGCTGATGGCACGAGACTTGAGAGTATTGTCTAAAAACTTAGGTGAGTTTGCCTCGAGAACTGCAATGCAACCGTTTCTATTTGTATTTGTGTTTGCATATCTATTCCCAAAAATAGGTCAGGGTTTTTCAGGCTCAGTAGGTCGCAATATTTCATTTGCCACCATACTTGTTCCGGGACTTGTAGGTGTTGCTGCAACAATGTCTGGAATAATGGCAGTCGGGCTGCCGCTGGCGATTGATTTGGGAGTTACAAAAGAAATTGAAGACAGGGCCATGGCTCCGGTTCCCGTATGGTTAATTGGTTTAGAAAAGATAGTGTTCGGAGCTATTCAAAGCTTGATTTCTGCTCTTATAGTCTTTCCGCTTGTGATTTTAATACCGTCAACTCCAGTGCAGGTGCATGTTGCCAACTGGCCGCTACTGATTTTGGTGATATTTTTAGCTTGTTTGATATCTGGTGCTTTCGGGTTGACTCTTGGGTCGATGGTTCAACCCGTTAAAATCGGCCTTATGTTTTCTCTGTTGGTTCTCCCTTTGACAATGCTGGGATGCATATATTATCCTTGGTCGTCGTTATCTTCCGTAAGGTGGTTGCAAATTGCAGTACTGATAAATCCTATGGTCTATGTGAGTGAAGGTCTGAGAGACGTGCTTACACCGGCATTGCCGCACATGGCTGTCTGGGCATTTTTAATGGCACTAATGATTACCGCCGCAGTGCTTTTATTTGCGGGTCTTAAACTGTTCACTAGAAGAGTAATGTCTTAGCCGATTTATACGGCGCTTAGCTATTTCGTAGGGGTTATCTTACCTAGTTGCTGTTAATCGCCTTAAATTTAAATAATTAAACCTAAAATGTAACCGACGGTGGTTTGTCTCCCAAGATTTCATACAGTGTATCGGTCAGCGCCCTGGATCGGGGGTCTCCGTTAAGGCCAGCTTCCATCTTATTCATGATGTAAACAAACGAAGCTTTATGGTTGCGGTCGGCAAATGAATGCGATCCACCAGCACCGTCATGTCCGAATGCCGATTCTCCGCAGTAAAGACTGAACATGCCTGGAAGCATATAACCAAGACCAAAGGATGTATCAAAAAATAATATTCGATCCGGACCAAATGTCAATCTGGTTACCGCCGCATCCAGTTGTTTGTCTGACAGTAGCCTTACGCCGTCAATTTCGCTAACGCAAGCTGCATACATTTTGGCCAATGACCTTGCGTCACAGATTCCGTTCGCTGCAGGAACCGACGCCTTAAAGATTTCATGATTGTTCCAAACATGCATATTCGCCAAAGCCGGCTTTGGCGAAAAAAGAGCCTTGGCAATTATAGAATCCTCTGACATAACTTGTTCGTATATGGCTTTTAATTCCGGATCAATCGGAGCTTTTATCGGTATTAAAGTCGAAACTCGATCCGCCTTTGATGCGTCTAAGCCAACATATAAATCCAAGTTTAAAGGATCCGAAATTAATTCTTTGACTACGTCTTTAAAAGAGGCCTTTTGAGCGACTCTTCGGCAAAGTTCGCCCACCAGCCATCCAAACGTTAAAGCGTGGTATCCGTGCTCGGTTCCAGGTGGGAAGTAGGGTGCCTGCCTTTCCAAAGATTCGATAATGGGGAACCAGTCAATGATATCTTGGACTGAATGGGAGTCTTCTACGAAAAGCAGCCCTGCTTGATGACTTAGCAATTGCTTTACGGTGATTTCGTCTTTAGAATTTTGTCCGAATTCCGGCCAATAATCTTTTACGTATGCATTCGGATCAATTTTGCCGCTTTGAATAAGTATATTTGCCGCGGTAGCTGTTATTCCCTTGGTTGAAGAGAATATTAACTGTAACGTATCTTCTTTCCATTTTCTTTTTGTCTCGAGATCAGCAAATCCGCCCCAAAGATCTACAACCTTTTTTCCTTCGACATAAATACAGCAGGCGGCTCCAACATCATTGCGATCCGTAAAGTTCTTAATAAATTCTTCTTTAATTTTCTCAAATCCCTGTTGTACAAAACCGTTTATTTCAATTTCGTTTATGTCCACCTCTGCCAACTTGACTCCTTAAATTCGTTACTTTCAATTTTGATGAACGGTGTAAAGATATAACCATCAAAATATTTCTATAAAATTAATACTATTACAATATGAACGGTTAATTTGTCATGAATAAGCAGTCTTTACGGTTCCAAGAACCCAACGATACAAAAGCCAAAATTTTGAGAAGCGCGTTGAATCTTATTGCTCAAGTTGGTATTTCGAAAGTTACCATAGAAGAAGTAGCGACAATGTGCGATATATCGCGTATGACGATATATCGATATTTCCCGGGTGGTAAAGAACAGCTGATTGCGGATGTTATTGCGAACGAGGCATTTAATTGGCTTGAGGAACTTATGGAACACGTAAGCCAATATAACGATTTTGAAGATGTTGCAGTCTACGGAATTATGTTTGCCAGAACTAAACTGTTGGAGCATAAAGTTTTAAACAAAGTTCTGGACGAAGAACCCGAAGTATTACTTCCGATGTTGACCATAGAGGCCAATCGCGTAATAGCTTTTATTCACCTTTATGTGGTAACGCAGCTTTTCAAGGTAAAGATGGCAAAGGGTTTAGATGCTGACGAAGTCGCAGAATATTTGGCCCATATGCTTCTGTCGGTTATAGTGTCTCCGGGAAGTTGGGACTTAACAGATGAGTCCGCGGTGCGTGTTTTGGTAAAGAGTCAATTTTTAGCAGTGCTTTCATCTGACGGCTGATATTATTGTGGCAACTCATGACAACCGTTAACATTTTCGTTTGACCGTATGTAATTTAAAAATCCGGCAAATTAATTTAATGTTACAAAAGTACGGAAAATGTATTATTTCGAGTTGACAATGATACAAATTGTACTAATATGTAACATATGGTAAGCAATCAGGCCGCTTCTACCAAAAAAAAATATTCCACGAATTCAGATCATTCAAATGATGTTTTAGATGATTCTGAGTCGGGCGATAATTTGGCGAACTCATTGGCCAATTTTGGTTTAAATCTAAGTTTCAACTTGGGTACTAAAGCAGTTCCGGTGACGGAATCTAACTTAGAAGGAACCACCTATGACAAAATAACAGAAGGAACTTTTGAATGTCTTGCAAAGTTTGGTTATTCAAAGACTTCGATGGATGACATTGCCAAGCAAGCGAAGTGTTCCAGAGCAACTCTTTATAGGTTGTTTCCCAACGGTAAAGACGCGATTGTAACTGAGCTGGTAAAAAAGGCCGTTAGCGATATATTTGTCTTGTTAAAAGAGGTGGCCGAATCCGCCGATGATCTCTACGACGCTATTTCAAAAACTATGGCCGTGGCTACATATCATTTGAACCAAAATGCTGCACTTCAAAAAGTAATTGAATGTGATCCCGATTTTATCTTACCTTTTTTGGTCTTTGAAAATATGGATTCGGTATTGATTACAATTTCAAAATTTGGAAGTGAGGTATTCGGTAAGTGGTTGGATGAAGATATATCGAAGGTTTTAATTGAATGGTTGGCTCGAATCGTTCTAACTTACTTCAGCTCTCCCAAAGGACAGCTTAAATTTAATGACGAAAATACCATTTCAGAATTTGTCGATATATTTATCCGGCCAGGTTTGTCTGAAATGACGAAATTTCAAAGAATCCCTGAAATATGACAAACTTATTGATTTAATTAATTCAAAATCTTGTTGCAGACTTAATTTGCCGTTAAAGTCGAGCAGCTCAAATAAATAAACAAAATTTAAAAAACAACAAGGAGATAACACAAATGAGTGACACAATTAAACCCTCTTCAGAAGTGAGCATTGAAGAGCTTGAGCGGATATTGTCTGTATCAAACTCAGATCGCAATGAGGCCATACATACCGTTGAATCTAACCATGAAACTATATTCACTTGGAGCTATGACAAAGGAGAAAAAGCCAAGTTAGATAAGCTTTACGAAAAAGCCAAACATTCGATGTGGAACGGCCAAACGGACCTGCCCTGGGAGCTGGACGTAGACCAAGAAAAATTGAGTCAAGGTGAATTTATAACTGCTCAATCGAGTTTTGGCAGTCAAGACCTTACCGGAACTCCGTTCGAAAAATGGGGTGAAAAAGAATGGATTCAGTTTGGAATTGAAGCCCAGAATTGGACCCTTTCGCAGTTCATGCATGGTGAACAGGGAGCTCTCGTTTGCACCGCAAAGGTAGTCGAAACCGTACCCTGGATTGATGCCAAATACTACGGGTCAACTCAAGTCATGGATGAGGCGAGGCATGTAGAGGTGTTTGCCAAGTACCTTAGAGAAAAGCTGTCGGGATTTTACCCGATAAATGCGCACCTCGGATTGTTGCTGGATGACATAATCAGAGATTCAAGATGGGATATGACTTTTCCTAGCCTTGGCGCAGGTGAGGTATTATTATTCATTTTTCTACCTTAAGGAGTTTTATCGATTTTAAGCTACAAACTAATAATAAATTATAAAACTCTTTTAAGCAAATATTCTAATTTAATAATTGCCGACAGTTTTCGTATTTATATTTAAATATCCGGTTTGAATAATTATAACTATCATACGCTCTGGCTATTTCATCCAATACTATGAAATTCAATTAATTTCGATATTCCTATCAGAACCGGAAGAAAGATTGAATATTCAACTTTAACCAAGCTTTTGACATCGGTTGA
>DAHXLF010000085.1:0-817 GCA_027371755.1 Acidimicrobiales bacterium
TGTCTTCATGGCTCAACGTGCCACTGAGAAATCATTAAAGGCACTTTTAGTAAAACTTGGGATAGCGCCTAATATGATTCACAATGTAATAGAGCTCGCAAAAGGGGGTCATGCTGAAGCTATGGGTTTATCCGTATATTCCTCTTGATCCAAAGTGGGGAGGTTTTTTGGTGGTGTGTTAAAATAGGAGCACTGGATATAGAAGCCGTCCCGATCCGTTTTCGTGCGGGCGTGGAAGAATTGCTTAATGCTGGTTAGCGGTGGTATAATGAAACAATATGGAAAATACTAACCGCCAGGTTATCACGCTGACGCTTGAAGAGGAGGTGTCCTGCGAAGGTAACATCATGAAAAGGAAAGTGCTGCTGTGGAAGAAGGCAGCGGAGTACGGAGAGAGTTGGCGAGGAAAACCGCGCATTATGCCTGGTTTTCAAGAAGAAGCGGCCAGATTGTGGATAGAGGCGGTACAAACTAGCAACGAGAAAAAGAAATCTAAATCGGATCAGCCCAGAGGGATTAAGTTGAAGTCGCCATAGTATGGCAGGCGACACCACGAGAAACCGTTGATGCTGATTTTGTCGTGTCGGAGTTAAGCGATTTAGAACAACGTTTAAATTCAATTTCGTTGCGGCTTATAACAATATTAACCGAGCGCGGTGGGACACTATATTTAATCCTAATATTAACCGCTTGGACCGTCTCTTTAATTTATGGCTACTGTTCCTGGTATGTAGTAGAACGACAACCAATAGCATGGATAGCCAAGCGACGAAGCTCTGATACGTAGTTAAAATACACCTTAGCTATAAGGTAGAGG
>DAHXLF010000085.1:4073-9296 GCA_027371755.1 Acidimicrobiales bacterium
GGGAGGGCTTATTTATTTTCAGTTACAGAATTAAATCATAGTCAAAAACGTCAACTTAACCACAAAGAAAATAAATTACATCCTCACTGACACTGACGAAAATCATACGTGCCATAATCATTTAGGGAGTCGCCTAACAAGTGGCCAGACTCCTAGTAAGTATGGGACTTAGTGCCAAATGTCGTAGAAACCCTAAAAGAACCACAAGATCTGATAGTAACGCTATTAAAAGTGTCGACTTAGTTAATCGAAACTTTGTTGCAAATAGTCCAAATGAAGTATTTGTCAGTGATTTAACCTATATCCCAACTAAAGGTGGACATCTATATTTAGCTGCAATTCTAGATGTATATTCCAGAATGATCGTTGGATATGAAATGGGCACTTACATGACTACAGAACTATTTGTCGAATCACTTTCAAAACTTTCTAAGACCAGGAAACAATCTAAATTCAATGGAGCTATATTTCATAGCGACCATGGAAGTCAATATTGTTCTAGAGAATTTAGAGCTACCCTTAAAGCTATGGGGATGAAACAATCCATGGGAGCAGTAGGTGATAGTTACGATAATGCTATGGCAGAATCTATATGGGCATCATTGAAAAAAGAGCTGGTTTATAAGACAAAGTTCGAAACGCAAACACAGGCTAGACAAGAAATAATTTCTTGGATAGACTGGTATAATAATGAACGAATTCACACTTCAATTGGGAACATGTCCCCAGTTGAATTTGAATCAAAGAATCTTGAGCAAAGTGCTTGAGTGTCGTGTCCGGATTTTTGAGTATGTCCACATTGTCATTGAACGCTTAAATGATGCCAAGAACTATATAGATGATTTCAAGTCTGCAAGAGAGACTTTTGAAACAATCGGAAACAATGCCGATGACCAAGTATTTGTAAAATTTATCCCAAATGAGAATGGATCTAAAGTACTCTGTCTTTCCGAGTCAAAAGCACAGAAAGAAAGTGGAATTGATCAAAAAAGACTCGAAAGATTCCTCCTTGGATTTAACAAAATTGCAGATCGGGTTAAAAATAAGACTTTAAGAGACGTCAACAAAGTAAATATTGCCCTTGGCAGATTAATATCTCAATATCCCTCAATTGCAAGACATTACGAAATAATTACCGACACTGAGTCAGATAAGCCTAAAGTTACATCTATCTCATTAAAAGAGAAGGATTCACTCAACAACAAATCAAGCCTTTATGGTTGCTACGTAATATCTACTAACCACAAAGACTTGACCGCCAAAGAGATATGGGATCTCTATATGACCCTAGCTAAAGTTGAAAATGCATTTAGATCTCTTAAAAGCGAGCTTGGATTAAGACCAATTCACCATCAAAAAACTAATCGAGTAATTGCCCATCTGTTTATTTCAGTACTTGCCTACCATCTGCTTAGTGCAATTGAATTTGAACTGGCTAAAAGCGGAGATAAAAGACGATGGAAAACAATCAGGGAAGTGCTTTTATCTCACCAAAGATCAACCATTATCTTTACTGATAATAAAGAGCAAATTCATCACATCAGAACCTCATCACTTCCAGAACCCGAACAAAAAGTAATCTATGAAGCCCTAAATATCAAAGATAAACTGAAGCGGAAACATAGGGTAATCGGTACTTTGTAGTGTCCAAAAATAACACCCTTAAAGCTTCTATCTGGGGTTTTGTCTCAAGTTCGGGAAACTTGGGTTAGACTTATCTGACTCAGTGTCGGTAATTATTTCGTAATGTCTTGCAATTGAGGGAGTCGCCTAACAATAACCCAACTTTTATGTATAACAGTCAAGTGTCTATAATGTCAGTTTGGGAAATTGTAAATACATTAGGTTATAATGAACCTACTCACTTTTATGGACACGGCTTATTCATAAATATAAGAGAATGGATTTATGGAAAGTAATGAAAAAAGAGCTGGTTTATAAAACAAAATTTGAATCTATAACACAGGCTAGACAGGAGATAATTTCCTGGATAGACTGGTACAATAATGAACGCATTCACACTTCAATTGGGAACATGTCACCAGATGAATTTGAAGCAAAGAATCTTAAGCAAAGTGCTTGAGTGTCGTGTCCATATTTTTGAGTATGTCCAGTGTAGTAATGATTCAAAATCTGACAAATTCACCCTTTGATTTGAGTGGCATTAGGCAAATGCAATATCGGAGTGTTCCAACAGATGATGATACGGAGAATCTAGCAAATTTTGTTAAGAATGCTTTGGATTCAAAAAATGCTAATGAAGTTTCCTAACCTAACTTTCCCCAACCTGAGATAAGTTCCCTGTTGAAGGTTTTGTAGATGTCTTTTTTGGACACTACAAAGTACCAATTACGCTATCTAAAGGCGGTATTGCCATCATAGCTATGCATGCCTTGCACTCAATCTGTCGAGCACTACAGCGCAGACGGCCGTAATATTCCAAAAAAGTTGGCAGGTTCGGTATACCGTGCTATTATATTAATCAATAGAATAGTGGATTGGAGGTACCAAGTGGACGGACGGGAGTTTAAGGATACGATTTTTGAGCAATTCTCTCAAGTAGCTACAGCGTTTGGCAGCCCGAAGAGGGTGGAGATCGTAGATATCTTGTCTCAGGGCGAACGGACGGTGGGGTCAATAGCCCAAATGACAGGGATGTCGGTAGGCAATACGTCACAGCATCTCCAAGTCCTTCGGAATGCTGGGTTGGTAACCTCACGACGGTCGGGTTTGCATGTAGTGTATCGGGTCGCTGACGACTCGGTAGTGGCTGGATACCGAGGAATTCGGACTTTGGCAGAGGCTCGGATCGGCGAGGTGCGCCAGTTGGCCGAGGCATTCTTCAGCGAGGTTGACGGGGCAGATCCGGTCGGGATAGACGAGCTTCTGGAACGTTCCAAGACTGGCGAGGTTGTCATCGTGGATGTACGTCCGCGACTGGAGTTCGAAGCTGGTCATCTGCCAGGTGCCATCAGCATTCCGATCGACGAGCTGTCGCAACACATCTCCGCCTTTTCCTCCGACGTAGCGGTCGTAGCATATTGCCGTGGTCCGTACTGTGTCTTAGCTGCACAAGCAGTGGCCGAATTGCGTGCTGGTGGTTTGCATGCAGAACGTTTGGCCGCTGGTCCTTCGGACTGGCATGCAGCCGGTCTACCGATTGCAGTTGGAGGATGTTCGTGAGTTCTCCGACAAAGTCGTTTGGGACGCAAGCAACCAAGAATGCAAGGAACAATCAAATGAAGCAAAGACTCGTTCCGATGAACAAATCTCTATTCGGCCTCTATAGTACTTTAGCAGCGATGCGAAAGTTATGATGTGGGGTTGGGGAAATGGCAATTGGGGCTGGGGTATCTGGCTGCCGATGATGCTCAACATGTTGGTCTTCTTGGCAATTTCTGTCTGGGCCGTTGTAATGCTCACTCGCTCTTGGACATCTCGACCTCCCTACCATGACCACGCTGAGCAGGGGATTGATCCAAAACGAATCCTGGATGAACGATTCGCTCGGGGGGAAATCGACGAGGAGGAGTACCGCAAACGCATAACTTTCCTAAGGGACCATAAATGAAGTCTCCAGCTCGACCAGACAATCATGAAAGATAAAGGGGTAAAGACAATGAAGTTTCTGATAATTCTTAACGATCCGCCTTATGGCACTGAACTTGTGTACAATGGCCTCCGGCTGGCATCGAACCTGCTCTCCAAGCATGAGGAGGCCGAAATGTCGCTCTTTCTGATGGGTGATGCAGTAAGTTCAGCCAAGTCGGGGCAACAGACCCCGAACGGCTACTACAACGTGGAGCGCATGCTTGCGAACATGCTGCGCAAGGGCGCAACGGTACGGGTCTGTGGCACTTGCATGGATGCTCGTGGACTCTCTGACACGGAGTTGGTGGAGGGTGTAGCTCGTAGCACGATGGATGAATTGACCGAGATGACGATCGATGCCGACAAAGTGCTGGTGTTCTAATGGCCAGTGGCAAGAATGGCCCTTCCGAGACAGTACTCGTCCTTGGTGGAGGGATTGGAGGGGTAGTGGCTGCCAATCGGCTGCGCCGTCGTCTAGATCGTCGCCACCGGGTGATCCTTGTAAACCGGTACCCCGACTTCACGTTTGCTGCCTCATTCCTCTGGGTGATGTCGGGGAAGCGACAACCGAGCCAGGTGACCCGCTCGCTCCAGGTGCTTAAGCGCCGGGGGATCGAAGTCGTGATCGGAGACATAGAGAATATCGATCCGGTCACCCGGATAATCACTGTCGAGGGAAAACAATTGACTGCTGACCATCTTGTTGTCTCCCTAGGCGCAGACTATTCCACGGACACGATCCCCGGGTTACAACAGGCCGGAGAGACCTTTGCGACTTTGGATGGAGCACAGCGACTCGCTGGTGCCGTCAAGGCGGTTGCCCAAGGCCGAGTACTGATCGTGACCGCGTCCCCACTGTACCGATGCCCGGCTGCCCCTTATGAGGCGGCTCTCCTTATCGATGCCGTCCTGCGTCGCAAGGCCATGCGAGGCAAAGTGGACATCGTGGTGCACTCAGCAGAGCCGGGGCCAATGGGGGTTGCTGGCGCAAACGTGTCGGCGGCAGTCACCGGCATCCTTGCTAAACGGGGTATCGATTATCACCCATCACATCAGATAACAAGTGCTGAGGCAGGCCATGCTCAGTTCGCAGACGGCAAGTCCGAGACCTTCGACATGCTCGTGTACATGCCACCCATTCGACTACCGGCGGTAGTAGCCTCATCGCCACTTGCCGGAGTGACCGGCTGGATCGACGTTGACCGCAATACCTTGGCGACGGAATTCCCTAGGGTGTATGCGATTGGCGACAACACGCAGATCCCGCTTAGCATTGGCAAACCTCTTCCACGGGCAGGCGTGTTCGCTCATGCACAGGCTCTTGTCGTGGCTGACAACATCGCTGCACGTATCAAGGGCCGACCTGCCTCATCCGCCTTTGACGGTCATGGCGGATGCTTCATCGAGACCGGGTTCGGGAAGGCAGGCTACGGCTCAGGCGACTTTTACGCCGAACCTTCTCCGGCAGTGACCATCCGGCCACCATCACGGCGCAGGCACTTGGGCAAGGTGGTGTTCGAGTACAATGTTATGAAACGGTGGCTGTGAGCACAACGACAAGCTCTCAGCACCGATGTTGGAGAACAATGCCTTGAAGCAACTACGTATGGCACCTGGTTCGACTACTCCAGA
>DAHXLF010000086.1 GCA_027371755.1 Acidimicrobiales bacterium
GGTAATATTAAAAACAGTTACGAGGGGTAGAGTTGTGGTAGAGAACACTAGCATCAATGCTGGGACACTACACTAGAATACTTTCAAATGTCTAATTGCCTGTCCCACTTTTAGACAAAAGTCTTCAATGATACTTATCTAAAAGTCATAATTGTTAGTGAAGATGCCTGTTGTAACAAATCGCAAGAACATGCTTAAGACATAATTGGATAATCGCCACTTTATTATCTCTTTTAATTTAACCATTAAAAAGTTTGAGTTACTTCTACTTTTTTAAATTACGTCACTGATCTAAACAATCACCAATCATAGGTGAAATTAATTGATGCTTTTGATTTGTAACAAGTAGTAGCTATTATGAAATTATCCTGCTAAGGGGTCACCGGCTTAAAGGTCAAACTGTAAACTGATAAATTAGTTCCGCCCGTTGCCTCAATTCTTATTTCAAATTGGTTTTCTTGCGATGGTTCAATAGGCAAAATTCTATACGGTCCCCAACCTGAATAAGCTGAAGCTGGAGAAGATCCAAAAATGCCGAAATCGTAGGTAAAGGTCTGAAGAGCTCCAGTTCCCGGAACATATCGTTGAGCCACTAATTCATTTGCCGTTGAATTCCATACTTGAACGTTAGCGGTACCAGTTACGCTCATTTTAAGTGCAATTTGGTACTGACCGGGCTGTTCTTGCCAATAAGCACTTGTAATCACATAACCACTTTTACCCGTTGACTGCGTATGCCAATTCAGGCTATTCCCGCTGAGGTCGGACTTCCCTGCTACACCGGGCACAACCCATCCCGGAATAGTATAACTGGTTAAGCTTGAAGTGAATGAGTGTTGATGAGAATTTCGGTTTAATTTAAATACCCAGATCCCACCTCCTTGCATTACCAATTGGGCATGCAGGCTATATGTTAAAGAACCAATAATCCCATAAGTCACATTAGGATTAGTCAACTCTATACCTTGAGTTGGTGCTAGAACCCACCAAATCGTTTTCCCATAAAAAGGAACAACCCATTTTTGCCCGGTCGGTACAACCACATTGACACGTTTACTGAAACGTCCGGCCACACCTTGAGATACGACTACTTCATCAGCTGTCGGAATTTCATGAATGGCTTGAGTAAGTACCGTAGCGGCTGCATTTGAGATCGTAAGCCATTGATCTTTAACAGGCGCCGTCCAAACAATTGACCAAATAATGCAATTTACTGCAATTACTACAGCTATACCCGCAACAATTTTGGATTTAAGCTTGGTCGGCAATTTCAATTTAAAAGAAAATTTATATTTATTTTCAAATTTAAAGTTTGCCGAAAATTCCTTTTTCAAATTTGCCATTAGCGTCTTAAGCTGAGCAATAAAATAGTTACGTCTCTCCTTGCTTTTATCTGGAGCCAACACTGAAACCAGAAACATTATAGTTCCAATCGTAAGAAACGGAAATGCGGGAAAGTTTTGAAACGCAACAATTGCAAAAGCTCTCGACAGAGTATTTGTCATCATAGTTACAATGGGAACAAAAAATCCCCACCTATTAAAGAAACCTAGTATCCCCCCTGCGCTTACAACTGCTATTACATTAAACCGTTCAATCCATAGCTGCTCAACCAACCTTCCGGGATGCACGGCAATTTTAGCCACTATTTGTTGCAACGTTAAATTCTGTCCGTTTTGAGGAGCATTAGTCAAATATCCATAAACTTGACCGGGAGGCGGAAACGAGGAGGCGGCGTGAAGAACATAATCTAAGGTTCCGAACCATCCCGCACCTGCCACAAAGAGCATAAGGCCTACATTTCGATAGCTCTTCGATAACGTTATCGCCAACAGGCCAAGTGCTACTATGTATTCGCATTCAACCATTCCCCCTGTCAATGTCAGAATTACCCAAAAGGTAAGGGATTTCCATCGTTTATAATAGAGCGCTCGAGCCGCTAGAACACAAAATATTGTACAAAAAGGTTCTGAATGAATATCCCAAGAAACAACCCAATAGTTCCAGGGATTGACTATTAAAATTAACCCTGTTAAGCCCACAAGAGCGGGTCTCCACATTTGGTTCTTGTCGATCTTGGAATTAATTATTTCATACGCCCATACGAATACTACTACCTCCGTTAGGACCACAAACACGTCCTGAAGATACAATAATACCATTCCGTTCGGGGTTAGCCAAGTGACGATTGCAAGTAGCCAAAAAATAATTTGACCGCTGTTGCCCCACAAGCCCCCGCCTCCGGACAAAGACGTATTGTCGGGCGGATTCAGGTAACCGTGGTGAATCTCCCAAATTCCTTGTTGGTATTGCGAAAAATCCGCAGTAAGTGCGAATCTGTGATACAAAAGAGTTGACCAAGCGATCATGACGGCGAATTGAATAACAAACAACACCGCAAATATGATTTTTACCTGATTAAGTCGAACGTCTACCGCAAGCAGCCTTCGCGACGATTTTCTTGTGTTGCTATTTATGTTGTTAAAAGTGGAAGAATTTGGGTTAACTGCGATCGCTGATACGGCTGCATGGTCATCAAATCCAACGGGCAGTTGCTCGTATGACATTTTATAAATAATAGCACTTTTGATGCGCCAGTGCATTTCAAAGGTTGGCTTAGAGATTCAAGGATTTCTTGTCGAATTGGTCGGGCCAAAGCGATATAAAACTTCCAACGAATCGCACCGTAAAATTTAAATAGAACTCTACGGCTAAACATTGACAAAAGTCTTAAAAACCCACTATGTTTAACTTCAAGTAATAACTCAAATTAAGTTATTGTCTTTTGGTTACTGCAAGCCAATTTGCAAGTAGTCAAATCAGATTTTTTTATAACGTTAAAATTTTCAGGTAACTTTGGTCAAATATTTTAAACCATATAAGATTACACTCGAATTGAGGATACTGGTGTTTGTAGAATTAAATGTCAAATAAAGAATTTAACAATTTAGATTGCGTCGCGACTTAAGCATCGGTAGGATTCCTTAGGACCTCATCTACCAATTCAAACAAATCAATGCAGCTGTAGGATATTGCTATGTTATGGGCCTTTGGATCCTCCTTGACGCCAGAAGCCACAAATCCGAAATTAGCATTTAAAGCTCCTGCAAGCTTTCCATCGGTCGAATATCTATCGCCCACCACCATTTCCAAATTATCGTTTTCAATACACGATTGGATCAACTCGACAGCCAATTCATTTGGCTTACCGGCTATTATAGGTTTTTTAGATGATGCATACTCTATTGACGCAACTGCAGATCCAGCGCCCGGAATTTCCAATCCTAATTGAACCGGATACGTTGAATCATTGTTTGTGGCGATAAATTCTGACCCATTTTTTATTAAATTGACGGCTAAAGCCACATCCAGATAACTTATTTTAAAAGACAATCCAACTAAAACCACTTTGAATCTATCGTTATTTCCGTACTGCTTTATAAAATCAAATACGGTGTTGTAATTAATTTCATTGAAAGAAAGCCTGTCGGGAATTAAATCGCTCACCGAACTTCCAAATGCCCCCCTGTCTTTAATCGCCTGTTTAATGCCGTCGCCACCGATATAGAATACTTCGTCGCGGGGATTAAGCAATCTACATGCTGCCATTGAAGAAGTTAAAATATCTTCTTTTTGAACCTTAAGGTCTCCGACATTTAATCTCGACGACAACTCGTCGATCGTTATAAAAGAATTATTTGTAAAAAATACCAACCTCCGGCCCGAGTCTTGCAGTTTAACCAGTGCCTCGATACTTCTTTCAATATATCTGTTGCCCCGCCAAATGACACCATCGAGATCCAAAAGCCACACTTTGGTTTTGTTTATATCAAATTCGGGTTCTAGGTTGCGATTCATTTGATCTAGCCTGTTTAGTGTGTTTTAAAGTTGTCCAAAGTGTCTATCCGCATAAGCGACCTGAAATCTTTTAAACATCTGCAACGGATTTATTTAATAAAATAGATAAGTAAATCTTATACGAGGAGACAAGTGCCCGAATTTAAACCCTTTATTGGAACACGCTACGCAAACGACATTGACCCAGAGCTGGTTATATCGCCTCCCTATGACGTAGTGGACGCTCAAGAGAGAAAGGAGTTAGCCAGTCGCCACGTTGCCAACGCAATTAAAATAGAGCTTCCCGACTCTACGGACAATGACATCACAGGAATAAATGACAATTATGAGTACGCTCAAAAGTTAATTCAAAAGTGGCTCGACGATAAGATTATCGTCGATGACGACAAACCTTGTTTCTATATATACAAGATGTCATTTAAAGTTAAGAATGGAACAAATTCAGGCTCCGTAATTTCAACAACAGGCGTATTGGGCGCACTTAGAGCCGAAGAACCCGGTGCTGGAGATATTTTGCCCCATGAAAATACGATAAAAAAGGCCAAGACCGATCGTCTCGACCTGCTACGGGCAACCAAAACTAACATATCGCCGATATGGGGATTATCTCTGACGGTTAAACTATCAGAAATTTTAGAATTAAATGCCCAACCCGATATTGTAGCCCGCGATGATGATGACGTACTTCACGAACTTTGGGTAGTAGATGATGCCGAAAAAATATCTCAAATCTGTGAAATTATTAACTCAAAAACTATTTTGATAGCAGACGGTCACCATCGATACGAAACTGCGTGGGCATATCGAAACGAGATCAGGAACAGCAATGGAAACCTGCCGGGCGATCACGACTACGTATTGGCTTACGTTGTGGAATTAAATCAAGAGCAAATACATCTGCAGGCTATTCACAGATTAATCAGCGGCCCGATTTCAGTTGTGGACCTAGTAACCGCTGTGGGAAAACACTATGAAATGCTAAAGTATGAAGGATTGCAAGAAGATCTCTTAGAGACAATGCACCTAAACAAACAAAATGCCATTTATACCAACGAAGGAATATGGTTAATTCACCCAAAAGACGAACTTATTAAACAAAGCGAATCAGATTTGGAAACAAAATGGCTGGAAGTTGCACTCAATGACATACCCCAAGCTGAAATCAACTATCAGCATGGGTTAAATAATGTTATTAACCGCGTAATCAATGACGAAGCGCTGGCTGCGATTCTGTTGAATCCCGTGTCAATAGAACAGATTAAGGCGTCATCTCAAGCGAGGTTTAGAATGCCCCCAAAATCAACATTCTTCACACCAAAGCCAAGAACGGGAATGGTTTTTAGGCGTATGATCTAATCGTTCATGAGTAAAACTTTTAAAGCCAGATCAAATCTGACGGAAGGTAAAATATGCCCGCGGTCAGATTAATTCGATGTAATACTTACCGATTTGGAGATAAATTAATCCACGGTCCATGTTGGCAATGAACCTAAAAGACCTTCTAGAGTACCTCTGCCTTTTTTATCGACGGCATCTTGACTCTGAGCCCTCAAAGCTTCTCCATATTCGCTCTTTTGAACATCTCGGAATACGCCTACAGGAGTTGGAGAGTAAGGCCCAGAAGCTAACCTAGAAATCGCAAACGCCAACGCTGGATTGTCGAGTTTAGAATTATATACCACAATTTCATCTTCACCGACAGAGCTAACATCTGCAATCTTTACGCCGTTTTCACGATCGTAAGCAACGCATTTATCATTGTTTTGCCCAAAAATTATTTTCTCGTTGTCCAATAGGTTAATTAGATTATCGGCTCTTTTGTCCTTAGAGGTTATCTCGTTAAAGGCACCGTCATTAAATACATTGCAATTTTGATAAATTTCAACCAGTGCGGAACCTTTATGATCGTGTGCGCGACGCATCATTTCCATCATGTGGTTTCGATCCATATCATGAGATCTTGCCACAAATGTTGCTTCGGCGCCCAAGGCCAGACTTATCGGGTTAAAAGGACTTAGAATAGATCCAAATGGAGATGATTTTGTCACTTTGCCAATTTCAGAAGTTGGCGAGTACTGACCTTTCGTCAATCCGTAAATCTGGTTGTTGAACAAGAGTATTTTAATATTTACGTTCCGTCGGAGAGCATGAATAAGGTGATTGCCACCAATAGATAGCGCATCGCCGTCACCTGACACAACCCATATGTCCAAATCCGGTCTGGTCAAAGCAAGTCCGGTTGCAAATGTCGGCGCCCTACCATGAATTGAATGCACGCCGTAGGTGTTCATGTAGTACGGGAACCTTGCAGCACAGCCAATACCGGAAATAAACACAGTGTTGGATCGCTCAATCCCAAATTCGGGCATCAATAACTGAACCGCAGCCAGAATAGAGTAGTCACCGCATCCCGGACACCACTTTACCTCTTGATCCGATGCCCAATCTTTTCGTGTAGTAACAGTCATCAGTTCTCCTTAATCATATTTAATACGTATCTTTCAATCTCCGCGGCCTTAAAGGGAACACCTTGAACTTTGGTGAAAGATTGCACACTGACCAGATATTTTGCGGCAATTAATTTGGACAGCTGGCCCAGATTAATTTCCGGCACTATTACTGTCTCGTATGTAGATAGTATCTCTTCTAAATTTTTTGGAAAAGGATTCAAATGTCTCAATTGCAGATGAGCAACCTTTTTGTCCAATGCTCTAAGACGTCTGGCACCGGCTGCGATAGCTCCGTATGTTGACCCCCATCCCAAAAGCAAAATATCAGTATCCGAACTTGGATCGTCAACTTCAGCCAGAGGAATATCATCTTGAATTCCTTCGATCTTTTTGTTTCGCAAAGTTACCATCAACTCGTGATTTAAGGAATCATATGAAACCGATCCTATTTCGTTTGCCTTTTCCAAGCCTCCAATCCGATGCTCCAAACCAGGAGTCCCAGGGATTGCCATATCCCTAATTAATGTTTTTGGATCACGAATATATGGATAAAACGAGCCTGTTCCGTCTGAATTCACATGATTGGGTTCAGTTTTAAAGTTTGGGTCTATCTTTTCCAACTTGCTGGTATCTGGAAGTAACCACGGCTCCGAACCGTTGGCAAGATAGCCATCGGTCAAAAGTATGACGGGGGTACGATACTTTATTGCTATTCTGGCGGCTTCTATGGCTGCATTAAAACAATCAGACGGAGTCAAAGCAGCCACTATCGGAACCGGAGATTCCCCGTGCCTACCGTACATAGCCAGAAGTAAATCTCCCTGCTCGGTCTTGGTGGGAAGTCCGGTTGACGGACCAGCTCTTTGAACATCGATTACCAAAAGAGGCAGTTCCAAACTCACCGCAAGTCCTACTGTTTCGGATTTAAGATCTACTCCGGGCCCCGAAGTTGTAGTTACTCCCAAACTGCCACCATAAGAAGCGCCCAGTGCGGCTCCGACTCCGGCAATCTCGTCTTCGGCCTGAAATGTTTTGACGTTATAATGCCTAAGCTTGGAAAGCTCGTGCAATATATCCGATGCCGGCGTGATCGGATAAGTACCCAACAAAACTTCCATATCCGACAGAAGGCCGGCTGCGACAATTCCCAATGCCGTAGCATGATTTCCCGTTATATTGGTATATGTTCCTTTAGTGAAATGTGCCGGTCCGACGGTATAACTTGAACCGAAGAGCTCAGCAGTTTCACCAAATGCGTGGCCGGCTTTATAAGCTACAAGATTTGATTCAAGAACGATTTCGCGATTTGCAAACTTCTTTTTAATCCACTCAAATGTATCTTCAAATGGCCTATTAAACATCCAGGTAATCAGACCCAAAGCAAAAAAATTCTTAGAACGCTCGGCATCTCTGGGTTTAGCCCCGGTCTCTTTTGTCGCTTCCAAGGTGAGAGTTGTCATGGGTATTTCATATACCCTATAATTTTTGAGCGAATCGTCAGTCAGCGGATTTGAGCTATAGCCTGCTTTGTTCAAAGACCGTTCATCAAACGAATCAGAGTTGACTATCAGCATACCGTCCTGATCCAAATCACCAACGTTAGCTTTAAGAGCAGCGGGGTTCATTGCCACAAGCACGTTAGGGGCATCCCCCGGAGTTAAAATATCGTGATCGGCAATGTGAACCTGAAAAGCGGAAACACCGGCTATGGTTCCGGCCGGCGCCCTAATCTCAGCTGGAAAATTGGGAAAGGTTGAAAGGTCATTACCGAATAATGCCGAACTTTCAGTGAATCTATCACCCGTGAGCTGCATACCGTCACCGGAGTCTCCGGCAAATCTTATTACAATTCTGTCTAATGTTTCATTTTTAACTGTCATAATTTCATGCCACCGTTACTGATTGATCCAAAAATACATCTTGAATAGCATTCAAAAGCTTTACCCCGTCGTCCATCGGTCTTTGAAACGCCTTTCTCCCAACTATTAATCCCATGCCTCCGGCCCTCTTATTTATCACGGCAGTCCTTACTGCCTGAGCCAAATCGTCGGCGCCCTTGGATTCTCCTCCCGAATTGATAAGCCCGATCTTGCCCATGTAGCAGTTGACTACTTGCCATCTTGTCAAATCAATCGGATGATCGGATGTCAGCTTTTCATAAACAAGCGGATCAGTTTTCCCAAAATTTATAGCCGTATATCCCCCATTGTTTTCAGGTTGTTTTTGTTTGACGATATCAGCTTCTATGGTTACTCCAATGTGATTTGCTTGTCCGGTTAAATCAGCGGACACATGATAGTCCACTCCGTCTTTTTTAAATGCTGGGTTTCTCAGATAACACCACAATACCGTAAACATTCCCAATTCATGAGCCTCATGAAATGCTTCTGATATCTCGACAATTTGTCTGGTCGATTGCTCAGATCCAAAGTAAATAGTGGCGCCGACTCCCACGGCTCCGAGGTTATATGCCTGCAATGGCGAAGCAAAAAGAACTTGATCTGCCTGATTAGGATATGTAAGCAGCTCATTGTGGTTAAGTTTGACAATAAAAGGTATTTTATGGGCATATTTTCTTGAGGTCAAACCTAAAACGCCTAAAGTTGTAGCGATTGCCGAACAACCGCCTTCAATCGCCAATTTGCAAAGATTTTCCGGATCAAAATAGATAGGGTTTTTAGAAAAACTTGCTGCTCCTGAGTGCTCAATCCCTTGGTCTACTGGCAAAATTGATATGTAGCCCGTATCTTTCAAACGCCCGTGGCCAAACACGGCTCCCATATTCCTAATTACTTGAGG
>DAHXLF010000087.1 GCA_027371755.1 Acidimicrobiales bacterium
TATTGATATCTGCCTTAGATAAAGTAACAACTGCTAAAAATAGTTATAAATCTCGTCTATCTACATATCAAATAACTAAAATCAAACGAAACTACAGAAAAATCTTAGAAAAAGGTTATTTGGAGAATCCTCCTCATGAAACTACAAAAAGACAAAGAGGGAGACCTAAACATTCAAAAACTTATAACCTACTTAAACGACTAAGTGATTATGAAGATGATGTACTTAGATTTGCAACTGACTTTAGTGTTCCATTTGATAATAATTTAGCTGAACGTGATATCAGAATGGTTAAATTAAAACAGAAAGTATCAGGTGGATTTAGGACGAAATATGGAGCAGAAGCATTCTTGGCTTTAAGAAGTTATATATCTACAGCCAAAAAACAACAACAAAACATAATGGAAGTTTTGATTAAACTATACAACGGTAACGGATGGATTCCAGAGAATTTAACAAATACCTGAATATATAAAACAGCAATTAAAATTCAACTAACCTTATATCTATGACAGTGACTCCGGATTCAGATATTTTAGGGTTCAGACAAATTTCGGCAGGTTGCGGGCTGTTGGCTTTAATCGGAGGGGCAGAATTCACCGAAGGTTGCACCTTTGATCAACATCTTCTCAAAGTAACGGGTGCGAAAAGAGTTGCCGTAGTGCCTACGGCTGCTGCATTTGAAAACCCCCAGAAAGCAATTGATAACGCAAAACAGTATTTTTCAACATTAGGTGTCGTCGTAGATCCGATAATGATTTTAAAAAGAGAAGATGCGTCAAATTCCGACTTTATTGATCAAATAAATAACTCCGAAGTCATCTATATTACCGGTGGATCCCCTTTACATCTGGTAGGAGTATTAAAGGCCACTCCCGCATTGTCTGCAATTGAAAATAAATGGCGTACTGGTACTGCTTTGGCGGCTTCTTCCGCGGGTGCGATGGCAATAGGCGACCCCATGATTGATCCGAGGGGCGGAGCCTTTACGGTAGGACTGAAACTTATCAATAACTTCACTGTAATCCCTCACTTTGATACCGGACATATAGAAAGAAACAACAGATCTCTTAAGTTTGCTCCAAAAAATACCTTGCTGATCGGAATCGAAGAGAAGACGGCATTAATACGAAATTTAGACGGAACTTGGGAAACGCTTGGTGCGGGATCCGGTCATTTTTTCTTAAACCATGAAACAAACGACATATCAGTTTTAAATTGACCTATCCTGTTCGCCTGAATTATGTCCAAGTAAATTATTAATAGTATTGACCATTAATTGAACATTGCCAACCTATTTCGATTTTTTGATATTGACAGTGGTATATAAACCAGCCGGTTATGAAGACGTAATCGTTACCTTATAGAGGTATATCTTCTGAACGGGGGTACCCGATTGCGTACCCAAAGCGTTGATCGCTTCTACAACGTTCATGCCCTCTTTTGGATTCGAGCTGGGCACGACGTTTCCGAAAATCGTATAGTCTTCAGCGGTTGGCGATGCGATATCGCTGTCCAACGTTTGCGCTCCACTCTGAGAATCCACGATAAAGAATTGCGATCCACCTGAATGGCCGGCACCCGTATTGGCCATGGCTAGCTGTCCAGGAGCATACGGGGTCTTATTTGAACTACCTGTTGGATATTCGTCAGGAATGGTATAACCCGGACCGCCCGTACCCAGACCGGTGGGACTTCCACCTTGATCCATAAAGTTTGGAATTACTCTATGAAATATGGTTCCGTCATAAAAGTGGTAACACGACAAAAATACAAAATTATTTACAGTTTGTGGTGCTTGCTGAGGATTCAACTTAATTTTAATGTTACCTAAGTTTGTTTGCATATTGGCATAATATGTCGCCGACGTATTTATAAGCATCGGAGGAGCTGAGGTAAACGAAGTCTTTCTTGAAACATTTTTTAGTGAACTGGGACACGCATTAGACGGCGGCGGCGGCATTGCGGTATCAGAAAGCGTAGTTACCGTGGTACTGGATGTAGTTGCCGTGGTACTGGATACAGTTGTTTTCGATTTGGATTTAGTAGAAGCAGTTTTAGACCCGGATCCCGAGGACAGTAAATAGATTAATCCGACCACAACGACTACCAGTACTACCAGTATTATCGCCTGCGTAATAAACTTTTTTCTTTTTCTTTCGGCGGCCTCACGCTGTAATTTTGCTTGGCGCGCCGCCCTTTGTCTGGCTCTTTTTTGAGATGGCACGATATCGATTCTAATAAACTTTTAACACCCGGTTTTTTCAATTGTTAAAATTCTTCATAATTTCCTTCAAAATCATGATCGGTCGACAAATTTCATCGTTAAAATATCGGTTTTAAAGATATACTACAATTTAATTTAATATTGTTGTTGCATTCGTTCTTTAATTTTTCCAACAGAACTTTCCAATACCGAACTTTCTGTGGCAATATAAGTCCATTCGATAATCAACAAGAAATAAAGATATTACCTACATTTAAATTTAAATATTGTGGCACTGATTGTACAAAAATACGGCGGAACATCGGTTAACGATGACGAAAGAATAAGAATAGTCGCCGACCATATTGCTCACACCAAAAGTAAGGGCAACGACATAGTAGTAGTCGTTAGCGCCATGGGCAAACAAACAGACAACCTTATAAGACTGGCAAAAGACGTATCATCTGTACATCCCAGTAGAGAGATGGACATGCTTTTAACAGCTGGCGAAAGAATATCAATGTCACTGCTATGTATGGCTTTAAGCGAATTAAATGTAAAGGCCACATCTTTTACAGGTTCGCAAGCGGGTATAATTACCGATACGGTCCATACCAAAGCTTCTATTCTGGAAATTAAACCCGATAGAGTCTTAAAAGCTTTAGATGAAGGTTATGTACCAGTTGTTGCAGGATTTCAGGGTATGTCTGTTGACAAAGAGATCACCACATTGGGACGCGGTGGGTCAGATACAACAGCCGTAGCCATGGCAACCGCATTAAAAGCCGATATATGTGAAATCTACACTGACGTGTCAGGGGTATTTACCGCCGATCCCAGAATTGTCCCAAACGCCAGAAAATTGTTAAATTTGGATTACGACGAAATGTTGGAAATCGCCGCAAACGGCGGAAAGGTACTGGCATTAAGATCTGTGGAATTTGCCAGACGACACAATGTAATAATCCATGTTAGATCAAGCTATACATGGGAGACCGGGACCTGGATAAAAAAGGAGGACAAACAGATGGAAGAGGCAGTTGTTTCTGCAGTTACTCATGATACATCCGAAGCGAAGATTACAGCAACTAAAGTTCCAGATAAACCCGGAATTGCCGCTTCACTTTTTCGCCAATTGGCTGACAATGCCATAAACGTAGATATGATTGTTCAGAATACGTCCACGGACGGTAACACCGACATATCATTTACTGTACCCAGGACAGATTTGGAGACGGCGCTTGCTGTAACCAGAGACGCCCTTCCCCAATTAGGCGGTACCGAAGTTTTGGCAGATAACGAAGTTGCCAAAGTTTCGATAATTGGCGCCGGTATGAAAACTCAACCGGGAGTTACGGCGTTAACCTTTGAAACCCTCGCCAGCTGTGACATTAACATTGAAATGATCTCCACTTCTCCAATTAGAATATCATGCTTAATAAGGCAAGACGCCGTAGAACAAGCGGTTCAAGCACTTCACAACGCATTCGGTTTGGATAATTAACGACGTTCTGTTTGCGATAATGATTGTCAGATTATACATCTTAATCACGTATATTTTCTTAACAATTCTTAACTAAACTGGAACTATGAATTTAGCAATTTTTGGTGCGACCGGACAGGTTGGACAAGTTATGGCTCAAATTTTAATTGAGAGAGATTACCCTGTTAATTCAATCAGATTTTTTGCCTCTTCACGTTCAAAAGGAAAACTTTTGAATTTCAAGGGTCAAAATATTGAAGTTGAAAATGCCGACGAAGGCAACTTCGACGGTATCGATATCGCTCTATTTTCCTGCGGGGCCGCAGCTTCAAAAATATATGCTCCTAAAGTTGCTGAAAAAGGCGGGATCGTTATTGATAATTCTTCGTGCTTCAGACAAGACCCGAATGTACCTTTGGTTGTACCTGAAGTAAATTCGCATACATTAAACGACATTCCTTTAAACATCGTGGCAAACCCCAATTGTACAACTATGGTGGCAATGCCCCCATTAAAAATACTTCACGATCTTTGGGGACTTAAAAAAATGGTGGCAACTACATTCCAAGCCGTTTCCGGATCAGGTAAAGCTGGAGTTGATGAGCTCAATAACCAACTTACCGGCTACACAGGCAATTTAAGCGATTTGGCATTTGACGGTACTGCAGTTGATTTCGGAACACCCAATAAATTTCCTAAGATTGCCGCACTTAACGTAATACCGATGGCGGGATCATTTTTAGACGACGGATCCAATATAACTTCAGAAGAACTGAAACTGGTTAATGAAAGCAGAAAAATATTGGATATCCCGAATTTAATAGTATCTGCAACCTGTACCAGAGTTTCTGTCATGACCGGACACAGCCTTTCGCTGACTTTGACCTTTGAAGACCAAACAGACATTGAACAAGCGACCAAGGCTCTGTCGAATAAAGATTACATAGTTTTAGACAACGTACCCACTCCTCACACTGCGGCCGGAAAAGACCCGAGTTACGTAGGCAGAATAAGGCACGCGACGGACGACTTACACGAACTTTCAATGTTTGTAGTCGGCGACAATTTAAGAAAAGGCGCTGCTTTGAATGCAGTTCAGATTGCAGAAGTATTAGCCAAAAGATAATCAACACTTAGTCGAGCGCTTCGACAAACCAAATGTGGCAATATCACCTTATATTTTGCGGGTAATCTGCGGATTGACCGGCGGATTTCTTCCTGTTGTGTTAATAACTATATTAAGGTAATTGACTGTTTATAAGTTCTAAATAGATGTTCGTGCGTCCGATTCGATCATTTGATTAATATTTTTGATCGCTTTTTTTAAACAAAAAGTACCCCCACGCAAATAATTTATTTTCGGCTACGAGAGCCAGGAGTGCATATATGCAACCAGGACCGTTTTCTTGATTTTCAGAAAGGTGTTGATATTTTATTTTGTTGCCTGGATTCAATAGCGAAATGCTGATCTAAGCTTTTTAAACCTAAGATAACTTACCTTGAAGCTATGTCGCGCGAACCGAAATAATAGACTCCTACAATTAAACCCAAAATACCGATGACCAACATTAAAACTACCGAGATTACATTGATTTTTGCTGCAGGGTAGGGTGAAATCTGATGAAAAATTGAAGTATCCAGTAAATACTGACTCGACTTCCCAAAGCCAGCAACTATCTCGACCATCATCGACCAACCGATGACAAAATATCCCGTGAAGACAGTCTTAGATGGTATTAATCCAAAAGCAAGCGTGGCCACACCAATTACAAAAATAGATGACGGCAATAAATTTAAAATAGCAAATATAGAAATCAAAAAAGACATCCCGCTGCCATGAAAATATCCAGTGGCTGCCATAACAATTGCGCAAACGATACCGGCGATTAATTCACTGACAAGGGTCACTGCGATACGATTCAATATCCACCTTGTTCGACTTTCGGCCAAAGCAAGAAAGTTATCTAAATGACCGTCAATCTCTTGCTCTCTGAATGTATTAATTTGTCCCAAGCTCATAAACGAAAAGAGCACAGCAACTATAACAAAGCTAAACCCAAGGAATGACTGGGTGCCGTTTCCGGAAATTCCGATACGATCGAAAACAGTTTTAATTGAAGATTGGTTTAGGGTCGATCCCGCAGAACTAGCCACCAACCCCAAAACCGCACCGGTTAAAGTTATTGCAATAAACCAAGAATATAGTGTTGTTTTGACATGATAAATTGAATAGGTTAAATCCGATCTCAAATAGCGTTTTGAAATTTTTTCCGGTGCCGAATCATCAAACAACGCCTCGCCCAAATCGCGACTTGCAACCATGGCTCCTGAAATTAAAAAACACAATATGCTAAAAATAATAATTGGCATAAAATACATTGGTCTGGGTCTTATCATCGGATGAAGAAGCTCTACCCATCCAATTGGCGAGATAAAATCCAACCAATGCAAACCGATACCTGAATCACCCACCAATCGCAATGCATAGAAAAAACCCAGGGCCCAGCCAAGAAAAGCATTAGCCGATTTTCTCGAAGCAAATATTTGACATGCCAGCGAACCCAATGCTACAAAAATCAATGGAGCCGCGACAACGCAGAGACAGTAATATAGACACTGGAATAAACCCAAACCCAAGTGCCTTAAATAATCACCCGCAAAAAGTATCATAAATACCGTAATCGACAAAATTGCCAGTCCGACAAAGGCGCTACACAAAATTTGAAGATAAACCCGTTTTAAAGTTACGGTACCGGCAAGGTAATGCTCGAAATATCCGCGCTCTTCGTCTCCTCTTAACGATTTGGTTGTTGCAAATATGGCCCACATCGATCCAACAATTATTAGTGTAAAAAAACTCTTAAGTACCAAAAAACCGGCAAGTTGACTTAAGTCATATGTCGGTCCAAATAAAGCTATCGTAGCCACATTGTGACCAAAAGCTTGACTTAATACTTCGCGAGAATGAGAAGTGTGATAGAAGCTCAAATAGCTTACAGCAGATGCAATTAACGTAAATCCGAACAAAACACCGTACATTAATGAAGACTTAGTCCACTGCTTTAGTGAATACTTGAACGGCTCAAACGTACCGTTGAAAGCATTTACGGCTTTTGCGGTAGAAACATCAGTTGTAGTCATTTATCATATAGGGACATAAAGAGTTCTTCCAAAGATGGTTCTGTAGACAGAAATGATCTGACATCACCTTGAGAAATTGATCTCAATAACTCGTTAAAATCCCCGTTGAATTTAAGACGAATTGTGTCGGCTGAAGTAGCAAGGATAGTGACTCCCTTAACACTTGAGATATCCGGCGGTTCACGTCTAAATACGATTGAAATATTTACCACTGAATAATGCTTTAAATCTTCCAGTTTTCCCGATTCAACCAGTTTTCCTTCACGCAACATATAGACATCGTCACAAATTGCTTCCACTTCACTTAATATATGTGACGAAAGCAACACCGTTTGTCCATTCTCTTTAGCCTGCCTGATGCAATTTCGAAACTCCAACTCCATGAGCGGATCAAGCCCAGAAGTAGGTTCATCCAATATCAAAAGCTTCGGCTTTGTCATAAAAGCAGCTATAAGTGATACTTTTTGTCTATTGCCCTTCGAATAGCTTTTTATTTTCTTGTTTGGCTCCAAATTAAATTGTTCGATTAGTTCGTCTCTAAATTTAACGTCGGTGGTACCGTGAAGGTTTCCCAAAAGTTCCAAAGTCTGCATTCCACTTAATTCAGGCCATAAAACATTATCGCCTGGAACGTAAGATAATTGAGAATGAATATTCATTTTATCTTTTTGAACATCCAATCCAAATATTTGAGCGCTACCAGAAGTCGGTTTAATAAGCCCGAGCAACAACCTTAATGTAGTGGTCTTGCCTGCCCCGTTTGGACCTAAGTATCCGATAGTCCGACCAGCACCTATTTCAAATGTAAGATCATCAAGTGCTGTTACGTTCTTAAATCTTTTAGTCAATCGATCGCATTTGATGGCTATATTATCACCGCTTCCCATCAGAATTATGTTACTACATCAGATTTTTACAAAATATTAATCCGCCAAAGTTACGAACATGACGCCTAGAACTGACATTGCAAATTAAACCATTTAAAAATCCAAGATTCTCCGATTACAAATCTATAATTTACATATGGTTTGACAATATAAGGCCAAGATAAATTCGCAACCACCATTTAAAAACGTAATTATAACTCATCTCAGTCGCTGTCACTTAAAGTCTTGAGGGAGCCTTAGGGAATTGAGACATACGCTGCAAGTCAACATATTAACATACTCGATCAACTAGCAACTTGTGTAGTCGACAGCTTAACGGCATTTAATACGTAGACTATGGCCTAGCGGTTATCAACATCGGGCCTGTTGAATGTTACCGATTCGTCCTAATTTCTATAATCGCTTGAATCAGATGGGGCGACATCTGCATGTTAGCCTTGCTGAAAATAGAAGATTGCTGTCAGCCTGGATGAGGTGGGTAATATAATCAATATTTCGCATCAAGAAAGGTTTATTGGCATAACAACGAAAGACTCATGCACAAGCCTGGACTTATCTCTTCATCACAAGCAGAAACTAACTATTTCAACTTAATGTGCTATGCTCAAACACATGATAACAACCCCGTCATTGACAGAGAATGAACTGTGCATGAAACTCGGGATGGTTCAGATTTCTGCAAATTGAACTAAAATTACCTTGGCAGTAGCCTTATGAAATATAATCGCATGATCATACTACAAAAACTAAAAACAACTTCTGCAATATCAAATACAAGATTTATAGGTTATCTGATATTAAATTTAGCGGCAGGTTTACTTCCCTTATGCGTAGTCATTATCGCCCCGACATACTTCTATAAAAATTTCATGTACCTTATATATTTTGCGGTTATTTTAATTATGCAAACCCTGATGGACAAATATTGTGTAAAAAACCAAGTAGAAACCTTAAATCAACACCAGGAAGAAACCTTAAATCAACTTTGGCTTCCTTGGTGGGAGCGTTTAAAATACAAAAGTGGATCTGTCAAGCAAATTAATAAGACATTAACCAATTCATACTTTAATTTTGTGTTTAAATTAGCAGGGTCATTTTCACTAACCGTTTGCACAATTGACTTATTGTTTCATTTCGTATTCCGCTAAGACACTTAGCCTTTTATAAAATTTTGGTGAGTATAAATCAAAATTTACTTAGTCTGCTTCAACCTAGATCAACCCTAATTGTCTTTCTGTTCTTGCCTAAATGATTATGGCACGTATAATTTTCGTCAGTGTCAGTGAGTGCAGGCGCTAAATTAAATTCCCCAGACCTGCTAATTAAAATTCCCCACCTTAAATCAACTTTGGCTTCCTTGGTGGGAGCGTTT
>DAHXLF010000088.1 GCA_027371755.1 Acidimicrobiales bacterium
GAAAATGATCTGAAAATGGGCAAGATTTCTTGTCCTTTTTGCCATGTATCCCTTAGTCCTCACGGACATGCCAGAACTCGCTAACTTAGATCCAATGGAGCCTCAATTGAAATTTGCCCACGGAGATCCAGATGTCCTAATTGCAAGAAAACCCAGGTTCTTTTACCTGAAATTCTACTTATTCGAAGAGTTGACACTGTTGAAGTTATTGGTTATGCATTACTTGAAAAAGCCAAGGGTTCAAGTACCAAATCAATTGCAAGTTCACATAATATTCCCTTTACAACTATAAGGGGCTGGATTAGGAGATTTGCCCGAAAAACCGATGAGATTATCCAAATTATTCTTATTGAATACCTATTTAGTCAAATAAGATGTTTGTGGCAATGAACTTATTGTTCCAAGATTCAATGTATAACTATTGCCGCTAGAATCGGCAATAGTTAAAATGTTTCCATTAGCAGATGTAATCGTGACAGCACCGCCTGATACCGGATCAAATAGTAGCTTGGGTGAATTATTAGCAACAACACCATGATTTTTAATTGCGTTACTAATAGACTCATAAAACACCATAAGTAAGTATTGCGTTGGTTGTCCATAAACCTCATCTATTGCTGGAATTGCACATACTAAATTACCATTAGCGTTTGCATCAAAATAAACGCCTAATCCTCCCGAATTAACTCCAAGATGCTGCCCTTCATTAGAATCGAAAAATCCATTAGCTGTGAATTCTTGAACACAATAGGAATCGAAACCCGATGTCTGCAGTGATGAAGGTAGCGTTGTATTTGTTACGGTAGGCGGGCTTGGAGGCGGAACTAGGCTCCCGCCGTTACCGTTTGGATAAGTCGGTGGATATTTTAACTTTCCTTCGGCTATTTGCTGACATACATAATCATAGATTTTTTGCGATATCCACTGTCTATTAATGGGGAAGGGACAATTGGCAATTTTAGTTATATTCCATGGATTAGCACTTCTGACAACATTTGAAGTTGTGGTTTGAGATTCTGTTGATAATTTATTCGAAGATAACTTAATTTTAGAAGTACCTGTATGGCCAAATAAAAATAATCCGCCAACGATAAGGGTGATTAATACTATTCCCGTGACTGCAGATGACGTTAAAATCCTGCTTAAATGAAAATTGGCTCGCTTAGTTCCATCATCTAAATTAATTTTATTTCTTCTATTAAACATTTAATCCTCCTTGGTAAGTTAGGTTAACCAAGCCATATCTGTTCCTGAATACCAATTATCAAGACCATAAGTTATCTCATCAGACCCAATTTGATTGTTCCCATATGCCAAGGCATTCCACATCTGACCCCAAGCAGTTGCCGGGGAGTTATCCTCTCCCGAGCAAGCAGGATGTGTATTGCAGGCAGACACTTGAGTCATCGTACCCCACATCAATGGTTCTTCGCCATTGCGGACTTGATAACCATAATTTAATATATTTGAGTACTGTACCGCCTGAGGCTCCAGTTGGTAGTATTGACCATCATTTGTGTCATATACATTATTTAAGGATTGATTATATTGTTGAGGTTCGACAAAACCATGACCATTTGCATCTATAATGTCAAATAGTCCAAGCGCACTAAATCCATAGCTACACGAAGAATTTTGAGCATTAGGGTAGTAATAAAGTGAGGTTTGATTTCCGTAACATCCATCGGCACTCCCACCGAATCCAATAAGTGAATCTAACTGCGCAGTTGTTGTATATTGATTAATCCACGAATCTACCGATGACTGGCAAGCACAGAACCCTGGTTCAAAATCATCGCTACCATAGGTAAAGTTACTATATGTAGCTAATGACCAGTTATTAATTTCATTAATAACATCAGCCCAATTAGTACCTGCACCATCAGATACATAAGTACTAAAGTAGCCAGAATCATTTGTATTAACCAAAACTGTTAAAAAATGCCCTTGGTATCCACATGAATACCAACCATTAATATAGTTTGCTACGGCATTTATTATTTCATTGTCACTAATAAACCCAGCCCAATCGTAAGTGCCCCAAGTACCATTATTGTCAAGTGGCGGACCGAAATTAAGGTTTACGAATTCATTTTGCGGTTCATTTGTCTGCACGGCACATCCATAATATTGACCGGCACTAAACAAAACTGAATTAATTGAGCTAATCGGTACATCAATATAAAACGATTGCGTAGACCCATCAAAACTATTTGAAACCAGTTCAGACTTTAGCGGACGATTATTACCTGTTTCAGGAACAAATATAACTACTGCAAATAGTGCCACCATAATTATATATATATATATATCGCCTCATAATAGTTATTATACATCATAATTTATAATTTGTCAAGAGGTAGCGTGATATTTCTAACGATCCTCGCAATTCTCAAAACTTCCGTGTACTTTGTATCTTAAAACATGGTGTAAGGTAGGCCACTGGTTCAGTGTATAGCTCATGCTATTTCACCTCACCAGTAACCCTATTGAAACCGTGCATACGGTTCTCGCACACCGCTTTCCAAATTCATTCACCATTTAAGACTACGTTTACCCAAGCAATCCGCATCACATCACCGCAGTTAAGTTTAAGCAGATAGCATGGAAACTCCATACCAGATTTAATAAAAGCTATAGAAGCATATATAAATAAGAACAACAAAGATCCAAATCCGTTCAAATGGACTCAGAGTGCAGAAGCAATACTAGAAAAAGTCAAACATGGAAGAGTTGCATTACAGACCACCAGTATCAATACTGGGACACTACACTAGTTGCAGATTGTATCAACACACCACTGAAATACCCTGACTACAATCCGCTAGGTCTTGTGGAACAACAGAATATTATCACGAACACAACTCAGGTATTCACCGAAACAATGGTCAAATTGATGTGTATGTGCCTAAAGTAGGTGATAAGTACAACGTCGTCGACCTTAGTAAACGTGGTGGCGTCGGGATTAGAAAACAAATTAGCTCTACCTTGGTGGGTCGAATTGCAGAAAACGAAAAATATTTTTTAAAGCGATGATCAATTATAATAAACCGCAAACGAGTAATCAAGTGGCGGATATTAGTGAAAATAGCACAATAACACCGGAATAGTTACAAAATATGTTGGATTTAAAGTATGTAAATCTTGATAAAGTCCATCTCAGCAAGATTGGTTTTAGCGTATCACGAATTATTAAATAGTAAAGTTTATTTGTGACACGTAATGAATTTGACTCGGTCTTTTAGGTTTGAAGTTATTCGCAGTTAATTAATGCAAAATGAAATGACCGTCTTGAATACATCCATATGCGGCCTCTTTTGGTGCAATCAGAGTGAATTCAATGGAGAGTAGTTTTAAAATTAAAGTCACTCAATTTTTTATAAAATACGTCGTCAAATGCGTAATCTTTTTGGCTGCGTATAGCTAACCGCCGCAACAGCAGCATCAACGTAAACAATTGCAACTACATCAGCAAAAGCGAATTCCAAAACAAATCTGAAAACATAAGCTGTATTGACATAAGCACATGCCGCTCGTTAATTTTAAGTCAGAGAGTGTTACGTAAAATGATTAGTTATATAATGCAATTCAAATACAACGTAGTAACAATTGCAAGGTTCGTTTACGAAAACCGGGACTAAATAGTTTTATTCAGTCATATGATTTCATAACTCTAACAATAAGTTTTGCCGACAAGAACAACAACCCTACGATTACCAATATTACTAAAGCGGCATCATTTGAAAGTATTTTGGCGGACTTAAAGGGTTGATTGTAGTCAGTCCAAACCAAATAAGTTAGATATGGCAGCGGAGCATGTGTGAATTGCAGATATTTTGGATACCCGTCAACCCATCCTGCTGTATAAAGCATAGGAGCAGTTTCGCCAATGGCAATGGCAATGGCAATTATTAGACCGTTCAAAATCATAGGCAGTCCCTGCCTAATCACAACCCTGAAAACAGTCTGAGACTTATTCAACCCAATAGCCTTTGCTCCCTCACGATAAGATGTCGGTATTTTAGAAAGAGCTGTTTCGGTTGATTTTGCCACATAGGGTAATACCATTACGGATAAAACAATTATTGCGGCAGCTGAAGACATACCCCAACCAAACTTAAGCACCAATAACTCATAACCAACAAATCCAAACAAAATCGACGGAACTCCCGAAAGTATGTCTGCCGAAGTTCCTACGATTTTTTTAAAAAGAGGACCGGCATATTCAGATAAATAAATCCCAACACTTACACCAAAAACTCCCGCGAGCAAACCGACGCCGACGATGATGTAAAGCGTACCTACTATTGCATTTGAAATACCCCCAGCGTTTCCTGCCGTAGGATGAAACAGTACCGAAAAACTCCAGTTTGAAAATGCGGCTTTAAAGACACCGTACAAAAGCCACATTAAAGGTGCAATAATTAAAATAAAAAACGAACCAAAAATTACCCACGATACAAAATTTTTAATTTTTCGTCGTCTTAGAACTCCCGAAGATTTTTTGGCAAGCAAGCTAACGGGAATAGTTCGTTCATTTAATAACTGATCTGATTTCCGATCCTTTATATTAATATCCGACATTAAATATCCTTTACAGCAATCCCTATTAGGTCAATTACCCAGCCGGCAACTGCAACTTGTTTGATCTTGATATCATTATTCTGGCGAACACGTTAACTACAAGATTAATCACCAACAAGACTAAACCCGCTTCTGCCAAAACACTTATTGTAAATCCCGTAGAATCTTGAAGAGCCGAATCCAATTGAGTTGCAATCGTAGCGGCAATTGTAGTCATCGTCGAATATATACTATTTGGTATGGCACCCAAAAAGGACCCAGAAACCATCGCTACCGCCATAGTTTCTCCAAGTGCTCTACCAAGCCCGAGAACAGCTGAACCAATCAGACCAGTTTTAATCCACCTTAAATCCACAGTCTTTAAAATTTCGTAATCGGTCATCCCCAAAGCTCGAGCACCTTCACGCAAACCTTCGGGCACCTGCTTTAACAGACCCGCCGTTGTACTTGCGACAATAGGAACTATCATTATTGCCAAAATTATTCCGGAAGCCAAAAGTCCTTCTCCAGCACCCACGTTTCCGGTTAAAAACTTTAAAGGACCAATTTTAGGCACGTTATTTGCTATGATCGGACTTATGTCATGAGCCAAAAAAGGACCGAATGTCAGGGCGCCCCACAGGCCAAATATGACACTGGGAATTCCGGCCAGAATCTCTAAAAGAAAATTACCCAAACCGGATATTTTCTGAGGTAGTTTTTTGTAAATAAAAATTGCAGCCCCCACCGAAATCGGGACTCCAACCAAAACTGCTATTAACCCAGCAAGCAATGTACCTACGATTAGAAATACTCCACCGAATTGAGCTCCAGGGGCATGTGCAATGCCATTGGTAACGACGGTATTACCATAGGAATTCCCTGGTTTCCATGCGTTGTGTTCAAAGAAAAATAAACCGTTATATCTAATTGCCGGCAAAGCGGCAATTAGTATGATAATAGCGGTTCCAAGCAAGGCAATTGGTGAGATCACCGCAGTGAATCTCACCAATCCATTCACAACTTTATTTAAAGGTTGTGACCTTGACTTTTTAAAGTGTTAATTATTATTAACTCCCAATTTTTGCAATCAACGCCTCAGATAGCTTAGCCACCGACGGAGGAAGCGGCTGGAATCCAACCTGGTTAAGGTAAGTCGAGCTATTTCCGGAGGTCACTGCCCAGTTTAACAAAGTCTGAATTGCCTTAGCGGTGGTTTGTGAAGATTGACTCGTATTAACTATCGCATACTCGTAGTTAATAATCGGGTAGCCGTTAGAGCCGGGTCCGTACACTAATGAAATAGTTTCATTAGTGGGAGTCTTGCTTATAAACGAACTCGCTTCGGCGACAATGGTAGTCGGATTTGGAAGCTCAAAATTACCGGAAGCGTTTTGAAGTTCTGCTTCACCGAGACCGGCCTGCTGTACCTGAGAATTAAAACTTACTCCAATATAAGCTACACAGCCAGGAGTTGCATGGCACGTCGAGACCATACCGCCGTTACCTTCGGCTCCCAAAGCTCCAGAGACCGTAGGCCAGGCAATAGAAGTTCCGTAACTGATTGATTGTCCCCATCCGTTTGGATCTGACTTGGAAAGATAGGTCGAAAATATGAAGGTATCTCCAGAACCGTCTGTCCTGTGAACGGGAACAATTGTCATACTGGGCAGTTTAACTCCAGGGTTTAATGCCGCTATCTGCGAATTATTCCACTTCGTGATCTTTCCTTGATAGATTGCCGAAAGAACTTTGCCAGATAGTTTCAAGTGACCGGAAATTCCAGGTAAATTGTAGTCCACCTCCTGTGCGGATATCGCTAGTGCAATATTTTCCAACGTAGGGGTTTTTTGAACATTTGCATTGGAAAGATAAGCGTCGGAAGCTCCCACGTTTACCACTCCGCTTGCGGCTTCAGAAATTCCTGTTCCCGAACCCGTACCGCCCGTGGTGACCGCAATGTTTGAAAATTGGCTCTTAAAATCTTGAACCCAAATATTAAACAATGGGTAAAGCAGTGTTGAACCTGTTTCGGTTAAACTAACTGATGAGCTGGGATTTTTTTCGTAAACAGCCGTTGAATTACCGGTATTACCGGAATTATTTTTTGCTGCGGTCGTTGATGAAGAGGCGTTGCTTGAGCCGCTCGAAGAACAGGCGGCCAACACTACTGCCAAAAGCATCAGCATGAATACCGCTGATTTTGATTTTAATAGTTTCATTATTTTTATGATCTCCTTAATTGTGTTACTAAAAACTATAATTTTTTTGTATTATTAACTTTTACCGCAATTTATTTTGCAGTTTTTTTATTTACTTTACAACTTGGCTTCTAAAGCCGGTGATTGTCAAACTGTTTTTATACCATAAGCCTCCCGCTCAATTGTATTATTGCAACTGTGATTTAATAGATTTTTAGGAACCGTTGCGATTTTACTCGGTGACATATTTTTAAGTAACCCGCGATTACTATCAAAAGCACCTACTCTATAGTTCAATCCGCGTAAGCTTAGGTCTCGTTGGCATTTAGTCATATTGGCAGATGTGCTATTCAAACCAAGCGCAGTATAATCATTTTTTGAAAACGGGATTGCCGAATCGGTAGTTTTTGTAGTAACTGTAATAACTTCGGTAAATAACTGTAGATTCAGAATATTGACTTTCTCAGATAAACCTTGAAACCAAGACGCTTTCCGTGATGTTAAATTCAATTGATTTATCATTCGATATAAAAGTTAACAAGCTAAGGTTAAATTTATCTAAAGAAAAAGTAATAAATCAGTAATTTTTTAATTAAATTCATGTCTCGAGTTAATAAACAGGGATTTTGTTTTTCCGAGATTAAAACTTTGGGCAAAACTGACATAAACTTAAGACATTACTTCACGAATAACCGTATATCTAGGGCAACAGTATAACGCTCTGAGCCAGAGTGATGGCTTTTAAATAATTCTTGACAAAAATCCAGATCGCCCTCCAGTTAGTTCGGAATAAATAATCAAAAACAACAGTACCGCAAACCTTTTGGTTAAATTTGGGTTAAGCAATATAAGAATACTGTAGTCTGCCCACAAAACATTGATCTAGTATATTGTCCTCTTAATAGGCAGCTAGTTGTGATAATATGGAAGTATAAATAATCCTGCTCCTCCCCTTAGAGTAACTAAAGCTCAGCTTATGACTTAGAAAGAATTTCTAAGTCACGGACTGCTCCTCACAGATTAGTTACTAGGTCAAAGGTATTGCTTTTAGCATCTCAAGGTATTGCCAATACAACAATTGCAAAAGATTTAGATGTTGGAATTTCAACTGTTCGTGCTTATAGTCCCTATGAATATGCCATCCACCAATTTAAATAAAATGTATTGTGTTGTGTACAACTGAATAGACATCGGTGTTTCCTTGCAGCATTTTATGCGCGTAAATAGTCTGATGCGAAGGACTTTTAGAGGACCAATTATTGTTACGTAATTTACGAACCAAAGATTTCGCTTTGTTTTCCTATCCTTTATCAAGTTGTACACACATTACAATCTGCTACCGGCCATCCATTTTACACACAACAACGACATTGTTCCTGATGATGTTTTATGCGCCTGTTGTCGCCAGGGGTGTGCAGAATGGATGGCCGGTAGCAGATAAATACCGTCTTCTCGACGATGACTGCTTCCTCATTGGCGTCATGAAGAGCAGTCAGAGGTTGATCCCATTTGCATTGGTAATGTCATTAGGGCACTTAATTGAAGTGTTATTCTACTGTTCTCTAAACTATTTAGTCAGAACTATATATTGCGTATGATCCACTTTTATACCACCCGAAGCGTCACAAGTCTCCTTTATTGTGCGTTAATTCTGAAATGGTGCGGGATACCATTTGCATCGCGATGCCTCATTTGAGTTCGTCTCAGAAGTATAAGTATAGGCATGTGCAAGATAAGACAGAAGCATGTAAAAAAGGCTAATGGTAACCAGAAATCATGAAAAACAATAGTCATTTCCCACTTAAAATATCGTCCGGTTGAAAGCATAATGAACATCATCAATGCTACTATTATCATCAACAACAGTAACGGAAGTGCTATAAAACGATCTTCATAGTTTCTTAAAATATATTTCATCCCGTTATAGTATAGATCTTTCTTCATCTTATCTTTATATTTCACAGCTTGATCATAATAGCGCCGTCTGATATAACTGCCAAATATTGAGCGCTCTAGAGGCGTTAGTATTGACAGGTCGGGTTCAGGGATGACCATTGAAGACAGATCCGGTTCGTTAAATTCTTGTATCATGATTATAATTTGCTAACAGTTTAGGGATTGGACATACTCAAAAATATGGACACGACACTCAAGCACTTTGCTTAAGATTCTTTGCTTCAAATTCATCTGGTGA
>DAHXLF010000089.1 GCA_027371755.1 Acidimicrobiales bacterium
CTAAGTGGAACGATAAGGGCACCTAAAAATACCGCAAAAGCTACAGCCGCCTGCAAGAAAAAAACATTCTTTTCTTTGGTAAGACAGTCTTTTATGAATCCCCAAATCTTTGCTGAAAACGAGAAAACAATATTTGAGCGCACGACCGCTGTTTCGTTAAGAATGCTCGCAGAATCATCTTTCTTCTCGCTAAATAACTTACAGCCTATAAACAATAGGCCCGTTATCAAAGCGGCAAAACAATAAACCGGGAGTGACTGCAGAGCCCAACGTTTATAGTCATAAAACGTAGACAACTCCAACACACAAATTGTGAAAATAACGGCTACGAAGTAAAGGGAAAAATTAACCAACAATCCGCGCTTTATGCCTGGATTACTTTCCATAATTAAATTTTACTCCAAAGGGTGTCGATTCTCGGTTCAATTTAACTCTTATTGCACTTTTTAAATACCAAAACTAAAATCAATTATATTTGACAAACTTTTTTATAGCCCCTTTGGTTCAGAGGATGTGACTGCTCTCATAAGTCAGTGAACTACCGATGAAGTATCGGTCTCTTGGAAACTGCGATACAGCAGTAACATGAATTAATTATTTAAATTGCAGCCATTCTGGACGCAATAACATTACCCCATGTTTCAAGTTATGGCGATCTGTTTATGGAGCGAGGTCTTGTATTAAGCAAGTAAGCAAACCGCAAAACACAAGAGCCAAAAACATTCTTAAAAGAACTTCCCAGTTTGAACAATTGATCACCGCTTTCGATGTGTTAAAGCTGCCCGAATGAGTATTTTAAAGCATTGGAATAAACAATTTAAAATCAAATCAGTCGACGGATTTTTCCCATGGAAGACCAATCTAGGGAGTCGCATTTGCTACTCCCTAGATTACCCAAATTTTACTATTCGAATGTCTTGTTGCCTTTAGCCATAACTAAGGCAACAAGATTAAAAAACAACCGTGTTCCAAGTAGCTCTTTCAAAAACCTTATTTGTTTGGTTGAGGAGTAAGTCTAAGGTACGGTTTGAGTTTTTTGAACCCTTTTGGAAATTTCGTTTCTGCCTCTTCATCGGAAATTGCCGGAGCAATAATTACGTCATCTCCATCTTTCCAATCAACTGGGGTCGAAACAGAGTATTGCGCAGTCAGTTGAAGGGAATCAATTACCCTTAGAATCTCGTTAAAGTTCCTTCCCGTAGAAGCGGGGTACGTAATTGTTAACTTAACTTTTTTGTCGGGTCCTATCACAAATACGGTTCGCACGGTAAGTGAATCAAGGGAATTTGGATGAATCATGTCATACAGATCCGCAACTTTTTTATCTTTATCTCCGATTAACGGAAAGTTTAGTGCCGTTCCTTGAGTCTCCTCTATGTCGGATTTCCACGAATTATGATCTTCGACCGCATCGACGCTGACTCCGAGAACTTTTACATTTCTCTTATCAAACTCACCTTTAAGCTTTGCGACGGCTCCAAGCTCGGTAGTGCATACCGGTGTAAAATCTTTAGGGTGGGAAAATAGCACTCCCCAAGAATCACCTAGGTATTCATGAAAATTAATCGTCCCTTCGGTTGATTCGGCCGTAAAATCTGGAGCAATATCTCCTAGTCTCAATGACATATAATATTTACCTTTCTGTTTGTTTTCCTGACGTAGTTTGTTACTACTAATTCAATTATAGCCATCATGCACTTAATTCCTGACAGAACAAGTCGACAATTAACCTTGATTTTACTCAAATATACGTCATTAAAATATATTTTTTAAGCTCAAGCGCTTTAAAAATAACAGGTGAGCAATCGCCATCAACAACAGTTAAATACAAATCAAGTTTAAAACTATAATTGATAAAGCGTGGAAAACAAATACCCCCCCAAAATTATTGCTGTATTTGACTTTGACGGAACTCTAACAAAAGGTGACTCCTTTTGGCGTTTTTTGTTTTATTCGAATGGATTCTTTAAGGTTTTTTTTACTGGGATGTCGAAATTTTTCTTAATGTTGGGATCTTTGATATCCCCGCAGACATATGCCGACGAAGCCAAAGAATACCTAATTGCCGCCCTTTTAGGCTCCAGAAACGTAGACGAGATTGAAAATTTAGCTGATAATTTTGCGCGCCATTTAATTAAATCAAGACTTAAATACCGAACCGTACAGAGGCTAAGGTATCACCAGATGAAGCACCACGAAATAGTTGTTATTTCCGCTTCACCCTCGCTATATTTAATACCAGCATGCAAACATTTGGGCATACACAAGGTCATCGCAACAGATCTGGAAGTTAAAGACGGCAAATATACCGGCAAATATCTTTTAAATAACTGTCGAGGACCCGAAAAGGCTAGACGCCTTAAGGCATTTTGCGAACCCTTTGGAGTTGCCTTTGTATATGCCTACGGCAATAGCAATAACGACAAAGAAATGTTGGAATACGCCGATATCGGAATTAGGGTAGACCGCACTGATGTGTCAAAACCTCTACAGGTATAGGGAATCAAGAATAATATCTAAATCTAAATGGATCTATCTGCTCTCGTCAATCAACTGACTGATAAGATGAAATATTGTTTCACAGTGTGGCAACGAAGTATAGATTAAAGTTCCATCACGCAGGGCACCCGAACTGATCTCTATATCTCCCACTTTAAACATTCTTTCAAAGATGTTTTGATTTAAATTAACAGTTTGAATTTTGTTAATCGGAACCTCACGCACTGTACGTTTTAATAAACCGTTTGCCTCAACGAGTCGACGGTTGGTAACCGTTAAAGAATATACCTTCCAATTAACGTATTTGATAAGCAAATAGATTAACCCCAAAACAGCCGGAATTAATAGTATCAGGCCCACATATCGAGGGGTATTTGCTGGTAACAATATTACAATTGCCGTTAGTACAGCAATCAAAATAATGTAAAGAACGATGGCATAAACTACTTTGCCGAAAAATTTGCGAACTTCGGCCAGTATCTCCTCGCCTTCGCTTAAATGTTTTGATGATAATCCTGCCATGGTTTAAATAAGTTTAGCGGCTATTGAGCTTGCGTTTTTTAGTGCGGACCCATCAGCCCCCTGCAACGAATAATTTTGCAACGGATTATACCTACTTTCATCCATCATGTCCTTAAGCAAATCGATAAATTCGATTTTTGGGTCTATAAATAGATATCTGGACAATGAGCCAGGAATTGTATTAACCTCGTTCAAATAAACCTCAGATTCCCCAACAAGAAAATCAAATCGCGACACTCCCCTAACCCCTAAAATACTGGCAGCTTGAAGTGTAATTTCATTTATCATGTCAGAAATCTTCTGATCCAATTTCGCCGGTAGCTCTCGTGAGGCACCAACCATTCCTTGTCCTGGTATGTACTTATCGGTATAACTCAAAATTTCATTGTCAGAATTTAACCTAAGAGGTCTCTCGATCGCAGAAAGTTGAATTGACGGGTAACTTTTGACGGCAATTTGAACGTCATACAAGTCTCGCCGATACGGCTCTACCACTGCCCCCGATTTAAAATGCACATTGGAACTAAGTCGTGAAACCGCAGTATCGACATCGGCTACGACATCAATACCTATAGAAGACCCTCCAAACCTAGGTTTTAAAATGTAAGGTCCTTCGTAGGGCAGGGTCTTGGTATAAGCATCCAGAAGTTGACGATCTAAGGTTGGAATTCCGCTAGCCTTCATAAGAAGCCCAAAAGCCATCTTATCCATTCCCAATAAGGCATAGCTTAAACTGGGACCGGTATAATTTATTCTGCAAATATCAAGAGCCCCCTGAAGGGCGCCCGATTCTCCCGGGCCGCCGTGACAACAATTAATTAGCGACTCAAATTCAATCTTCTTCTCTCTTTTGGTCAACTTCGTTGCGGTTTCAAAAAAACCACCTGTATCAGATATCTTAAATGTTAATTCAGTAGACTTCTTGGACATATCCTGCGTAAAATCACTGGGCTCCAAAGTTAAAGAAACGTTTAGAAACTCGCCTAGCTTAGACCAATAGATTGCTACAACCTCAAAATGATCCTTTAAAGCAGCAACAGCCTGTAGCCCCGTTAAAATACTTATGTCATGTTCGGGCGACGGTCCGCCGAATATCACTCCTACTGCTGCCAAGTTACTCTCCTTGCTTTACGGCAATTCATTTTTCGATCAATCAATTGACTGAGTTGATGAAACACTTCAACAATCTTATCTTTTGAGATAATTCCCATGCCAATTTACTTATTTAATTTTACTAACAATGTTAGGCAAGCTCAAACATTCCAGCGATTAATCCCAAATTATTTATACGTACTCTTTTGTGTAAATCAAAGGTAATAATCAGTTGGAAATAATAGACGAAATAAGCAAACCCAAGGTACTTTTAATACAAGTTCATTTAAATACATCTGTGTAAACAAGATGGCTATAGAATCTGCCTAAAAGCCATTCAAATCAAAGCATCTGATTCGAGAATTTACCGGTAAATTCATTAATTTCTAAGCTTTTAACCGCTTCAACATTTATTAAACGCTGAGGTAGGAAACTTCTTTCTCGATCAGACATTTTAGTGCTTACGTTAATACTTGCGAATTTTAGGGATAATGATCCGGTAAGTCATTTTCAAACAGGATTACATCATCGCTACTGCAATTATTCTTTATCCAAGAAGTAACTTCTTGTCGGTTCACAAACCACTTGCTTCTTGCGCCAACCGATAGCAATGCCTTCTTATTTGTGTTTTTGACTGCAAGTAACATACCGTCAGATTCCTTAACAAGACGAGCAAATTTACGATTAGCGTCATATTGCAAGGAGCCCATTTCAACCATTCCGGGTGTCACAACATATAACTTTGACTTAGGTTTCAATCTACTTTTGGCACGAGCTAAAGCCAATTCTGCTCCTGCCGGGTTTGAATTAAATGTATCGTCAACCAAAACAATGCCGTTTTCAGCTACCGAAACAGTAGCCCGATGGTCAACTGTAGGAAGGTTTTGCGTCAAATTGACCAGCTCTTCGCTTTTAATTCCAAAATAGAGACTGATTCCTATTGCAATGGCAACATTAATTGCCGGAGCGTTGTCAGTTCCAAGCGAAAATTCACCCACAGACTGAGCATTGATATAAAGTTTGGCTACTTCGTTATTGGTTATTAACACAACATCGGCAGTATCTAATTTGGCCTCATCGACAGAACATTTACAGACTCGCATCGGATCAAACCCCAATTCACCGTGTTTTAACTTATCTGCAATATTTGATATCAGCTCATTGTCAACATTTAAAACAGCATATTTAGCGAATTCAAATATTTCTGACTTTGCACTTAAGATATTTTCAAGCGTTTTCATTCTTTCCAAATGCACCGGTCCTATCGACACCAATGCGGCAACTTCGGGTTTTAGCCAAGAAACCATCTGTTTGATTTCTCCCTTACCGTAAGTACCCATTTCTGCAACAAGCACGTTTGTTCGGTGATGTAAGTTTTCTAGAACTGTCCTGGTTAAGCCATTTTTATTATTAAAACTCTTGGGAGAAACTACAGTTTCCTTGAAATGGGATAAAAAGTGACCTGCGAGAACTTTTGTTGACGTCTTACCGTATGAACCCGTTATCCCTACCACAACGGGATCTATCTCTTTAAGTTTCTTTTGCGCCTGAAGTAAATATTTTCTCGAAAGACCGTTTTCAATCGGTGAATTTATAAGTAGAGCCAAATCGATAAAGAAAGGAACCAATATCGCCAAAATTACCACAGACATCCCATAAAGTTTTTCCGGTAATATAAGAGCGATTATAAGTAACAAAAGAAAATAAATCAACCAGGAAGTACCCGCAATTACTTTAAGCCTCCTTGTAAAAACAAGTCTCGAAGTTTTCCCTTTATACGTTAAATATAACGGCGAAACAAGCAGAAATATAATTGAAAGTATTGACAGCGGCCAAAACCAAAAGGAAATTATGGCTGCAACAAGAGCAAAAATTAAAAAAAAGTATGAACCGTTAAACTTATACCATCGAATTGCGAATTTTGAAACGCTGAAAGCAATATAATGTTCGCGTTGGGCAATCCTTAAATACCTTATCGCGCCTGCGGCTACAGCTACAGCTTCTAGAATAACGACAATTAACAAGATATACACGTATCCGTCATCATCTATTTTGCAAACTGTTGGTAACTAAATCTGCCACTATTGTTACAAACTCGTCAGTTTTTTCAAGTGGGGCCATATGACCGCATCCCTTAAGAGCGGTCAGCGTTATATCCTTGCCGGGGAATTCGTCAATTACGCGTTGTGCGACCTCGATCACTATTTCTGTATCATTTTGACCCCATGCAAGAATTATCTTACAGTTTGATTTTTTAAGTTCGCTTATATACAAGTCGGCGTTAGTCTCGGCAATCACTTTTACTAAGGTATCCCTGACCTTTCCCGTTGCATTTTTGTAATCGGTAGACCCGTAACGCATTTTAAGTTCTTCCACCTTAGAATCGGGTATGAGTTTAATCTTATTTAAGATTTTATAGGTTTTGAGTACTCTGTTGGGCTTCACCTTTGACCTTGTCGGATCAGCCACGATAGGAACGCCAGTAAGGACCATTCCTTTGATCTTATCTTGCAACATCGATTGCAAAAATATAGCGACACGCCCGCCAAACGAATGTCCCAGTACGACAAAGTCATCAAATTCGCCTTCAATTGCATCTGCGACTTTCTTGGCATAGTCGAAGGACCCTGCCGTAAATTTTTCGTCGAGCAGGCCGTCAAATTCATACCCGCTTGCGCCAAAACCCGGTAGATCCAAAGCTATAGACGATATACCATAATCATTGTACAGGGATTCGGCAATTTTATTAAAGTCTTTAGAGGAGCGTTGCCACCCATGTAGAAACAGTACCTTCGGCTTTGATTGCCCATACTGTTGTCCATAGAGATGATTCGACCCAAAAGCTTTCAGCACCGCTATCTAAGCCTTGCATTGACCGACTTTTGAGCATCAGAAATAATCTTTGACCTTAAATCGGCAATATCAGATTCGGTAAGTGTCGAATTGGGATTTGCCACCCGCACCTTAAAAGCCAGAGATTTCTCATCGTCAGATAATGGATTACCTTTAAACACATCAAATAGCCAAACTTGAGCAACCAAGTCCTCCATCGAGCTCTCCATGGTATCTTTAAGCTCCGATGCAGTCACCTCATCATTAACTACAAAGGCCAAATCAAATTCAGCTTGTGGATATTTTGACTGAAGGATACGCCTGTTTTTTTGCCCTAAAGCTAACATTGTCACCAAATCAAGTTCAAAATATATTACTCCATATGTCTCTTGTCCATAGTATTCTACAAAACTGCGATTTAATTCGCCCACAAAGCCGAAGACATTTTCGTGAGATGCGATAAAAGCAGTTTTACCTGGATTAAAAATTTTAGCATCTGTTCTTAGTTCGTCCGCAGATAACATTGACAAATCCAAAGGTTGCCAAGTGAACTCGTTGACTTTGGTATCAAAATTGTGTTCAACCTCGCTGTCTCTCAAATCGATTGAATCGAATTTATATAAGTTAATCAAACGAAAATCCGGCAGGGCCAACATACGTTGAATTTCATAGACAGCCTTTAAGGCAGATTGTTCATTTGATTCATTTAAAAGACAGAGCCCGCCGACCTTTACGGATTCCAAAGGAGGTGTTGAGTCCGAATAGAATCTGAAAATATGACCCACTTCGAACAGATTTACCGGTTTAAACTTATGCCGTGAGTTTTTAACGGCCGCCTGGACCAGTCCCGGTGCCAACGACATCCTTAAAACCGCTTCTTCTTTTGCCAGAGGCAATGCCAACGTTACCTCTTCGCCGTGAATTTTGAGAGTCGACTGTAGCTTTGAGGGCAGAAATGTCGATGTCCAACATTCGTTAAACCCTAACGCCGTTAGGCATGACTTAACTTTTCGTGTTATGACGTTTAAGTTGTGATTCGAGCCGACATCTGGCGGCTTCAAAAACTCCTTTGGAATTCTCTCGTAACCGTAAATCCTGGCTATCTCTTCGATTACATCGATCTCTCTATCAGAATCTGGGCGAAAGGTGGGTATCTGTATCTTTAGAATCTCATCTTCCACATTTTCTGACAAAGACCCGCTTTTGTCCATTATCTTAAAACCGAGAGGTTTAATATACCGAGACACCAAAGCTGCCGACAATCCAATCCCCAGGATATTTTTAATGCGACTCAATCTTAATTCTACTGTTTTCGGCTCAACTTTACTGGGTCGAAGTACTTTAATTCCTGTGATTTTAATCTCCGTCGGTGAATTTTGAACAACCAACTGTACATATCGAATTATTGTGGCTTCAATTCCAAACGGGTCCACCCCTCTTTCAAACCTCTTTGAAGCTTCAGATTTAAGATTCATTCTTTTAGAGGTTCTTACAATCGCCAACGGATAAAAGTTTGCAACCTCAAGTGCCAAATTTGAGGTGTTTTCGCTTATTTCGGTAGAAGTCCCCCCCATAATTCCGGCAATTCCTATCGGTTCTACGCCGTTGGTTATTACAATATCCGGAGTTTGATCACTGATCCCGGGAATGCATTTTGCCAACTCTCTGGTTTGTGAATCCAAAGTTTCCAATTTTTCGCCTTCGACTGCAGCGCGAACCAAGATCTGCTTTGTGGACAATGAGTCTCGATCGTACGGATGCGTAGGTTGTCCTCTTTCCAACATGAGATAGTTTGAAATATCGACCAGATTGTTCAGCGGTCTCATTTTTGAAATTAACAACCGTTGTTGTATCAGAAAACTGGATTTTGATACTTTGACATTTTCGATTTCGGCCAGTCCGAAAGCAGGGGTTAGCTCGGCATCCTGAATTTGAACACCGATTTGGTCAACAACCATTTCACTTAATTCAACCTGATCTATCTTA
>DAHXLF010000008.1 GCA_027371755.1 Acidimicrobiales bacterium
ATCCATAAGGTTGATTAGCTAGAGCTATGGATGGATCAGGATTTATGAATAGACCTACACCTGGGTCATAGAATCTATTTCCCATGATCCAGAAGTGAGTTCCAGGATCGTTATATGCTCCATCATATCCTATTTGGGGTTGAGTTGATGAGGGTGTGCTATTTCCAAATGATCCATAGTTCTTTACGAAACTGACTTCATTTGAAGTATTTAATCCTGCATCTACTGTGTTGTTATCAGTGGTAATTAAATACTGCTGACTTAAGGCTGTATTTGGTTTGAATGCTTCAACTGGTGTTCCACCTGGACCATAGACATAGTCCCATGTGGAATCAGACAGAATCTGTGAAGTTAACTGGTTGTAGGTAAATGTTGCTAAATTAGATGATCCTGAACTAATTTGCATTAACTGACCACTACCTGAATAGGAGTAGTTCCAGCCGGTGAAAAATACCGAAAACCCTGTCATTTGACCTAAAGAATTGTAGTAATAGTAAGCAGGTACCTGCTGTCCATTCCATGGGAACATGTAACTAGTTCTATTACCCTGGGAGTCATATGTGAAAGTATTTACAGGTGATGGAGATGCTGAGCCACAAGACGTAGGAGGTGATAAAAGAGAGTACTGAGAAAGTATTTCTCCTCCAGTTGAAAAACACTGAGAGTAACTGTCATTGGGTGAAACAAGAGGATTTCCTTGATTGTCATAAGTGTAGGTAGGAGGAGTTGTTGCACCTAATGCAGTAGTGGAAGAATAGGTTAGTTGACCAAGTGAGTTGTAGCCTGTGTTAATTCCAGCCCAGTTGGTAGTAAGCATAGAGGCGGCATTTCTTATTTCAGACTTGGTAGTCGGTCCAGATGGATAGTTAATTGCAAATCCAGTTAATGAGTAATTGGCATCTACAGTGTTAGTGAGTGTATCTAAGGTATTTGTAGAAGAGTTATCACAAAGGGGTAGTTGCCTAGAAATGAGAGAACCATTTGGGTCATAGGTAAATGACAAAGTATCATTTGGTATCTGAGTAGTTCCACAGGAACTAACCCCTGGAGTCATTGGAGTAGTTAGGGAGGTCATCCTGTTGGCTATATCATATTGATAATTAACAATTGGATTAGTAGATGATGGAGTACCACTGCAACCTGAAGACATCGTTGCCATCTGATAGCCAACACAAGTAATATTAGAATTATTGTCATAGGCGTAAGTGGTTATATGTCCTAAATCATCAGTAGCTGCAACTAATCTGCCAAGTGCATCATAGGCATATGTACTTTGTCCCAACTGGTCTGTAGTTGATGCTATTTTACCCTGCCCATCATAGGTATTAGTTGTGGTATTGAACTGATCTGAAAAGCTTTGACCGCCATTAGAAGTTGGTAATATGTCTCCAGCATTTGCACTAGTTGATCCAGCAATTAAACAATTAGTTGTAGATCCACAAGATATCCCACCAACTAAGCTAGTTCCAGGTGGAAGAGTCCCCAAAGAGGTGGAAAATGATCCTGAGTTATTAGCAATGACTACTGCAGAAGGGTTAGATCCTGATTTGCCAGTTGCTATACAAGATGTTGCAGATGGATAGCCTGGACAGTCAATTGCAGAAAGTGACGTCAGAGAACTTGGGGCAGTAGTTGAATCATCAAATGAGGTAGATGGATTGGTGGAGGTTAATATAGAAGCATTAGTCCCACTTTGACCAACTGCAACACACTCAGTAGTTGATCCACATGATATTTGATTAAGTGAGGTAGGAAGTGATCCACTACCCGAAATAGATGAAGATGAAAATGTTGAGCCGTTCCAGGTGTCAATTACTCCAGTTGATGAAGAAGTACCAACTAATGCACAATAAGTTGTTGAAAGACAATATATTGAACTTGGTTCCCAAGTAGGAGGAGTTCCAGATGCATTAGAAAAACTTAACCCTCCATTTGTAGTTTCAATAACAACTGGAGTAGTTCCAATCTCGCCAGTTGCAATACAAGTTGTAGTAGATGGACATGATATAGAAGTAAGTGAAGTTGCTAACGTTGAACTAAGAGTTGTCATAGACCAACTACTTCCAGAGTTACTAGTGTATATAACAACTGCTGAGCCACTTGATTCTCCAACCACTTCACAGTTGCTAGAAGACGAACAAGAGATCTGAGATAATGAGGTGATAGAAGAAGGCAGTGTCTCATTTGTCCAGTTGCCAGGGGATCCACCTATAATAACTGGTAAACCAGTATTTGTACTCCCTACAGTAAAACAATCAGTTGCGTATCCACAAGAAATTGTATTTAGTGATTCTGTATAAGTGGTGGTACCTGGTGTTGAAGGTACTCCTATAGTTGATCCAGTAAGTGAATTTGCACTATTGTAGCTATATATATTGGAAACACCCGATGAGAGGCTCGCATCTAGAAGATTCCCTGCAAGATCATATGCGTAATCGGTAGTATTGCCACTGTTAGTAGATCCTGTCAATGTCCCGAATGGCTCACTTTGAGAGATAACTTCACCTTTAGAGTTGTAGGTCCAGCTAGTTGTCTCACCACCTGGAATAGTAGAACAAGTTGGATTTGAAACAGCACTTACACTTTCATAACACAAGTTCCCATCCAAGTTATATGCATAAGTAATTGTTAATGGATTATTAGGTGGTGATGAACAGTTTCGAGACGAAATAGTAGATGTAGTACTAAAGCACAGTTCATTTGCAGCGTTATAGGCATAGCTCTTTACAACTGTTGGAGTAGTGGTATTACCTGGGGCATCTGTAGATGTACCAGTGGTTGAAGTTGTTGATAGGGTGTTTCCATCTGCATCATAAGTATAAGAAGTGGTAGCTGAAACTCCATTAATTGGAGGACCTACAATCTCAGTTGGCTGATCAAAAGCAGTGTAGGGATTGGTAGTAGATGCATACGTTGTTGTGTAATTTGCACTACATCCACATTGGGGCACATTGCCATCTGGAGTAGTAAAGGTAAGTATTCGACCTATTGAGTCATACGTTGCACTTGTTATATCACCGTCAGGATTAGTAGCTGAAATCAAATCTCCACTTGAGTCATATGAATATGTAGTTACTCCACCACCCGGATTTGTTGTACTCTCAAGTTCACCTAATAAATAACCTCCGGTACAAGTTGAAGATGCACACCAACTATAAGTGGAAGTTGGAGTTGGATTTGTAGATCCACCTCCATAATTTCCATTTTGTTCAACTTTGGTCAGATCACCAAAGGTTGGATCATAGGAGACAAGAATAGATGAATAACCAGAAGAATCACTTCCAGGGTTTGCTAGATCAATTTCTATGGGATCAAAATAAGAAGGGGTTAAAGTAGTTAAGTTAGAGTAAATGAAAGTGGTGGCTATTTTAACTGGATCCTGAAAAGAAGTTAAGCGTCCTAAAGTGTCATAAGAAAAGTTGTAGACATTTCCATTTGGATCTATAGTCTGTTCAGGCAAAGAATTTAAACCTCTAAAGTATGACGTTTGTGACGGACTTGAGGTTCCGTAACCTGATATGACTGACTGCAACAATCCCCCTGAGTACATGTAATCGGTTTTATTGCCTAAAGGATCTGTTGCAACAGTAGCTCCAGTCAGTGTAGAGGGATCTATATGATAGTTAAAGGATGTTTTTTCATTTAATGCATTCGTTTGTGAAGTTACCCATCCAAAATAGGTGTCAGTTGTACTCGTATCATCATATGTATTGGTTAGTTGAGTATTTCCATTGGGATCAACCACAGAATCAATTGCATTTAATAAAGAAGTCTCATCGTAATTAAAGCTCCAAGTTCTGCTAGTCGTATCATTAGTAGAATAAAACGATACTCCAATAAGATCACCAGCAACACAACTAGCGGGTGTTGACGTTGCACAAGTTGAAGTGGCCGTTGCATATGTAAAGCTTTCGGTGTGAATTGAATCTGATACAGAAACCACTTCCCCTGATGGATTTTGGCTTGTACAAGAAGCTGTAACACACACAAGATAAGTTAAGGCTCTTCCGCTTGGATCTGTAATTGCAACACAATGGTATCCCGTTGCAGAACAACCAGTTCCGCTCGTTGAATCTTGATTTATTACATCAGTATTTGAAAACTTATCAGCTAGTGAAATAAGTTGACCTTGACTGTAAGAATTACCTTGGTCGCTACATGTAGAAGACATACAGAAAGTCGAAACTTCATATGGTGAGAATCTAATAAATGTAGCAGTTGTACCTGAATTTGGTGAAGAAAGAGTTTGGCTATAAAGAGTCGATAACACATCGGGATAAGCACAGAAATATACTCCTGATGGATCCAGAGATGAATTTGGATCGATTGCCATTTGTGGAGCCGTACATCCTCCACCGCTTTGTTGAGGATAAAAGGTAACTTGGGATCCATTTTCTTGGCTTATTGTTATATCGCCACTACTTGGATTATTTATAGAAAGCATCATAAGAGCCCCGTCAGAAAAACCAGGCCCAAGTCCAACAGGTCCATAAACGTTAGCTTCAGAAGAGTTATAGTTTGGACTAAAACTAACAGATGGACCTCTTCCAACTAATGAAATTGATGGAAGCTGGTAGGAGAAGTTACCATTAGCCGTGTTGACTGGTAATGCATCAGTCATCTCTGCATCTCCTATTTCAGCTTCTAATTCTGCTGATTGAGATGAAAAAGCTGAACTAACCAGTTTAGAAACTCCTTGGATTGCTTGAGTAAAACATCCGCCACATAAAAGAGCAGCATTAAAGGCATCTCCTAGCATTTGTTTAACTGTTAAACCTTGAGGAGGAGGCGTCAAACCAAATCCCACCGATAGTACACCTGTTCCTGCACTAAATGAACTACCATTATAATAAACAGTATTGTTATTTCCAAGTAATGCAAATCCATCACCAGATGCAGCTCCAATAGGATTAACGTTAGAAGGAACGGATCCAATTAGTGAATAGCCACCTGAAGCTACTTGATTTACATCTTGTCCACTTGCAAGAGCTAATGTACTATTTTCGTTAATAGCAGTTTCTAATATCTGAGATCCTGGAATATTTACTCCAGTTGAGGAAGTTGTACCATTTAAACCAACAGTTGAAAGTGCACCAGAAGAAAACATTGCTGTAGGTTTCGATGAACATTGCACTGCAGTTGGTGAACCAGAGATTTGATAGGCTGAGAGATTTCCAGTTGAAGCACCGGTAGCTATAAAGCCATCTGGAGCACCAAGTAAAGTATCGCCATCTGGACAAAGAGCAAGACTGCTTATGCCGAGGCTATTGGTAAAACTTGGAGTATAGTAGGCAAAGGTGCCTTTGGAAAGATTAATAACGTATAAGTCAATTTCATTTGGTGCATCTAGACCAACATATGCCCACTTATTATTAGGGGTAATTACAACATCACTTGTAACAATGGTTGTATTATCAGTATAATTAGGATCGCTAAGTTCAACATCGGAATTTGTAGTTAAATTAGCAATATCAATCACAATTCCACCACTACTGTTATCACCCGTGGCTACAGCAATACGACCATCAGAGCTAAAACCAATAGAACGCATTGTGTACAATGTCCCAAGTTTGATGCTATTTCCAGTAGAGCTTCCGGTAGTTGGATTATATGAGTTTAGAGATATAGGAGAAAAGAGGCTAGCAGCATTTGCAACCCATATAGAAAGTGGGCTAGCTGATGACGATACATTTTCTACTTTCGGAGAAGCAACCTTAACTTGAGCTGGGCTTTTCACTACTATTATCATCAAAGACAAAATTAAAAGTGGAACAAGAAATACTTCAAGGACTTTTTGCCAGCCTAGAAAGCTAAATCGCTTCCTCTTCATATATATATGATAAATATTTTTCAACTTGAGAGAATTTCTTTATCGGCCATATCGTCATATTAGCTTGACTTATTACACTATGTCGAAGGAATTTATAAGAACCCATCCATGTCTCCTTTGGAACTTGAAACCGGGATTGAAGATTGAATATAATTTATCTAACTAATTTCAGCCTGTGAAATGTGTTATTGAAAAGTAAATGACTTAGATGTTTAGGGTGGTAGAACTTTATTGGAGACCACTATGAAAAGAAATGGAGAATAATAAAGTATTGACAATTTAAATGATAAGCCGAAAAAGGCATTTAAGAAATACGACAAAGAGTTTAAAATTAGAGTTGTTAGCAGGTATCGTGAGCGCTATCTAAAAGAGTCAGTCACATATGGTTTACTTGCGGCTATTGCTAAGGAATTTGGCATATCTGATCCAACCTTGCGTGATTGGTTCAAGTTGTTTAACAATGGTAATCGTGTACAATTAATGGACTTAACAATCTTGAAAAAGTAAATATTGAACTGCAAAAGAGGAATTCTGAGCTTGAACGCGATAATGCAACTCTAAAACAAGCTGCAGTTTTTTTTGCAAGGGAGCTCGCCCCTTAAAACTAGTTATAAAGTTCGTAGATATCCTTAATCATTTAGGGAGTCGCCTAACACCCATTCAGTGACTCGTGCTACTTGGCGATCTAAATCTGTCCTTTGATATGCTGAAGACACACGTGCATATACAACACTCTGTCCTTTAGTGGTGATATTAGGTGTATCAATCAAAATTAATCCACCGATTTTTCGGGCGGTAACTGGTGCTATCCCTTGTGTTTCAGCCCATTCAGCGAGATTTATATCTCTATTATGGCAGACTATTGAGTGTTATGGCGTGCTACTACGGCAACAGTTGACAACCTGGTTTTTGAATTTAACAAAACCCTTTTAAATTATTTCAGAGATGTTTAACCGAGTACAATTGGCTTTTGATATTTTTAAGAATCCATTCCGAAACAAGTAGTCCGTCATAGGAATGAAAGTGTAGACCGTCTGCGCGCATCGTAACCCCGTCTATGTTGTTGAAACACACCTCATCTACGGGACAAAGAAATTTATTAACATCTAAATATGCAACACGAGATCCGGAATTTTCACCTACGCTCTTTAGCACCGTATTTTGACAGGAGATATAACTATCAGTGTAGCTGGGATCAAATCCCACCAATCCGTTTGAAGATTGATAAGGAGTTGAAATTATTGCCACTCGGCTTCCTCCCTTTAAAAACATATTAACCCCAGAAGCAATTCTCTTTTCAAGTGCGGCGTCGTAAGTCGGATCGCATGCATGTTGCCATCCGCCAGCAAAAAACACAGAATTTATTGGCGGAAACCCAAACATCATAATCACCACGTTGGAATGAGTCTTTTTGATGCCACGCTGCCAATCCGAAGTACAGTCTGGATGACTGCTCAAAAGTTGTCCAGAATAGTTCATTACATTTCCAAGATCATAAATCGGTCCGCAATCAATAATGGCCCAATTTGCCACACTAACATTAAGTCGATTACTGAATTTAGCCATTGCCGCACCGAGGCTAAATGCTGTTGAATCGCCTACTACCATAACTACCGGAGAATTGGCGGGGCCATTAAAAGTTTGATCAACCGAAGAGGGTAATGCCACAACGTCTGCTGACTGGGCCCCAACGGTTACTACAAGCAACATCGCCAGTATTGCAACTGCAGCAGTCGAAACTGAAGCAAGCCCTCTAAGCCCCTTAAACATCCGACGTTGCCTAATGGGCTGTTCCACCAAAATATAAGAAGCCACAGCTAAAATTAAGGTAATAGCCACCTCTGCAACAAACAGAACCAAACCATGAATGATGTGATTTTTGTAGTTCAGCTCCATATTAAGAACAAGAAATATCGGCCAGTGATACAAGTAAACTCCGTAGCTTATAATACCAAGAGCCCTCAGCGGTGGCCAACACATAGCTTTACCCAATACTCCTAACCGTGGATTAGCAGCAAGTGCCACCACTGCGGTTGCACCGAGCCCACACAATGCCAGTCCGCCCTCGTACGCGAACCCGGATTGACCACTTAAAGTAACCCACGCAGTCGCAAGTCCGCATAAAGAGAGCGCTCCCACGACCTGAAGGGCTATCCAACTTTTACCCTCGCTATGCTGCTTTTTTATAAGTACATGCCAAATTCCCAAGGCACTTCCGAACAAAAGACTGCTTGCCCGTGTATCCGTTCCATAGTACAGCCTGCTGATCGATGCTCCGTTAGCATGTAAAATTATCATTGTGGCAACGGATGCCATCGCTAAGCCAATTGCAACCCCAAAAGCTGTTTTAAGGGCATGGCGAAACTTTAAAGCCAACATTAACAGTAACGGCCAAACAAGATAAAACTGCTCCTCAATTGCCAAAGACCAAGTGTGCTGTAACGGAGACGGCAATAAAGTATTTTGAAAATAGTCAGAATGGCTTCCTATGAGGTACCAGTTAGCCGAATAAAACATTGTTGCAATACCGTTAAAACGAATAGTTTGAAGATCCAACGGAGATGCAAGAAGCAATGCATAAACCATTACGCCTAAAAACAGAATGATTAATGCCGGCAACAATCGTCGCGCTCGCCTACCCCAAAAAGCTACCAGAGACAAATGCTTCTCGCCTTTAATCCATTCTTTTATAATCAACGAAGTAATAAGATACCCGGATAATACGAAGAACAGGTCGACACCGAGCCATCCTCCAGTTAAATATCCCCCGTGGTACAAAAGGACGCCCACAATGGCCAAACCTCTTAACCCATCAAGGGCCGGCATTTTTCTAAGACGAAACGTCTGTCCGATATCGGTTACTTTCTTAGGGCCATTCATAGTGCATTCAATCTTATTATCTGCGATTTTTGCTTTTTAGTCCACGGATTTGCCATGCTGACCGTCGTCAAAACTTTACTCCCCTAAAACCATTTTTTTATTTGAGCTTTTATAAGAACACCCATAAAGTACCGGTAACAAATATTCTTATATCTACCGCTATCAAATTCTCAAGAACACGCGGCAGATTTATTCCAAATCAGTTTTAAACCGATTTGCCTCCCAGGCTGTTCAATCAATTATAGTCAAAATTACAAAATTATTCTTTATCTATTGGTTAAACAATCCTAAACGATATAAGTCAAAGGCCGTACATAGAGTTATGAAAACAATAACAATCTCTAATTTGAATCCGAATAATCGTCTGATAACAAATCTCTCGCAGACAACTTCGGCAAGACAAACCGACGAATTAATGTTTCCCGAAACATATTTAAAATATTGCCGTCTAGCAACCATTATAAGGTAAATCTTGATAGTTTTGAATAGGACATAGTTATTTAGCCTGATTTCGGTGTTGGTATTTAGGCTTAGATTTAAGGCTAAATAGAACCCTGTACCAAATAATACTGAAATGATTCGCAATCACAAATGTCTGAAAATATAATATTTTTTCACGGATTTACGCAGACAAAAGCATCTTTTAAACCGTTTGTCGAAAGTCTTATACCGAAAATTAATCAAAATTCTAAAGATGACTTTAATTTAATCACATTTGACCTTCCCGGTCATGGGAATGCCGGGGAAGTTGAATCAAATTTTAATGAGTTAAACAATATTATTGAGACTCATCTACCCGCACACTTTCTGGGATATTCGCTAGGAGCAAGGCTGGCTGCCAAATGCGCGATTGACTTGCTTCCCTACGTCAAAACATTGACTTTAATCTCGTGCAATCCCGGGATAACAGACACATTGGAAAAAGCTGAACGAGCACGACAGGATTTTGCTTTAGCTGATAAATTATCCGAAATGAACGGAGTCGAATTCAAAACTTTTATCGACGAGTGGGTTCGGCAACCTTTATTTGGGAACCACATACCTAATCAAGATGACCTTAACGCCCGCTACCTATCAAACCCTAAAGGGCTGGCGGGTTCATTGATCAATTTTGGACAGGGAAACTTTGTTCCCATCTGGGAACAAATGAATATATTTTCTAAGGTTAGCCTTAAGGTCTTGATAGTTGCGGGTAGCAATGACTTAAAGTATCGGAACATCGCTTATGAAATTGCAAAAACTACAGGTGACACTTCGATGCTTGAATTAGTGGAAGATGCTTTTCACAGTCCTCATCTGGAAAGATCTGACACCGTAGCTGAATTATATGCCAACTTTTTATTAAATTGATTGTAACCGATTACACGACCTATAGATATTATTGACTCCTAAACAATTTTATGCAAACCGTCATCTAACAAACAGACCTATGGTCAGTAAAATACTATAAACTATTTCAATCATTGCAACCTGTTTTAGTACGGGTATCAGATCTTTGCCTTTTGCTTTCCTAATCGTTCTAATTAATGGATTTACTGCCACCGCCAATGTCGCTACTGCAATTGATGTCCACATATCATGCAACATGTACCCAATTGCAATCGACAGAATAATCCCCATTACCGTTGTAAATACTAAAAGAAAACGAGTATAAGTATCGCCCAACAAAACGGCGAGAGTTCTCTTTCTATTTTGCCTGTCTCCTTCAATATCTCTTAGGTTATTTGCAACCAAAATCGAACACGCCAAAAGACCGACCGATAGCCCACCTACAACCGATACGGAGTTGATGTGCAGACTTTGAGCATAGAAAGAACCGACTGTAGCCACAAACCCAAAAAAAATAAGCACACTCAGCTCTCCCAGAGCCATATATCCGTAAGGTTTAGGACCGCCGGTATAGCCCCAGGCAGCCAATATGCTTACCAAACCTACGGGGATAAACCAAAAGGAAGTTACCAGCGCCAAGATTAATCCGGCAACGGCAGCCAGCAGTCCGCAAATAAAAGCCGCATACTTTACATATCTGGGCTCTACTAAATTTGAACCCACCAATCGTAACGGCCCCACTCTTTTATCGTCGGTACCTTTAATGCCATCCGAATAGTCATTGGCGTAGTTAACTCCGATCTGCAGGAACAGTGCCACCGCCAGACACAAAATAAATTTAGCTATCGACAAATCACCGAGTCGACGGTTCACCGCAATGGCCGAACCAACTATAACAGGAGATACAGCCGCAGGCAAGGTTCTCGGTCGGGCACCCAAATAAAACAGTTTAAGCTTATTTAAGTTTTGTTGATCTTGACTCACGGTCTCTTAGGGTACTTTGAAAAGTCCGGCTTGCGTTTGTCAACATAAGCATTTCTACCCTCCTGCCCCTCTTCGCTCATGTAGAACAACATTGTCGCATCTCCGGCCAACTGTTGTATCCCCGCCAGCCCGTCATCAGCTGCATTAAATCCAGCTTTAAGCATTCTCAAGGCGATTGGAGAAAGAGCCAGGATCTCCTCTGCCCATTTTACCGTTTCATTTTCAAGATCATCCACCGGAACGACCTGATTTACAAGGCCCCAATCGAGTGCAGTTTGAGCATCATACTGTCTGCACAAAAACCAAATCTCCTTGGCTCTTTTTAGGCCGACTGTCCTGGCCAAAAGAGATGCACCGTACCCTCCATCAAAACTTCCGACTCGAGGACCGGTCTGTCCAAACCGAGCATTATCGCCCGCAACTGTCAAATCGCAAACTAAATGAAGTACATGTCCGCCTCCGATTGCATATCCGGCCACCATTGCAATAACGGGTTTAGGAAGTCGCCTGATTTGAATCTGCAGGTCCAGGACATTTAATCTGCCAACTCCGTTTTGTCCGACTGAATCAGATCCGACATAACCGTCCTTGCCTCTAATCCTTTGATCTCCGCCACTACAGAACGCAAGTTTGCCTTCTCCCGTAAATATTATGACGCCGACCTCCAAATCATCCCGTGCGAGATCAAAGGCGGTTTTTAATTCCGCTAATGTCTCAGGCCTAAATGCATTTCTGACTTCAGGTCTGTTAATAGTAATCTTGGCGATCCCATTATAAGTCTCATATCTAATATCTTGAAAATCAGCAGCGTTTTTCCAAACTATTGACTGTTGTTCATTTCCCATTGTTAATCCGCTTTCATTACAACAAACTAATCTTGTTTCTTAGTCCAAGATTATTGACAAAACTATTCAATACTCTACAAATGCTTATTAGGCAATGCGGGCAATTAAGTTAATACTATATTTTAATTCGGTACTACAATTACCCAGACACAAGAACGTAGTCACTCACCGCCCAAGTGTAAACTCTTCGACTTCAAGTCTATGCGGTTTATGGATGCGGTACATTTGTGACAAATTAAGCAAGACATCGCCTTTGTATCCGCCTAATTCCCAGTGTTACCTCAAACATCCACATTAAATTAAATTATTGACTTGAAGTTAAAACACCTAACTTTAAACTTTTGGTAACATCTATTAACTGAGCGTTCGTTTCAAAATTCAGAACGAATGGCTATCTGAAGCCCATTTCACAATGTGCACTATTTTTAACATCCCAGTGCCGAATGAGAATCCATCGGTTCGAAATCTTTTGCTCCAAATATATGTCCGCGTCACCGATTTCAGTATTGACGCATACAGCTTTATGTCCGTCGGGATCCGTATAGTCTACTGACACACACCTGTTTTCAGGCATGCTAATCCTAACGTTAATCCTATACTGCCCAGATTTACCTGAAATCGACCAATGGTTATCAGATTGACGCCCAGGCAACTTAGTCTTAAAAAAAGGAAAGGAAACTAACGGGTTTGAAGGCCAATCTTGGTTTTTATATCTAAGCTGCAGGAACCCCAAGGGTTTGAGCTTTTCCAGTCCCGGTTTGGTAGAAACGGCAGAAACTACTTCGAGCATATCAGAATCACCCAAATCTACATGCAGCCAGCCCCACCTTTTAGCATTGCCGTGCCCGTAAATTCGCGACAAAGCCCCCTTAGCATTTGAAATTTTAAAGCTTTGCGAACCAATCTTTATTAAACCGTTGTAATTCAAATTCGGTCCCCCCACGATTTGGCAGCTCGGCAATATTTCCTTTTCCCAAGCAAGTCTACCGAAAGTAAATACCGGTGGGTCGTGAAATTCGCTGGTTGTCAGTTCCCAAGTTATATTTTCAGTCTTCCCTTTTCTTACATTGGGTGCAACCATAACGTCACCACATTCAAAAAACGGAGATCTCGACATTGGCAGCGGACCAAAGCGCTCAAAACCCACGGCGTTATTCAATTTTTTATTTTTACCGTCGAATCTTTGATCCGCTGCGGTTTTTAGATCATTAATAGGTGAGTTAAAAAAGTAACCTATCCATCCGTGTACGTAAGGATCACCATCTGTCGGACTAATTAACTCATGATGTATCCAAAAGCCTGCGTTATTGGTATCGTCCGTAAATGTGTCGTACCAGACTTCCAGCCTTTCGGTTGACCCCTGAAACCGTTTAGACAAAATATTTTCCTGGGTCGCTGTCTTCGGGCTGTCTTCTGGTTTTGATCTTATTTTTTGCACATAATTAAAAATAGCCGAGAACAATCGGCAAGTCAATTTAACGATAATTCAATCATTCAAAACAAGGCATTATCGATGAAGCTTAACGTGCCAGCAGATAGAAGATTGGATTTATCGCAATTTAATCTTAAAGACGGATATCTAATTTAAGCTTAAAATTGCAAGACTTTGTTGAAAATTAGCCATATCTTATATCGACATTTCCACTGAAATAACTATCCAACCCAATGGAACCAATACCGACCTGATGACGTATAGCTCAAACGAATTTGCCTTCAACAATGCTTGGTTAATTAGTGAATGACCCACATAGCTATTCATGCCGTGCAAGTTTACCGTACTATCATTTACCACGACTAGCGCCGAAACCCGCATATATACGTCATTTCTAAGATGAGTAACACCGCCTAACATTGAGTGATCACGACTAATTTTAGACATTTTTTAGACACAGACTGACTTATTTAGAGGGAGTCTACGGAAATATCGCACCGGTCCACTACCTATTCCATTGATTAGTTTAAATACATCTTCTTTATATACGCTATATGAATAGAACCATGAATTCAGCATAATCCCGCTCTTAATTATTCGGACTATTCACCACAGTATGGGTCAAAAGGCGCCTTCAGCTGAGCGTATCGCAAGAGCACTGGATGCTACAAACTGTCAAGTTTTAAAAGGTGGTATCATTCGGGAATATAAGTTCAAATCCTAACACCTTGTTAATTTCCAATAGTTTCCTCGCTTCAACGACTAATTCAATAAATTAATGATACTGCTTCAAACCCCTGTATTCCTATTGATCCGACATTCTTGCATTCATTTCAGCACCCAAGAATAGAAAGTAAGACGTTATATAAAGCCAGAGCATCATAACAATTATGCTACCGAACAAACCATAGGTTTTTGTTGTATTGGAAAAGTGTGTTAAATACAGAGAAAAACCGAATAAGGATATCACCCATGCCACGACAGCTACCAATGATCCATAAGAAAATAGCGTCTTAATGTTGAAAAAGTCCTTTATTGGGGTTTTTTTTGCCGAACCGAAACTGTAATAAACCGAAAGAAGTATTAACGCTAGCATTATTGCAACAATCAGCCTTGCGATATCCAAAATACCTCCCAAAAACCCGAAAGTAACCCCTGAATCAATCGAAGTAATATGCCTAATGAGAAAAGTTCCACCAATTAAATCAATAAATATCGCTAGGATAAACAACAAAGACACCCCGACCAAGGGAACAGAGCTCAATCTTCTTTTTATAAAGCTTCTATCTTTAGGTATTTCGTATGCCAAATCAAGTCCGACTTGCATAGACGCTATCGCCCCAGTCAGACTCCAGAGAGCTACAATTGTACCCAAAATCACCTCCAATGTACTTGCTCCCGTTGCCTCTCTAGTTTTTATTGCACCCGTAACCACCGTTGCCGCCTGAGCGGGCAATATCAACGTAATATAATGCACCACCGTTTCGGTATTTTTTGAGTTCAACCCCATAAGATGCAAAATGCCGATCAAAGATACGACTGCCGGGAAGAAGGCCAAAACTCCGTGAAAAGATAGTGCAGCCGCACTTACCGTAACTCTGTCTTTTGAAGATCGTTGTGCAAGTTCATCGACGACACAATAAATTTTAGAATCGCGTAACTTTTTGTACGAAGATTGAGTCTTATTTTTATTCTTCATTTACTACATTAACGACTGTCCAACAACAAGCCAATTAAATTCCAGTTTAACGCCGAAGGGTGGACCCGACCTAAAGGACGAAATATCCATCAAATAAATATTAAGGTTTTATAACCAGTGCGATTCTTAACGGTTAACCGTACCCATATCGAAATATCGATCGCCAACAGGCTTCTTAATGTTATCTGACAGCCAATCTTTATCGCTTTGCGTCAGCTCAATTTCCGCTGCGCCAAGATTTTCTTGTAAGTACTTAACTCTCTTGGTTCCGGGAATGGGTACAAAATTATCACCTTGCGCCAGAACCCAGGCCAATGCAACTTGTCCCGGGGAGGCATTATATTTTGCGGCAATCTGAGCTACGTTTGATGCCAATTGGACATTGGTTTCGAAATTTTCCTGGGCAAACCGGGGAAATCTTGTCGAACGCGTGTCGTTGGGTCCAAAGTCAGAAATATTTTTGTATGCTCCCGTAAGCATGCCTCTTCCCAGCGGAGAATAAGGCACCAAACCTATATTCAACTCTTTAATTATAGGAATGATTTCTGCTTCTAAATCTCTCGTGAACAACGAATACTCAGACTGTAACGCCGTAATCTGATGCACCTTATTGGCACGTACTATAGTCGCCGCCGACGCTTCGGACAATCCCAGATATTTCACCTTGCCTTCTTTAATCAATTCGGCCATCGCGCCGACGGTTTCTTCAATTGGAACAGTCGTATCGACCCTATGTTGATAGTAAAGATCTATATAATCGACACCAAGTCTTTTAAGTGAATTTTCACAAGAGGCCTTTACATAGTCAGGTTTACCGTTAACGCCCAAAAAGTTACCGTTTTCGTCTCGTTGATTTCCAAATTTTGTCGCCAGGATAACTTCGTCTCTTCTGCCTGCAATTGCCTTATTGACTAGAAGCTCATTTTTAAAAGGTCCATACATATCTGCCGTGTCCAAAAAATTACAACCTAAATCAAGAGCTGTCCTTATCGTCTTAATTGATTCTTCATCGTCTGTGACGCCATAAAATTCTGACATACCCATACAACCTAATCCGATTGCCGATACTTCCATATTTCCAAGTTTTCTTTTCTGCATAACCTTTATATTAGAGCTAAAATCCCCCCGTTGAAACATTTTGATCCTTTGACTGTACAAATCTGCGGTTGATCTGTCTTTGTTGCGATCTTGTTGTTTTTGCAGTTTTTTAAAATCTGTGATCATAGATTCAGTATTTTATTTTTATGTTTTCTTAAATATCCTTACATACCGCAATCCGAATTTAATTCCACCTAAATCTATTGCCGTCGTTGCCCCACAAGGCTTTTGTATGAAATCGGTAGTTTTAAATTCACTAAAATTTACTTGTGTCGAATCTGGTTGCCATCGATTTACCCCAAAACAACAAATTCCTTCAAATCATTAAAGAGGTTTGGGATAATGGAGATGCCGTTTTTGTCATAGATCAACGCTTCAGTCCGTCCTTAAAAAGACAGACCATTGGGTCTGTTAAACCTAAATACTTAATCGACAAAGACGGCAAAAACACATTACCCGATTCGGTGGGTGTTTCGTCAAACGATGCTTTAATTCAATTAACATCGGGCACAACGGGCTATCCAAAATCCGTAATTCATACATTTGACTCCCTAAAAGCCCATGGCGCTATGGTAAACGAATTTCTTAAAGTAAACCCCAAATCGGACAGATGGATAGCGTGCCTTCCGCTCAGCCACATCGGTGGCATGGGCGTTGTTATGCGAGCCTATTTTGCGGACATGCCAGTGGAAATCATCGAAACGCCCGACAAAACAGAGTTGGAACGTCTAAATGCAAACGGCTACAACATGGTATCTCTGGTTGCCAGCGTTCTTGACAGAATCAACACAAGGTCTTATAAGGCCGTGGTTATTGGCGGAATGGCCGAACCGGACAACGTTGCCGAAAATATATTTCCGACTTACGGACTTTCCGAATCCGGCGGAGGTGTCGTATATAAAGGAGAATGCCTTCGTGGAGTTAGAATTAAAATTCAACCCGGGTCCCAACTTATAGAGATCAACTCCCCAACTCTATTAAGAGCCTATCGGAGCATGCATGAGTCCGCCGTGGGCAAAAATGTGGTTTCCAAAGAGGGTATTTACCCAGAACTAGATAACGGATATTTTGTAACTTCAGATTGCGGATATTTTGAAAACGACAGACTAAAAATATTAGGAAGACGAGATGATTTAATAAATACTGGCGGCGAAAAAATTTGGGCCAAAACGCTGGAAGATATCATTTTGTCAATCGATGGAATCGATCAAGTATGTGTAGTAGGCCTGAAGGACCAAAAGTGGGGGCAAAAGATTGTTGCAGCCGTAGCAAAGTCAAAGGATTCAAAGGCAACGTCGGAAGATATCATTCGGACAGTTAAAGACCGATTGGCAAGTTGGGCAGTACCCAAAGAAATTCAATTCGTAGATGACTTACCAAAAACAGCGATACTAAAGACAGATCGAGCGGCTGTAATTAAATGGTTTTACAATCACCAAAATTAAGCAATCCAATAACTATTTTCTGACTATCACCAGGACGGCATTTAAATAACACCCTTAAAGCTTCTACCTGGGGTTTTGTCTCATGTTCGGGAAACTTGGTTTAGGCATATGTGGCTCCAGCATGCTCGCACATGAAAGAAAAGGAGTAACCCAATGATGACATAAACTAGCAATAAGCTCATAACAACCTGCCGGTGAAAGTCTGGTTCTTTAAGATGGCAAGGTCTAAGGTAGCGAAATCTCTAGGCCGAGTTGAAAAGTTTGCTTTGAAGCGAGATGAATCAAATTAGCAGTCTACAACATTAAGTGAAATATGCTCATAGTAAGTGGCGTTCTACAACAAGCAGACCCAAACTATTTAAATTGATTGTGTTATACAAAAAATCAATATGACAACACCTTGATTTACAGAGAATTAACTGTTCATAAGACTTAGGGCTGGTTTACTTAAACACAACGCTATGTAATTACCGACTGAAGATGGAGATTAATGATTACTGTGTATTGTTGTGATTCCAACAGGTTCCGGTCCAACATGAATAGTTTTAACTAAAGTTACTGAGTTATCGTTAGTTGTTTTAAGTTCTGCGATTAAGCCGGTATTAAACAACGTTACATAAATTGTATTGTCGTTTGAAATAGCAATAGTTATTGGATCCCCAGGAACATTTAATGTAGATTGTTGACTCAAAGTCTTTAAGTTTATCTCTGATATAGTCGATGACCCAAAGTTAGCGACATAGGCTAATTTGTTGGCTTACCACCGATTACGGTTGGCTCAGCTCCATTTGGTATCGCAATTTCTCAACAAAGCAATACTGCTTATGTGTGTGACACGGGTTCCAATGAAATTACACCTATAGACTTAAGCACATTAAGCCCTGAAGCTCCTATAACAAATATAAAAACTCCGATTGGAATAGCATTGTCATCTAATGCCAAGTACGCATTAGTCACAGATACTGGATCAAATCAAGTAACTCCAATTGACTTAAAGAAAATGCAGGTCTTATCGCCTATTACTGTAGGATCCCACCCAATAGGCATAGCAATAAGCAATAACAACAAATTAGCCTATGTCGCTAACTTTGGGTCATCGACTATATCAGAGATAAACTTAAAGACTTTGAGTCAACAATCTACATTAAATGTTCCTGGGGATCCAATAACTATTGCTATTTCAAACGACAATACAATTTATGTAACGTTGTTTAATACCGGCTTAATCGCAGAACTTAAAACAACTAACGATAACTCAGTAACTTTAGTTAAAACTATTCATGTTGGACCGGAACCTGTTGGAATCACAACAATACACAGTAATCATTAATCTCCATCTTCAGTCGGTAATTACATAGCGTTGTGTTTAAGTAAACCAGCCCTAAGTCTTATGAACAGTTAATTCTCTGTAAATCAAGGTGTTGTCATATTGATTTTTTGTATAACACAATCAATTTAAATAGTTTGCTTCTGCTTGTTGTAGAACGCCACTTACTATGAGCATATTTCACTTAATGTTGTAGACTGCTAATTTGATTCATCTCGCTTCAAAGCAAACTTTTCAACTCGGCCTAGAGATTTCGCTACCTTAGACCTTGCCATCTTAAAGAACCAGACTTTCACCGGCAGGTTGTTATGAGCTTATTGCTAGTTTATGTCATCATTGGGTTACTCCTTTTCTTTCATGTGCGAGCATGCTGGAGCCACATATGCCTAAACCAAGTTTCCCGAACATGAGACAAAACCCCAGGTAGAAGCTTTAAGGGTGTTATTTAAATGCCGTCCTGGTGATAGTCAGAAAATAGTTATTGGATTGCTTAATTTTGGTGATTGTAAAACCATTTAATTACAGCCGCTCGATCTGTCTTTAGTATCGCTGTTTTTGGTAAGTCATCTACGAATTGAATTTCTTTGGGTACTGCCCAACTTGCCAATCGGTCTTTAACTGTCCGAATGATATCTTCCGACGTTGCCTTTGAATCCTTTGACTTTGCTACGGCTGCAACAATCTTTTGCCCCCACTTTTGGTCCTTCAGGCCTACTACACATACTTGATCGATTCCATCGATTGACAAAATGATATCTTCCAGCGTTTTGGCCCAAATTTTTTCGCCGCCAGTATTTATTAAATCATCTCGTCTTCCTAATATTTTTAGTCTGTCGTTTTCAAAATATCCGCAATCTGAAGTTACAAAATATCCGTTATCTAGTTCTGGGTAAATACCCTCTTTGGAAACCACATTTTTGCCCACGGCGGACTCATGCATGCTCCGATAGGCTCTTAATAGAGTTGGGGAGTTGATCTCTATAAGTTGGGACCCGGGTTGAATTTTAATTCTAACTCCACGAAGGCATTCTCCTTTATATACGACACCTCCGCCGGATTCGGAAAGTCCGTAAGTCGGAAATATATTTTCGGCAACGTTGTCCGGTTCGGCCATTCCGCCAATAACCACGGCCTTATAAGACCTTGTGTTGATTCTGTCAAGAACGCTGGCAACCAGAGATACCATGTTGTAGCCGTTTGCATTTAGACGTTCCAACTCTGTTTTGTCGGGCGTTTCGATGATTTCCACTGGCATGTCCGCAAAATAGGCTCGCATAACAACGCCCATGCCACCGATGTGGCTGAGCGGAAGGCACGCTATCCATCTGTCCGATTTGGGGTTTACTTTAAGAAATTCGTTTACCATAGCGCCATGGGCTTTTAGGGAGTCAAATGTATGAATTACGGATTTTGGATAGCCCGTTGTGCCCGATGTTAATTGAATTAAAGCATCGTTTGACGAAACACCCACCGAATCGGGTAATGTGTTTTTGCCGTCTTTGTCGATTAAGTATTTAGGTTTAACAGACCCAATGGTCTGTCTTTTTAAGGACGGACTGAAGCGTTGATCTATGACAAAAACGGCATCTCCATTATCCCAAACCTCTTTAATGATTTGAAGGAATTTGTTGTTTTGGGGTAAATCGATGGCAACCAGATTCGACACAAGTAAATTTTAGTGAATTTAAAACTACCGATTTCATACAAAAGCCTTGTGGGGCAACGACGGCAATAGATTTAGGTGGAATTAAATTCGGATTGCGGTATGTAAGGATATTTAAGAAAACATAAAAATAAAATACTGAATCTATGATCACAGATTTTAAAAAACTGCAAAAACAACAAGATCGCAACAAAGACAGATCAACCGCAGATTTGTACAGTCAAAGGATCAAAATGTTTCAACGGGGGGATTTTAGCTCTAATATAAAGGTTATGCAGAAAAGAAAACTTGGAAATATGGAAGTATCGGCAATCGGATTAGGTTGTATGGGTATGTCAGAATTTTATGGCGTCACAGACGATGAAGAATCAATTAAGACGATAAGGACAGCTCTTGATTTAGGTTGTAATTTTTTGGACACGGCAGATATGTATGGACCTTTTAAAAATGAGCTTCTAGTCAATAAGGCAATTGCAGGCAGAAGAGACGAAGTTATCCTGGCGACAAAATTTGGAAATCAACGAGACGAAAACGGTAACTTTTTGGGCGTTAACGGTAAACCTGACTATGTAAAGGCCTCTTGTGAAAATTCACTTAAAAGACTTGGTGTCGATTATATAGATCTTTACTATCAACATAGGGTCGATACGACTGTTCCAATTGAAGAAACCGTCGGCGCGATGGCCGAATTGATTAAAGAAGGCAAGGTGAAATATCTGGGATTGTCCGAAGCGTCGGCGGCGACTATAGTACGTGCCAATAAGGTGCATCAGATTACGGCGTTACAGTCTGAGTATTCGTTGTTCACGAGAGATTTAGAAGCAGAAATCATTCCTATAATTAAAGAGTTGAATATAGGTTTGGTGCCTTATTCTCCGCTGGGAAGAGGCATGCTTACGGGAGCATACAAAAATATTTCTGACTTTGGACCCAACGACACGCGTTCGACAAGATTTCCCCGGTTTGCCCAGGAAAATTTCGAAACCAATGTCCAATTGGCATCAAACGTAGCTCAGATTGCCGCAAAATATAATGCCTCCCCGGGACAAGTTGCATTGGCCTGGGTTCTGGCGCAAGGTGATAATTTTGTACCCATTCCCGGAACCAAGAGAGTTAAGTACTTACAAGAAAATCTTGGCGCAGCGGAAATTGAGCTGACGCAAAGCGATAAAGATTGGCTGTCAGATAACATTAAGAAGCCTGTTGGCGATCGATATTTCGATATGGGTACGGTTAACCGTTAAGAATCGCACTGGTTATAAAACCTTAATATTTATTTGATGGATATTTCGTCCTTTAGGTCGGGTCCACCCTTCGGCGTTAAACTGGAATTTAATTGGCTTGTTGTTGGACAGTCGTTAATGTAGTAAATGAAGAATAAAAATAAGACTCAATCTTCGTACAAAAAGTTACGCGATTCTAAAATTTATTGTGTCGTCGATGAACTTGCACAACGATCTTCAAAAGACAGAGTTACGGTAAGTGCGGCTGCACTATCTTTTCACGGAGTTTTGGCCTTCTTCCCGGCAGTCGTATCTTTGATCGGCATTTTGCATCTTATGGGGTTGAACTCAAAAAATACCGAAACGGTGGTGCATTATATTACGTTGATATTGCCCGCTCAGGCGGCAACGGTGGTTACGGGTGCAATAAAAACTAGAGAGGCAACGGGAGCAAGTACATTGGAGGTGATTTTGGGTACAATTGTAGCTCTCTGGAGTCTGACTGGGGCGATAGCGTCTATGCAAGTCGGACTTGATTTGGCATACGAAATACCTAAAGATAGAAGCTTTATAAAAAGAAGATTGAGCTCTGTTCCCTTGGTCGGGGTGTCTTTGTTGTTTATCCTAGCGATATTTATTGATTTAATTGGTGGAACTTTTCTCATTAGGCATATTACTTCGATTGATTCAGGGGTTACTTTCGGGTTTTTGGGAGGTATTTTGGATATCGCAAGGCTGATTGTTGCAATAATGCTAGCGTTAATACTTCTTTCGGTTTATTACAGTTTCGGTTCGGCAAAAAAAACCCCAATAAAGGACTTTTTCAACATTAAGACGCTATTTTCTTATGGATCATTGGTAGCTGTCGTGGCATGGGTGATATCCTTATTCGGTTTTTCTCTGTATTTAACACACTTTTCCAATACAACAAAAACCTATGGTTTGTTCGGTAGCATAATTGTTATGATGCTCTGGCTTTATATAACGTCTTACTTTCTATTCTTGGGTGCTGAAATGAATGCAAGAATGTCGGATCAATAGGAATACAGGGGTTTGAAGCAGTATCATTAATTTATTGAATTAGTCGTTGAAGCGAGGAAACTATTGGAAATTAACAAGGTGTTAGGATTTGAACTTATATTCCCGAATGATACCACCTTTTAAAACTTGACAGTTTGTAGCATCCAGTGCTCTTGCGATACGCTCAGCTGAAGGCGCCTTTTGACCCATACTGTGGTGAATAGTCCGAATAATTAAGAGCGGGATTATGCTGAATTCATGGTTCTATTCATATAGCGTATATAAAGAAGATGTATTTAAACTAATCAATGGAATAGGTAGTGGACCGGTGCGATATTTCCGTAGACTCCCTCTAAATAAGTCAGTCTGTGTCTAAAAAATGTCTAAAATTAGTCGTGATCACTCAATGTTAGGCGGTGTTACTCATCTTAGAAATGACGTATATATGCGGGTTTCGGCGCTAGTCGTGGTAAATGATAGTACGGTAAACTTGCACGGCATGAATAGCTATGTGGGTCATTCACTAATTAACCAAGCATTGTTGAAGGCAAATTCGTTTGAGCTATACGTCATCAGGTCGGTATTGGTTCCATTGGGTTGGATAGTTATTTCAGTGGAAATGTCGATATAAGATATGGCTAATTTTCAACAAAGTCTTGCAATTTTAAGCTTAAATTAGATATCCGTCTTTAAGATTAAATTGCGATAAATCCAATCTTCTATCTGCTGGCACGTTAAGCTTCATCGATAATGCCTTGTTTTGAATGATTGAATTATCGTTAAATTGACTTGCCGATTGTTCTCGGCTATTTTTAATTATGTGCAAAAAATAAGATCAAAACCAGAAGACAGCCCGAAGACAGCGACCCAGGAAAATATTTTGTCTAAACGGTTTCAGGGGTCAACCGAAAGGCTGGAAGTCTGGTACGACACATTTACGGACGATACCAATAACGCAGGCTTTTGGATACATCATGAGTTAATTAGTCCGACAGATGGTGATCCTTACGTACACGGATGGATAGGTTACTTTTTTAACTCACCTATTAATGATCTAAAAACCGCAGCGGATCAAAGATTCGACGGTAAAAATAAAAAATTGAATAACGCCGTGGGTTTTGAGCGCTTTGGTCCGCTGCCAATGTCGAGATCTCCGTTTTTTGAATGTGGTGACGTTATGGTTGCACCCAATGTAAGAAAAGGGAAGACTGAAAATATAACTTGGGAACTGACAACCAGCGAATTTCACGACCCACCGGTATTTACTTTCGGTAGACTTGCTTGGGAAAAGGAAATATTGCCGAGCTGCCAAATCGTGGGGGGACCGAATTTGAATTACAACGGTTTAATAAAGATTGGTTCGCAAAGCTTTAAAATTTCAAATGCTAAGGGGGCTTTGTCGCGAATTTACGGGCACGGCAATGCTAAAAGGTGGGGCTGGCTGCATGTAGATTTGGGTGATTCTGATATGCTCGAAGTAGTTTCTGCCGTTTCTACCAAACCGGGACTGGAAAAGCTCAAACCCTTGGGGTTCCTGCAGCTTAGATATAAAAACCAAGATTGGCCTTCAAACCCGTTAGTTTCCTTTCCTTTTTTTAAGACTAAGTTGCCTGGGCGTCAATCTGATAACCATTGGTCGATTTCAGGTAAATCTGGGCAGTATAGGATTAACGTTAGGATTAGCATGCCTGAAAACAGGTGTGTGTCAGTAGACTATACGGATCCCGACGGACATAAAGCTGTATGCGTCAATACTGAAATCGGTGACGCGGACATATATTTGGAGCAAAAGATTTCGAACCGATGGATTCTCATTCGGCACTGGGATGTTAAAAATAGTGCACATTGTGAAATGGGCTTCAGATAGCCATTCGTTCTGAATTTTGAAACGAACGCTCAGTTAATAGATGTTACCAAAAGTTTAAAGTTAGGTGTTTTAACTTCAAGTCAATAATTTAATTTAATGTGGATGTTTGAGGTAACACTGGGAATTAGGCGGATACAAAGGCGATGTCTTGCTTAATTTGTCACAAATGTACCGCATCCATAAACCGCATAGACTTGAAGTCGAAGAGTTTACACTTGGGCGGTGAGTGACTACGTTCTTGTGTCTGGGTAATTGTAGTACCGAATTAAAATATAGTATTAACTTAATTGCCCGCATTGCCTAATAAGCATTTGTAGAGTATTGAATAGTTTTGTCAATAATCTTGGACTAAGAAACAAGATTAGTTTGTTGTAATGAAAGCGGATTAACAATGGGAAATGAACAACAGTCAATAGTTTGGAAAAACGCTGCTGATTTTCAAGATATTAGATATGAGACTTATAATGGGATCGCCAAGATTACTATTAACAGACCTGAAGTCAGAAATGCATTTAGGCCTGAGACATTAGCGGAGTTAAAAACCGCCTTTGATCTCGCACGGGATGATTTGGAGGTCGGCGTCATAATATTTACGGGAGAAGGCAAACTTGCGTTCTGTAGTGGCGGAGATCAAAGGATTAGAGGCAAGGACGGTTATGTCGGATCTGATTCAGTCGGACAAAACGGAGTTGGCAGATTAAATGTCCTGGACCTGCAGATTCAAATCAGGCGACTTCCTAAACCCGTTATTGCAATGGTGGCCGGATATGCAATCGGAGGCGGACATGTACTTCATTTAGTTTGCGATTTGACAGTTGCGGGCGATAATGCTCGGTTTGGACAGACCGGTCCTCGAGTCGGAAGTTTTGATGGAGGGTACGGTGCATCTCTTTTGGCCAGGACAGTCGGCCTAAAAAGAGCCAAGGAGATTTGGTTTTTGTGCAGACAGTATGATGCTCAAACTGCACTCGATTGGGGCCTTGTAAATCAGGTCGTTCCGGTGGATGATCTTGAAAATGAAACGGTAAAATGGGCAGAGGAGATCCTGGCTCTTTCTCCAATCGCCTTGAGAATGCTTAAAGCTGGATTTAATGCAGCTGATGACGGGCTGGCGGGGATACAACAGTTGGCCGGAGATGCGACAATGTTGTTCTACATGAGCGAAGAGGGGCAGGAGGGTAGAAATGCTTATGTTGACAAACGCAAGCCGGACTTTTCAAAGTACCCTAAGAGACCGTGAGTCAAGATCAACAAAACTTAAATAAGCTTAAACTGTTTTATTTGGGTGCCCGACCGAGAACCTTGCCTGCGGCTGTATCTCCTGTTATAGTTGGTTCGGCCATTGCGGTGAACCGTCGACTCGGTGATTTGTCGATAGCTAAATTTATTTTGTGTCTGGCGGTGGCACTGTTCCTGCAGATCGGAGTTAACTACGCCAATGACTATTCGGATGGCATTAAAGGTACCGACGATAAAAGAGTGGGGCCGTTACGATTGGTGGGTTCAAATTTAGTAGAGCCCAGATATGTAAAGTATGCGGCTTTTATTTGCGGACTGCTGGCTGCCGTTGCCGGATTAATCTTGGCGCTGGTAACTTCCTTTTGGTTTATCCCCGTAGGTTTGGTAAGCATATTGGCTGCCTGGGGCTATACCGGCGGTCCTAAACCTTACGGATATATGGCTCTGGGAGAGCTGAGTGTGCTTATTTTTTTTGGGTTTGTGGCTACAGTCGGTTCTTTCTATGCTCAAAGTCTGCACATCAACTCCGTATCGGTTGTAGGTGGGCTATCGGTCGGTCTTTTGGCGTGTTCGATTTTGGTTGCAAATAACCTAAGAGATATTGAAGGAGACAGGCAAAATAGAAAGAGAACTCTCGCCGTTTTGTTGGGCGATACTTATACTCGTTTTCTTTTAGTATTTACAACGGTAATGGGGATTATTCTGTCGATTGCAATTGGGTACATGTTGCATGATATGTGGACATCAATTGCAGTAGCGACATTGGCGGTGGCAGTAAATCCATTAATTAGAACGATTAGGAAAGCAAAAGGCAAAGATCTGATACCCGTACTAAAACAGGTTGCAATGATTGAAATAGTTTATAGTATTTTACTGACCATAGGTCTGTTTGTTAGATGACGGTTTGCATAAAATTGTTTAGGAGTCAATAATATCTATAGGTCGTGTAATCGGTTACAATCAATTTAATAAAAAGTTGGCATATAATTCAGCTACGGTGTCAGATCTTTCCAGATGAGGACTGTGAAAAGCATCTTCCACTAATTCAAGCATCGAAGTGTCACCTGTAGTTTTTGCAATTTCATAAGCGATGTTCCGATACTTTAAGTCATTGCTACCCGCAACTATCAAGACCTTAAGGCTAACCTTAGAAAATATATTCATTTGTTCCCAGATGGGAACAAAGTTTCCCTGTCCAAAATTGATCAATGAACCCGCCAGCCCTTTAGGGTTTGATAGGTAGCGGGCGTTAAGGTCATCTTGATTAGGTATGTGGTTCCCAAATAAAGGTTGCCGAACCCACTCGTCGATAAAAGTTTTGAATTCGACTCCGTTCATTTCGGATAATTTATCAGCTAAAGCAAAATCCTGTCGTGCTCGTTCAGCTTTTTCCAATGTGTCTGTTATCCCGGGATTGCACGAGATTAAAGTCAATGTTTTGACGTAGGGAAGCAAGTCAATCGCGCATTTGGCAGCCAGCCTTGCTCCTAGCGAATATCCCAGAAAGTGTGCGGGTAGATGAGTCTCAATAATATTGTTTAACTCATTAAAATTTGATTCAACTTCCCCGGCATTCCCATGACCGGGAAGGTCAAATGTGATTAAATTAAAGTCATCTTTAGAATTTTGATTAATTTTCGGTATAAGACTTTCGACAAACGGTTTAAAAGATGCTTTTGTCTGCGTAAATCCGTGAAAAAATATTATATTTTCAGACATTTGTGATTGCGAATCATTTCAGTATTATTTGGTACAGGGTTCTATTTAGCCTTAAATCTAAGCCTAAATACCAACACCGAAATCAGGCTAAATAACTATGTCCTATTCAAAACTATCAAGATTTACCTTATAATGGTTGCTAGACGGCAATATTTTAAATATGTTTCGGGAAACATTAATTCGTCGGTTTGTCTTGCCGAAGTTGTCTGCGAGAGATTTGTTATCAGACGATTATTCGGATTCAAATTAGAGATTGTTATTGTTTTCATAACTCTATGTACGGCCTTTGACTTATATCGTTTAGGATTGTTTAACCAATAGATAAAGAATAATTTTGTAATTTTGACTATAATTGATTGAACAGCCTGGGAGGCAAATCGGTTTAAAACTGATTTGGAATAAATCTGCCGCGTGTTCTTGAGAATTTGATAGCGGTAGATATAAGAATATTTGTTACCGGTACTTTATGGGTGTTCTTATAAAAGCTCAAATAAAAAAATGGTTTTAGGGGAGTAAAGTTTTGACGACGGTCAGCATGGCAAATCCGTGGACTAAAAAGCAAAAATCGCAGATAATAAGATTGAATGCACTATGAATGGCCCTAAGAAAGTAACCGATATCGGACAGACGTTTCGTCTTAGAAAAATGCCGGCCCTTGATGGGTTAAGAGGTTTGGCCATTGTGGGCGTCCTTTTGTACCACGGGGGATATTTAACTGGAGGATGGCTCGGTGTCGACCTGTTCTTCGTATTATCCGGGTATCTTATTACTTCGTTGATTATAAAAGAATGGATTAAAGGCGAGAAGCATTTGTCTCTGGTAGCTTTTTGGGGTAGGCGAGCGCGACGATTGTTGCCGGCATTAATCATTCTGTTTTTAGGCGTAATGGTTTATGCATTGCTTCTTGCATCTCCGTTGGATCTTCAAACTATTCGTTTTAACGGTATTGCAACAATGTTTTATTCGGCTAACTGGTACCTCATAGGAAGCCATTCTGACTATTTTCAAAATACTTTATTGCCGTCTCCGTTACAGCACACTTGGTCTTTGGCAATTGAGGAGCAGTTTTATCTTGTTTGGCCGTTACTGTTAATGTTGGCTTTAAAGTTTCGCCATGCCCTTAAAACAGCTTTTGGGGTTGCAATTGGCTTAGCGATGGCATCCGTTGCCACAATGATAATTTTACATGCTAACGGAGCATCGATCAGCAGGCTGTACTATGGAACGGATACACGGGCAAGCAGTCTTTTGTTCGGAAGTGCCTTGGGAATTTGGCATGTACTTATAAAAAAGCAGCATAGCGAGGGTAAAAGTTGGATAGCCCTTCAGGTCGTGGGAGCGCTCTCTTTATGCGGACTTGCGACTGCGTGGGTTACTTTAAGTGGTCAATCCGGGTTCGCGTACGAGGGCGGACTGGCATTGTGTGGGCTCGGTGCAACCGCAGTGGTGGCACTTGCTGCTAATCCACGGTTAGGAGTATTGGGTAAAGCTATGTGTTGGCCACCGCTGAGGGCTCTTGGTATTATAAGCTACGGAGTTTACTTGTATCACTGGCCGATATTTCTTGTTCTTAATATGGAGCTGAACTACAAAAATCACATCATTCATGGTTTGGTTCTGTTTGTTGCAGAGGTGGCTATTACCTTAATTTTAGCTGTGGCTTCTTATATTTTGGTGGAACAGCCCATTAGGCAACGTCGGATGTTTAAGGGGCTTAGAGGGCTTGCTTCAGTTTCGACTGCTGCAGTTGCAATACTGGCGATGTTGCTTGTAGTAACCGTTGGGGCCCAGTCAGCAGACGTTGTGGCATTACCCTCTTCGGTTGATCAAACTTTTAATGGCCCCGCCAATTCTCCGGTAGTTATGGTAGTAGGCGATTCAACAGCATTTAGCCTCGGTGCGGCAATGGCTAAATTCAGTAATCGACTTAATGTTAGTGTGGCAAATTGGGCCATTATTGATTGCGGACCGATTTATGATCTTGGAAATGTAATGAACTATTCTGGACAACTTTTGAGCAGTCATCCAGACTGTACTTCGGATTGGCAGCGTGGCATCAAAAAGACTCATTCCAACGTGGTGATTATGATGTTTGGGTTTCCGCCAATAAATTCTGTGTTTTTTGCTGGCGGATGGCAACATGCATGCGATCCGACTTACGACGCCGCACTTGAAAAGAGAATTGCTTCTGGGGTTAATATGTTTTTAAAGGGAGGAAGCCGAGTGGCAATAATTTCAACTCCTTATCAATCTTCAAACGGATTGGTGGGATTTGATCCCAGCTACACTGATAGTTATATCTCCTGTCAAAATACGGTGCTAAAGAGCGTAGGTGAAAATTCCGGATCTCGTGTTGCATATTTAGATGTTAATAAATTTCTTTGTCCCGTAGATGAGGTGTGTTTCAACAACATAGACGGGGTTACGATGCGCGCAGACGGTCTACACTTTCATTCCTATGACGGACTACTTGTTTCGGAATGGATTCTTAAAAATATCAAAAGCCAATTGTACTCGGTTAAACATCTCTGAAATAATTTAAAAGGGTTTTGTTAAATTCAAAAACCAGGTTGTCAACTGTTGCCGTAGTAGCACGCCATAACACTCAATAGTCTGCCATAATAGAGATATAAATCTCGCTGAATGGGCTGAAACACAAGGGATAGCACCAGTTACCGCCCGAAAAATCGGTGGATTAATTTTGATTGATACACCTAATATCACCACTAAAGGACAGAGTGTTGTATATGCACGTGTGTCTTCAGCATATCAAAGGACAGATTTAGATCGCCAAGTAGCACGAGTCACTGAATGGGTGTTAGGCGACTCCCTAAATGATTAAGGATATCTACGAACTTTATAACTAGTTTTAAGGGGCGAGCTCCCTTGCAAAAAAAACTGCAGCTTGTTTTAGAGTTGCATTATCGCGTTCAAGCTCAGAATTCCTCTTTTGCAGTTCAATATTTACTTTTTCAAGATTGTTAAGTCCATTAATTGTACACGATTACCATTGTTAAACAACTTGAACCAATCACGCAAGGTTGGATCAGATATGCCAAATTCCTTAGCAATAGCCGCAAGTAAACCATATGTGACTGACTCTTTTAGATAGCGCTCACGATACCTGCTAACAACTCTAATTTTAAACTCTTTGTCGTATTTCTTAAATGCCTTTTTCGGCTTATCATTTAAATTGTCAATACTTTATTATTCTCCATTTCTTTTCATAGTGGTCTCCAATAAAGTTCTACCACCCTAAACATCTAAGTCATTTACTTTTCAATAACACATTTCACAGGCTGAAATTAGTTAGATAAATTATATTCAATCTTCAATCCCGGTTTCAAGTTCCAAAGGAGACATGGATGGGTTCTTATAAATTCCTTCGACATAGTGTAATAAGTCAAGCTAATATGACGATATGGCCGATAAAGAAATTCTCTCAAGTTGAAAAATATTTATCATATATATATGAAGAGGAAGCGATTTAGCTTTCTAGGCTGGCAAAAAGTCCTTGAAGTATTTCTTGTTCCACTTTTAATTTTGTCTTTGATGATAATAGTAGTGAAAAGCCCAGCTCAAGTTAAGGTTGCTTCTCCGAAAGTAGAAAATGTATCGTCATCAGCTAGCCCACTTTCTATATGGGTTGCAAATGCTGCTAGCCTCTTTTCTCCTATATCTCTAAACTCATATAATCCAACTACCGGAAGCTCTACTGGAAATAGCATCAAACTTGGGACATTGTACACAATGCGTTCTATTGGTTTTAGCTCTGATGGTCGTATTGCTGTAGCCACGGGTGATAACAGTAGTGGTGGAATTGTGATTGATATTGCTAATTTAACTACAAATTCCGATGTTGAACTTAGCGATCCTAATTATACTGATAATACAACCATTGTTACAAGTGATGTTGTAATTACCCCTAATAATAAGTGGGCATATGTTGGTCTAGATGCACCAAATGAAATTGACTTATACGTTATTAATCTTTCCAAAGGCACCTTTGCCTACTATACTCCAAGTTTTACCAATAGCCTCGGCATAAGCAGTCTTGCTCTTTGTCCAGATGGCGATACTTTACTTGGTGCTCCAGATGGCTTTATAGCTACCGGTGCTTCAACTGGAAATCTCTCAGCCTATCAAATCTCTGGTTCACCAACTGCAGTGCAATGTTCATCGAAACCTACAGCAATGTTTTCTTCTGGTGCACTTTCAACTGTTGGTTTAAATGGTACAACTTCCTCAACTGGAGTAAATATTCCAGGATCTCAGATATTAGAAACTGCTATTAACGAAAATAGTACATTAGCTCTTGCAAGTGGACAAGATGTAAATCAAGTAGCTTCAGGTGGCTATTCACTAATTGGATCCGTTCCTTCTAACGTTAATCCTATTGGAGCTGCATCTGGTGATGGATTTGCATTACTTGGAAATAACAATACTGTTTATTATAATGGTAGTTCATTTAGTGCAGGAACAGGTGTACTATCGGTGGGATTTGGTTTGACGCCTCCTCCTCAAGGTTTAACAGTTAAACAAATGCTAGGAGATGCCTTTAATGCTGCTCTTTTATGTGGCGGATGTTTTACTCAAGCAATCCAAGGAGTTTCTAAACTGGTTAGTTCAGCTTTTTCATCTCAATCAGCAGAATTAGAAGCTGAAATAGGAGATGCAGAGATGACTGATGCATTACCAGTCAACACGGCTAATGGTAACTTCTCCTACCAGCTTCCATCAATTTCATTAGTTGGAAGAGGTCCATCTGTTAGTTTTAGTCCAAACTATAACTCTTCTGAAGCTAACGTTTATGGACCTGTTGGACTTGGGCCTGGTTTTTCTGACGGGGCTCTTATGATGCTTTCTATAAATAATCCAAGTAGTGGCGATATAACAATAAGCCAAGAAAATGGATCCCAAGTTACCTTTTATCCTCAACAAAGCGGTGGAGGATGTACGGCTCCACAAATGGCAATCGATCCAAATTCATCTCTGGATCCATCAGGAGTATATTTCTGTGCTTATCCCGATGTGTTATCGACTCTTTATAGCCAAACTCTTTCTTCACCAAATTCAGGTACAACTGCTACATTTATTAGATTCTCACCATATGAAGTTTCGACTTTCTGTATGTCTTCTACATGTAGCGACCAAGGTAATTCTTACAGTCAAGGTCAACTTATTTCACTAGCTGATAAGTTTTCAAATACTGATGTAATAAATCAAGATTCAACGAGCGGAACTGGTTGTTCTGCAACGGGATACCATTGTGTTGCAATTACAGATCCAAGCGGAAGAGCCTTAACTTATCTTGTGTGTGTTACAGCTTCTTGTACAAGCCAAAATCCATCAGGGGAAGTGGTTTCTGTATCAGATTCAATTCACACCGAAAGCTTTACATATGCAACGGCCACTTCAACTTGTGCAACGTCAACACCCGCTAGTTGTGTTGCTGGTGATCTTATTGGAGTATCGTTTTATTCTACTAATGATACGACTAGCAGAACTTGGAGCTTTAATTACGATGAGACTTCTTTATTAAATGCAATTGATTCTGTGGTTGATCCCAATGGAAATACTCAACTAACCAATACATATGATGATACGAGTACAACTGACACCTATTTTGGATGGGTAACTTCACAAACGAATGCATTAAATGAAAAAACATCCTTTAACTATCATATAGATCCCTCTACACTGACTGGAGCTACTGTTGCAACAGATCCTTTAGGCAATAAAACCGATTACATGTACTCAGGGGGATTGTTGCAGTCAGTCATATCAGGTTACGGAACCTCAAGTCCGTCACAAACGTCATACTTTAGAGGTTTAAATTCTTTGCCTGAACAGACTATAGATCCAAATGGAAATGTCTACAACTTTTCTTATGACACTTTAGGACGCTTAACTTCTTTTCAGGATCCAGTTAAAATAGCCACCACTTTCATTTACTCTAACTTAACTACTTTAACCCCTTCTTATTTTGATCCCATAGAAATTGATCTAGCAAACCCTGGAAGTGATTCTTCTGGTTATTCATCTATTCTTGTCTCCTATGATCCAACCTTTGGTGATCTGACCAAAGTTGAACAAAATGGAAATTATGGAGGTGGATCTACAAATCCAACTCCAACTTCCACTTATAGTTGGTGTGCATCTTCAACTTGTACCGGAGGTTATTTATTAGGTGAACTTGAGAGTACAACAAATCCGGGTGGTGGAGTAACTACATATTCATATGACTCAAGTGGAGATTTGATTTCAGCTACTAATCCTGACGGTGATATAACAAGTGCAACGTATGACTCAATAGGTCGAATACTTACCTTTACTACTCCAGATGGCAATGTGCCCCAATGTGGATGTAGTGCAAATTACACAACAACGTATGCATCTACTACCAATCCCTACACTGCTTTTGATCAGCCAACTGAGATTGTAGGTCCTCCAATTAATGGAGTTTCAGCTACCACTTCTTATACTTATGATGCAGATGGAAACACCCTATCAACAACTTCAACCACTGGTACATCTACAGATGCCCCAGGTAATACCACTACTCCAACAGTTGTAAAGAGCTATGCCTATAACGCTGCAAATGAACTGTGCTTTAGTACTACATCTACTATTTCGTCTCGAAACTGTTCATCACCACCTAATAATCCATTAACAATTACTTATGCATATAACTTGGATGGGAACTTGTGTTATGAAAGTGTAAGTGCTGTTTCAAATCCAACTTGTTCTACTATTCCAGGTGGTGAGACAACTAGCTGGACCTACAACTCTAAAGGTGAAGTTATCTCTCAAAGTGAGCCATTCGGGACATTGACAGGATCTACTAACAGTGGCAATACTACCGATTACGCATATGATCTTGCAGGGAATCTTCTAGATGCGAGCCTCTCATCGGGTGTTTCCAATATATATAGCTACAATAGTGCAAATTCACTTACTGGATCAACTATAGGAGTACCTTCAACACCAGGTACCACCACTTATACAGAATCACTAAATACAATTTCTTGTGGATACGCAACTGATTGTTTTACTGTAGGGAGTACAAATACTGGTTTACCAGTTATTATAGGTGGATCCCCTGGCAACTGGACAAATGAGACACTGCCTTCTTCTATCACCTCATTATCTCAGATCTCTTGTTCGTCTTCTAGCAACTGTGAAGTGGTTGGAGAATCAAGTGGCTCAGCAGTTGTTATATACACTAGTAACTCTGGAAGTAGTTGGTCTATGACAACTCTTAGTTCAACGTTAGCAACTTCACTTACTTCTATATCATGTCCATCTACTACAACTTGTATTGCAACTGGCGAGATTGGAACTACTCCAGTTGTTATTGAAACTACAAATGGAGGGTTAAGTTTTTCTAATGCATCTGGAACTCCTCCTACTTGGGAACCAAGTTCAATATATTGTCTTTCAACAACTTATTGTGCATTAGTTGGTACTTCTTCATCAACTGGAGTAATTGACACCTGGAACGGCTCAACATTTTCATCTTCATCTATTTCGGGTAGTGGATCACTTCCTACCTCACTTAATCAAATATCATGTGGATCAACTACTGAGTGTGTTGCAGTTGGTCAAAGTGGGACTAATGCTTCTATATTAACCTCCACCAATCCATCTACCTCATTTGATGATTCAACTACTGCCCCAAGTTCTCTGACGTCACTTTCTGCAATTGACTGTCCAGGCTATCCATCTGCAACATCTTGTATAGCAACTGGCAAATCAGGATCTAACCCTTCTGCAGTAGTCATTGCTAATAACTCAGGATCATTTTCCACCTCTTTGGGGACTCTTCCACCTGGAACTAGCTTAGTTGGTGGGATATCTTGTGGATCTACAACTAATTGTTTAATTGCTGGATCAACTAGTGCAAATGCTGGAGACATATTACCAACTTCTAATGGCGGTCAAAGCTTTTCAGATCAGTTCAATACCACAACTAATACCTATGATGGGCAGGGTAAAATAGCATCAACTACAGACCAGTTGGGACAAAGTACATATGCCTATGATGCACTTGGCAGATTAGTTGCAGCTACTGATGATTTAGGACATATAACCACTTACGCCTATGACAATAATTCTAATATTACTTGTGTTGGCTATCAGATGGCAACGATGTCTTCAGGTTGCAGTGGTACTCCATCATCTACTAATCCAATTGTTAATTATCAATATGATATAGCCAACAGGATGACCTCCCTAACTACTCCAATGACTCCAGGGGTTAGTTCCTGTGGAACTACTCAGATACCAAATGATACTTTGTCATTTACCTATGACCCAAATGGTTCTCTCATTTCTAGGCAACTACCCCTTTGTGATAACTCTTCTACAAATACCTTAGATACACTCACTAACACTGTAGATGCCAATTACTCATTAACTGGATTTGCAATTAACTATCCATCTGGACCGACTACCAAGTCTGAAATAAGAAATGCCGCCTCTATGCTTACTACCAACTGGGCTGGAATTAACACAGGCTACAACTCACTTGGTCAACTAACCTATTCTTCCACTACTGCATTAGGTGCAACAACTCCTCCTACCTACACTTATGACAATCAAGGAAATCCTCTTGTTTCACCCAATGACAGTTACTCTCAGTGTTTTTCAACTGGAGGAGAAATACTTTCTCAGTACTCTCTTTTATCACCTCCTACGTCTTGTGGCTCAGCATCTCCATCACCTGTAAATACTTTCACATATGACTCCCAGGGTAATAGAACTAGTTACATGTTCCCATGGAATGGACAGCAGGTACCTGCTTACTATTACTACAATTCTTTAGGTCAAATGACAGGGTTTTCGGTATTTTTCACCGGCTGGAACTACTCCTATTCAGGTAGTGGTCAGTTAATGCAAATTAGTTCAGGATCATCTAATTTAGCAACATTTACCTACAACCAGTTAACTTCACAGATTCTGTCTGATTCCACATGGGACTATGTCTATGGTCCAGGTGGAACACCAGTTGAAGCATTCAAACCAAATACAGCCTTAAGTCAGCAGTATTTAATTACCACTGATAACAACACAGTAGATGCAGGATTAAATACTTCAAATGAAGTCAGTTTCGTAAAGAACTATGGATCATTTGGAAATAGCACACCCTCATCAACTCAACCCCAAATAGGATATGATGGAGCATATAACGATCCTGGAACTCACTTCTGGATCATGGGAAATAGATTCTATGACCCAGGTGTAGGTCTATTCATAAATCCTGATCCATCCATAGCTCTAGCTAATCAACCTTATGGAT
>DAHXLF010000090.1 GCA_027371755.1 Acidimicrobiales bacterium
GATTGATTCTATATTGGACCCTAACGATGAAGGCTTCATTCCAGACGTATCAACCCGGTCGGATATATATTTTATAACAGATAGATCATGAGATATAAAAAGCATCGACATTTTAAATTCAGATTTTATGTCTTTAAGCAAGTTTAATATTTGAGCTTGAATTGAAACATCCAGTGCCGACACAGGCTCGTCGCAAATTAACAGTGTCGGGCTTAACCCTAATGTCCTTGCTATGGCAATCCTTTGACACTGCCCGCCGGAAAACTGATTTGGTTTCCGATCTTTTACTATTTTTGGATCCAGTCCGACTTTCTCTAATAGTGTGTCGATTGTCGTTTCATTAAATTCAATGCCGTGTATTTTTAAAGGACCGGCAATAATGCTTCTGATGGATTTCGACGGGTTAAGAGATGATATCGGATCCTGAAATATCATTTGAATATTTTTGTAAAGCTGTTTTGTTTCAGATCGAGATAGTTTAAAAATATCTGTTCCCTGAAATGATACAGAACCTGATTTGGCTCTATTAATCTTTACTATCGTTTTAGCTAGAGTGGATTTGCCGCAACCGGATTCACCGACTACACCGATTACCTCCGAATCTTTAATATCAAGTGAAAAATCGGATATTATTTCGGTGGACCCCTTCGTGTTTTTAAATTCCACTGAAAGATTATTGATTTTGAGAACATTTGCGTCCTCCCTTAAGTGAGCGTTGCCCGAACCTGCCATTTAACCTACCTTCGATTCCGCCAGTTGCCGTCTATCCAAGACCGGCTGGCCGCTATAGCTAATCTAATTTTTAAAAACTTATCTTTTGGCATTATTTTTTTAACTGCATATATGAAATAAAGGGTGGTGGAGCTCAAACAAATTGCATTAATCTATTTCGGAAATTTGGGTCCAATCATTTAAATCGGTATCTTGCGGTGCAAAAAATAGCTCCTTGAGCGGATAAAAACACGCATATGAATGATTGGCGGATCCGCTTCCGGTAGTTAATTTTGGTGATTCGATTAGACATCGCGGTTGGGCATACCTGCATCTGGGTGCAAATCGGCATCCTTTGGGGAGATTGAAGGGATCAGGTATCATCCGTTCGATGGGTTTAAGTTTCTCCGATTTTGGTCGGTGAATTGACGGGGTTGAGTCAATCAGAGCTCTAGTATATGGCATTAACGGATTCTTAATGATCTCCTTTGTGGGGCCAAACTCTACAATTGTTCCCGCATACATAACTCCGACGTAATCACATACGTATTCCACTACTCCCAGATCATGTGTAATCAATATCAAAGTCATGTCGTTCTGTTCCTGCAGCGATTTTAAGAGTTTAAGAATTTGAAGCTGAATGGTTACGTCTAAAGCTGTGGTTGGCTCGTCGGCAATTAAAAGTTGCGGAGAATTGGCAATAGCCGAAGCAATCATTACCCTTTGACGTTGACCACCTGAGAGTTGGTGGGGATAGCTGTTTGCCTTAGTTCTCGGATCTGGAATCCCAACTGACTGCAGCAGTTCATTTACCTCTTCTTTGATCTGTTTTTTTGGAATGTTCGGATTCGTTTTCAGAGTTTCTGCAAGTTGTTTTTTAACTTTCATGACTGGGTTAAGTGCGGTCAAAGGGTCTTGGAAAATTATAGAAGCGACGTGTCCGTAGATATTTTTTAGCTTTCTTGCTTTGAGATCGGTAACTTTAATGCCGAATAGATCTATGTCGCCTTTGATCATTAGGTTGGTTTCAGGCAACAAGCGAATTAGGGTGCGTGACAGAACTGTTTTACCTGATCCTGATTCTCCAACTATTCCTAAGACAGAACCTTTTTTAATATCAAATGAAACGTTGTCTACGGCTTTAAGTAAGCCTCTGTTGGTTTTAAAAGTTACTGACAGATTTTTAACCGACAATGTGTCCGTGGAAGTCTTAATCATCTATATTGCGCCTTCTGTCGAATTAAACTTACTTTCGAATCTTTGAGATATAAAGTTAAAGCAAATGACTGTGAATATAATCATTAATGACGGCCACAAGGTCAGCAAAAAATCTCTCTTTAGGTATGTTTGAGCACCTTCGGCAATCATATTCCCCCAGCTTGGCGTCGGTAAGCTGACCGACAGACCTAAAAATGCAAGCGTACCTTCGGCTATGATCGCGCTTCCAATACCCAAGCAACCGTAAACAAAAATTATAGGCGTTATATTCGGTAAAATCTCGACGAATAAAATGCGGATTTTGGATGACCCCATAATTTTTGCGGCTTGGACAAAGTCTTTATTGGATACGGATATGGTGGCTGAACGAATGACACGAAAAAGTAGGGGTATAGAGATAAAACTGATGGACAATGTAATTACTATTAGGGAATGGTTGAATATTGCCACGATTGCCAAAAGTAAAATTAATGTCGGAAAAGATATAATTATGTTGGCGATTGAATTTAGTAAAGTATCCAACTTTTTATTATTATAGCCGCTAATAAGTCCAAAAAACCCACCGATAATCAATCCTATGGCAATTGAAACTATGCCGACAAACATCGATACTCTGGCTCCGAAAATTATTCTGGATAATATGTCTCGTCCCAGATCATCGCATCCAAGCAGGTGACTTCCCGAAGGGCCCGACAGTGGCTGACAAACGAATGTTTTATTGGGGTTGTTAAGCGGAAGCAACGGCGCAAATAGGGCAAGCAATATTACTATCACAATCCAAAGAACGCAAATCCAAAAAAATATTCCCAATTTATTTGATTGCCTCTTGGAAGCTTTAACTACAGTGTTTGAATCAGAAAACGTTAAGTTCATTTTCGTATCCTCGGATCTAAGAATGCGTAAGATATGTCAACTGCCGTATTAACAAGCGCCACCGCCACTACAACTAAGACGCTGACTGCCTGGATAACCAGATAATCTTTGCTGTTTATTGAATCTACGATTAACGTACCTAGCCCCGGAAGTTGAAAAATATATTCCACTACGAAAGCACCCGTGATTAAAGTTCCAATCTGAAGTCCAGATATTGTGACCAAAGAAAGACTGGACAGTCTGAAACCGTGTTTTAGAATTATTTTGTATTTTCCTAAACCTTTAGATTTAGCCAATAGAATAAAGTCCTGTTTAAGAATTGAAACGAGCTCGGCGCGAAGTATTTGGCTATATAAGGCAAAGGAACCTAGTGCTAAGGTAAGCATCGGAAGAGCCATATCTTTCAGATTATTCGGAATTGACTGACTTAAACCGACGTATCCGCTGGCTGGTAGGATTCCTGCTTTCACCGCGAAGATTAAAACTAAGATCGGTCCGACCACAAACGGAGGAAAGGAGTAAAAACTAAACGAGACCAATGTCGTTAAACGATCAAACAATTTGTTCGGCTTTAAGGCTGCTCTAAAGGCGATCGGAATTGCAACGATCAATGCAATGATCTGAGAGCCGATGATAAGTTCGACAGTTTCGGCATAGTTTTGGGCTATCAGAGACCTTACTGGAACACCGTTTGAGTAGGCTTGCCCCATATGTCCAGTGAACATGTTTTTAAGCCAAATAAAGTACTGATCTACCAATGGCTTGTTGAGTCCGAGCCTGTCCGTTAACACCTTAATGTTGTGAGGATTGGCTTGCGGTCCCAGGATTGCAATGGCCGGATTACCGGGAATTAAATGTTCAAACAAAAATCCAAAAAGACTTGCCACGATTGCGGTTATCAATAGAATTGCAAGTTTTTTTAATGCGAATTTCATACAAATATCTTTAGGTCCATCAGATATGGATCAACATGGGCAGTTTATATATGAAACTAATATATGTTTCAAAATTTAATTTAACTTTAGTACGTGTCGTCAAAAACTTCAATACACTTTAATTTTTGACAAAATATGAATTGAAAAAAATAACAATATACACGCTAGCTTTAAGTTATATATTGGCTTAGAAATTAAAGTTTGTGCTCGGTCTGGGAGTCGATAAATATCTTATTTTTGTAGTATATTAACTCGTCAATTGAATCTTTTATGTCTTCAAGCGCACGGTGAGCAGACTCTTTTTTTGAAAAGTAATTAAATTCAGTCCTATACCACCTTTTACATAATTCTTTGATGGTGGACACGTCTATGGAACGATAGTGTAAGTAGTTCTCTATCTCCGGCATGTATTTTACTAAAAATCGCCTGTCGGTTCCAATAGAATTGCCTGCCAAAGGGGTTGAATTTTCAGTTATATATTTAGAGATGAACTCTAAAGTTATATTTTTTGCATCCTCCATGGAAAGTTCAGAGTTTCTGACTTCGTCTAATAGGCCGGACTTAGAATGCATGGCCATAACGATATCTTCCATATTGTTCAACAGATCCGGATCCGCACCGATGACCAGGTCAGGTCCCTCGGCTACTATATTTAAATTATCATCTGTAATTATTGTCGCAATTTCAATAATTGTGTCGATTTCGGGGTTTAACCCCGTCATTTCCAGATCTATCCATACAAGCATGACTATTCTTTCAAAAGAAGTGTTTATAAGATTCTATAATAAAAATAAGCGAATTGAAACTAAGACATCAAAATAAATGAAAATTAATATCGTTCAGTTAAACAAAGACCTGCCACAGCCGTCGTATGCAAATCGCGGCGATGCTGCCGTTGACCTTTATAGTTCCGAAGATGTAGTTTTGCAGAAGTCTAATGGAAGACAAACGGTCGGAACTGGTATTGTGATAGAACTTCACGTAAATACGTTCGGTTTGGTAATACCCAGATCAGGATTGGCTAAAAAACATGGGGTAACTTTAGTTAATTCTCCAGGGCTGATCGACAGTGGATATCGCGGAGAGATAAGAGTAGTTCTGATTAACACGGACCCAAAAAACGATTATAAAATTTCAAGGGGCGATCGCATAGCTCAGCTCCTTATATTGAGTATGGTGCCGGTAGAATTTGTGCCGGTTAAGTCGGTAGGCGATCTGACCGACTCATTTAGAAATGCAGACGGATTTGGGTCAAGCGGGAGATAGGTAGTTTTAAAGTGAGCTATTCATTCGTGCCACATCTATCAGATAACAGGCTGATATTAATAAAGTTGATGAGCTGTAGTTAACTTAAAGCAGGTTGTCTTTGAATTTTAAGTTATAATTAAATTAAGCTGTAGGTGTAAATTAAAGAGGAGGTTAGGGTGCAACCTTTAACGGGTTTGGACGCAATGTTCTTGTCCACGGAGACAATCTCAATGCATAATCATGTTTGCGGGACTTTTGTGTTCGATCCTTCCACAATGCCCAACGGCTATAATTTCGAAACATTCAGGCAACTTGTAACAGACCGACTTCCGCTTTTACCTCCTTTCCGCAGGCGAGTTTTAAATATACCGTTTGGACTTCACCACCCGATTTGGTTGGAGGATCCTGATTTTGACTTGGACTATCATGTCAGAAAGGCCTCTTTGCCTTCACCCGGATCAATTATAGAACTAGCTGAATTTACCGCCGACATTGTCGGCCGGCCGCTTGATCTCACCAGGCCGCTCTGGGAGCTTTATATGGTCGAAGGACTCGAGGGCGGTATAATAGCCATGGTGACAAAAATTCACCATGCGGCAATCGACGGAGTTTCCGGAGCGGAGCTTATGGCCAGTTTTTTGGATCTGTCCAACGAGATAAGGAAAATAGACAAAGAAGAACCGCCGTGGAGACCCGACAGAATTCCTTCTGACATCGAACTTATTGCCTACGGATTAAATTCGTTGGCTAAGCATCCTATGAATATTGTCAGAACATTTAAGCAAACAGTCGAGGCGATGTTGAGCCTTTCTCAACGAAATCGAATGCCCGGAATTCCAAAGCCACCTCCAGCTCCTTTTTCGGCCCCTAAAACCAAGATGAACGGAGCGCTCACCCCGCATCGAAAGGTTTGTTTTAACGAAGTATCCTTAGACGATGTTAAATTTATCAAAAACGTTTTTGGCGGCACCGTTAATGACGTCGTATTGACTATATGCGGAACAGCGTTGAGAAACTATCTTTTGGAGCATAAAGATTTACCGGATAAAGACTTAATGGCAATGATACCTATTTCGGTTAGAACCGAAGATCAAAAAGGTACATTAGGCAATAGAGTTTCGATGATGCTCGTTTCAATGGAGACGTTACAAAAAGATCCGATTAAAAGACTTTCTGCAATGTCTGAAAATTCTAAGGTCGCCAAAGAGCAAGAAAAAGCAATCGGGGCTGAGACATTGTCAAACTGGACCGAGTTCGCCGCTCCAGCTGTAGCAGCTCGAGCGGCAAGGTTAGCTTCGTCTACCGGTATTGCTAACCGGGTAAGACCAATTTTTAACCTTATTATTTCTAATGTTCCAGGTCCTAATTTTCCGCTTTACGCTGGAGGCGCCAGAATGCTTGCTGCGTATCCGATTGGACCTCTAATAGAGGGTGTCGGGTTGAATATAACCGTTATGAGCTATATGGGATCCATGTTTTTTGGCCTCCAAAGTTGTAGGGAGTTGATACCGGATATCGAAAAGATCGGAGATCATTTAGTGGCAGCAACCGGTGATTTACATAAAGCTGCAGTGCGTAAGCAAAATGGAGAAAACCCGACTGTCAGATCGGCTGCGAGAAAACCCAGGCCTGGTTCGAAGTCTGCGCGCGAGGTTCACGACAAAGAGGTTCACGACAAAGAGACCAATAAGGGTGCGAGCCATTAATCAGTTGTTGTCTGAGCCAATTTCTTGCTAATCAATGCATTCTAACTGGTAATATTTGTATTGGGTTGCATTCAATATAGGAAAATGTCAAGTTGCCTAAAACCTGATTGTTTTTTCGTATTGTTGGTAGTTTCTATGAGGTTTAAGAATAAAAATTCTTGCTACTAACATTTTGGCAGACTTCGAATAGATTAAGGTCCTAACAATATAAGTTAAAATTTGATTTGCACGGCAGTAAAAACAATACTTTTAGTTGAATTAATTAAACAATGATTTAGGTGACATACCAATAAATGCTTGTTGGGATTCGGAAGGAGCGAATGGACAATCTATCAATAAAATTAAAGCGAATCAAACTTTTTGCTTTGGCAGTCGTTATCGTCTGTACCGGAGGTATTTTGGCTTCGTGCACTACTAATAAATCATCCGGCCCCAATGCATCTTCAACGAGATCAACTCAGCCACTCCCTAAAATATACAAAAACGGGATGGATAAATCCGGAACCTTGTGGATGTGCAATCCTGAAATACCAAAAAACCCCTGTTTATTGAGCTTAACCACCGCCGTAAAAAACGCAGATAACATTACAACTTCGGTGCGTGATTATAAACCGGCCACGAATCCATCCATTGATTGTTTCTATGTGTACCCGACAGTCAGTTCTCAATTAACGGGTAATGCTGCCCTAAAGGTAGGACCGTCTGAAATGGCCGCCGCTTATGCTCAGGCCGCAATGTTTTCAAGGGTGTGTAGAGTTTACGCTCCAATCTATCGTCAAGTTACCCTGCGCGGGCTATTGGGACTGGGACAACCAAAGGCAAATTCACAATTAGCGTACAGCTCACTTTTAAGTGCCTTTAATGACTATATTACGAACTTTAATCAAGGGCGTGGGTTTGTACTAATCGGGCATTCCCAGGGTGCATTTATCTTGACTAAATTAATTCAACAAGAGATTGATAACAATCCTAAATTGAGAAAAAGATTGGTATCGGCAATTCTGTTGGGAGGAAATTTAACAGTTCCAATAGGCAAAACGGTAGGCGGCTCATTTAAACATATTGCGGTTTGTCGTTCAAACATACAGACCGGGTGTTTAATTGCCTATTCAAGTTTTCCGTCAACTCCGCCGACCAATTCATTATTCGGAAGAACCGGCATTAACGGAAGTGAAGTGGTATGCGTGAATCCGTCGGCATTAGCCGGTGGCAGTGCATTCTTGGAGCCTCTTAGTCCTACGCATCTAACACTGGGTTTGTTACAAGAAACAGGTAATATTCCTAATTCCAAAGAGGCGTGGGTTACTTACCCAAATTATTTACGGGGTCAGTGTAGATATAAAGACGGAGCATCTTATTTGAAGATCACCGAGTCAAGAGTGACTAATGATAAGAGGCTATCTTTGACCGAAAAATTAGGTCCAACCTGGGGATATCATGTTTATGACATGAACGAAGATCTAAATGCATTGGTTCATGTGGTGGCCAGTGAAACCTCAGCATATCTGAAAGGTTAATAGATTAGTGCGGTGCCTGAAAATTGTAGTGATGTGTCGATCATGACTGCATGATAAGAAGTAATAGATTATAAACTTACTATGCATGGTAGATAAAAATATTGGCGACAAATTATTGCTTCAAGTTATGGTTTTCAGTACCCGCCCTGGCAGGGTAGGCTTACCTATAGGACAATGGACGTTTGAACAGGCTTCAATCGATGAAAGGTTCGAAGTCGAACTTATAGATTTAAAAGAGATCAATCTCCCTTTTTTTGACGAACCAAATCACCCTCGATTTGGGAACTATGAGCACGATCATACGAGACAATGGTCTAATGTTGTTAAAAAAGCCGATGCATATATTTTTGTCGTACCTGAATATAATTTTGGGTATTCTGCAGTCTTTAAAAATGCAATAGATTTTTTGCATTCAGAGTGGTACTACAAACCCGTAGCATTCGTAAGTTACGGAGGTGTTTCGGGTGGGACTCGCGCGGTTCAGATGATAAAACAGGTAGTTACTACAGTAAAAATGATGCCTATTTTTGAAAGCATCTATATTCCATTCGTGACAAATTTTATAAAAGATGATAAATTTGTCCCGGCCCAAGAGCACTTGGATACGTTTGTATTGATGATGGACGAGATT
>DAHXLF010000091.1 GCA_027371755.1 Acidimicrobiales bacterium
TCGCGTTTAGCATCTAACCTTTGAACCGCAATTTTTTCAATAAAAAACTCGGCGGGCTCCTGCAACAATAGAGATACCAATGCCGAACCGACATTGCCACATCCCAGTATTCCTATTCCGATTGGATTTTTCATTATATTAAACATTACAGGATTAGTTAAAAAGATTAAATCAAGCTTAATGCGATCGTCATTTCAAAAAAATTAAATCCTGTTACAGGTCAAGTCTAATTAAATCCTGCAGAGTTTCTCGTCTTATTACTTCTTTTACATTACCGTCTGACACAAATACGACAGACGGTTTGGGGACTTTATTATAGTTTGAAGCCATTGAGTATCCGTATGCTCCAGTAACTGGGGTCGCCAGTAGATCTCCTACTGCAACGTCTTTGGGTAGCCACCCGTCAGCAACTAAAATATCTCCGCTTTCACAGTGTTTACCCACTACCCTACAGCTAAGCGATCTGTCCGAGTTGACTTTTTGAGGCAAAAATGCCTCATATCCACTTGAATACAATACTGGCCGCGGATTATCGGACATCCCGCCATCGACCGAAACGTAAGTTCTGATGTTATCAATCCTCTTAATGGTACCGACTTTGTAAACAGTTATAGCTGCAGATCCCACAATTGAACGTCCCGGTTCGGCGGTAATTTCTATTGAAGGGTCTACACCGCATTTTTGGGCGGCATCTTTAATGTAATCAGCCCATTCAGAAATAGATATAATCGGGTCATCACTCAGATATGGGATCCCCAATCCGCCTCCGATAACCAACTGATCGATTTTATAACTGTTGATAAATTCCGAAACTGCCTTAAGAGCTTCATGGTAACCATCTAGCTTAAATATTAAAGATCCTATATGGAAATGGAATCCGACCAACTTCAATGTGTCGTTTTTAATAATTCTCTCCGCGGCTTCTTTGGTGCTTGATGAATTGACTCCGAACCCAAACTTGGAATCGTACTGCCCGGTTTTAATATATTCGTGTGTATGCGCTTCAATTCCAGGAGTTATTCTCAACATTACATTCAAAGGTTGGCTCGAGGGATTCAGAATTGTTAACTTTTCAATTCGATCTAGCTCATCAAAACTGTCAATAATGATCAGACCGACACCTGCCGAAATAGCCGAAGTCAATTCCATCAAAGACTTGTTATTACCGTGAAATACAATTTTGGCGGGATCAAAACCCGAAAGCAAACAATGAGACAGCTCGCCCCCCGTGGAAACGTCAATTTTTATCCCAAGTTCATTTATCATGCTAACTAAATGTTTGCAAATAAATGCTTTTGAGCCATAAGCCACGTTTATGCCCCAAGCTTTCTTTGCTTCGATTAGTCTGGTCCTGACGTGTTCTTGATCATAAATAAATACGGGGGTTCCATAGTCGGCTGCAACTTCACTAACACTAACGCCGCCGATAAACAGCTCGCCTGACTCACTAACTTCCGCAGTCAAAGGAAGTAATTTAAGGTCTATAGGTAATTTGGAATTTTCCATATCTTAACTCTATCTTTAAGTTATCGTCAGCGAGAAATAATTGTCACAAAATATAAATTACATATGCTCAAGCAGTGTAACTCCTAAAATTTCAAGAGCCACCGCAAGTGATATTTTTGTAGCTTCAACCAGTGCTAAACGTGCCGTCGAAAGTTCAATTTCATTTGTATCTAAAACCCGGCAATCATGATAAAACGAATGAAATGCTGCGGCAACTTGACGGGCCCAAGCTGTGATTTTGTGGGGACGTCTGGAATCGGCGGCATCTACCATTACATCTTCAAACTCACTTATCACCTTTAAAAGTGATATCTCTCGTTGATCAACCAACAGTTTCAAATTAATGTCATCAATTTTGGGTAATCCAAAGTTTTCTTCGGTTGCTTTTTGTTGAATCGAACATATTCTTGCATACGCATACTGTAGATAGTAAACCGGATTTTCCATAGAAGTCGATTTAATTAAATCAATGTCTAAAACGGTAGCTTGATCAATTGAGGTCATCAAGGACATTAGCCTCGCGGCATCCACGCCGATTTCATCCAAAAGATCGTCAAGCTTTACAAAATTCCCGGCTCTTTTTGACATCTTACCCCCTACCAGTGAAAGCATTTGACCGATCTGAATTTCCAGATTAGATGGGTCAACATCCAACGCCTTCATAGCGGATTTTAAAGAAGCGATTTGGCCGTGATGATCAGCCCCAAATACGTCAATAACTTTATCAAATCCCCGTCTTTTAAATTTATCTCGATGATATGCTATATCTCCGCACGTATAAGTGATATCGCCGTTAGATTTTATCAGAACCCTATCTCTTGTGTCTCCCAACTGTTCGGAAGCGAGATATGTGGCTCCTTCTTTTTGATAAATTAAACCTTTTTGTGTCAATTCATTTAAAGTCTCTTCGACCGCTCCACCCTGTTCAATATAATTCTGTGAATACCACGAGTCATATTCAACGTGCATTTTTAGCAACGTTTCTTTGATTTCCTTTAGAATAATATCTGCCGCCCACTTCCCGACTTCGTTTACGTCATCGCCGCCTGAATATTGTTCGGCTAAGTCGTCGATATACCCGCCTTTATAACCGTTATTTGGAGGCTCGGTTTTATTTTTACTTGCCAATATCGACTCACCCAATGTTCTTATTTGGCCACCTGTATCGTTTACGTAGTATTCTTTTGAAACATTGTATCCGCATCTTACCAACAATCTAGCCAACGAGTCGCCATAGGCGGCCCACCATCCGTTACCAACATGCAACGGACCTGTTGGGTTTGCCGATACAAATTCAATTTGAACCGTTTTATTGTCACCTAAATTCAATTTGGAAAAACTATCGATTCCCGCCGAAAGCACATAATCGATCAACTCATACAGCCAATCAAAATTGAGATAAAAATTTATAAAGCCGGGTGCCACCGCAGAAACGCTATTTATATATTTTAATTTTTTACCAGTAAGGGTGTCGGCAATTTGAACTGCCAACTCAAGAGGCTTTTTATTAAGCCTTTTGGCCGATACCATAGCAATATTAGTAGAGAAATCTCCGTTGTCAATATCTGACGGAACTTCAATTTTAGGGATAACGTCGGTTATCTCAAACTCTACTAAAACATCTAAAATCCGTTCTTTAAGATATTGTTTGATCGGTTTGTATTGAGAAATATTATCCATAACGACTTAATTGTTAAACCGGAATTCACCAAATTACAATAAAAATCACCTGATTTTTATTTCGGCAAATTCATTAAAATGCCCTTTTGGTCTGGTTAAATTGACATTCAACAAATTCAAACCAAACAGACCAAAAGGGCACCTTTATAGTGTCAATATCTTAACACAACTTAGCTGAGACCACTTCGATATTTATGATGTTGATACCGTTTCACGACAGAACTTATTGTCAGGAAACAAATCAGCCAAAAAATATCTATTAAAAAATGTGAACCTCGAAATACAAGACTATCCGTATAAATAAAATGCAAGTCATATAAAAACTTGCTTTATCTTTTAGAAGGTAAATTTTTCACGACTAAAAAATTTTTAATCACTGGCTCAAATTACTAAGTATTGCCAAATACTAAAGTTCAATATTAGTGTTATATAACTCAGTTGAGGGCAAGGTGAACATTTCGAAAATTGCCTTTTAGATCGCAAATTAAACAAAATGAAATACTTCATTAGCTTAAAGAAGAGCAACCGGGTCTTTATTTCGGTTAAATCTCTTAATCAATTTATAAGTTAATTTGCTCGCAACTTTTGTGGTAAAATCTTAACCAAAAGTGAGTATAGGATTATAAAACCAATGAAATTTTGGTGAATAATTTAGAATAATTTATTAGAATAATTTAACTGTTCGATAGCATTACTTTTATTTAACAAAGGGGTATTACGTGAATAAAAAAGAGTCGACCAACAAATTTACAAGATTTCTAATTCTAACATTATCTGCAATTACGCTATGTGCTTGTTCTGCCTCTGCTGGCACCAAAAACTCAAGTAATACTCCAAACACCAATTCAACTGCTGCTCAAACTCAAATAGCCACCGTTAACTGCAAAACGACGATAAAAACGATGCTCGACAATTTGGTAAATGGAAACAGTGCTGCAATCAAAAATGCCTACGGTTCGCGACCCGGTAAACTATTGTCGCCAGGGACAGGCTCAAGCAGCCCGTATTACGCCGTGAAGAATACGATATTGGCAAACGACGAATATGCAATGTGCCCGTTTATCACTAGTTTTTATATCGCTGAAGGAATAGGGTTTATTATCGGACTCGGAACCTTAGGAAATACGTCGGCAACAAATCGGTTTTTACAAACTTTAAAGGCCATGACCCCCGCTCAAAAACAGAACTTTGAGAATACGATTTTGTCAGGTCAATCGTTAACCAACACCAAACAGATAATAAAAAGAATAGTGGTCACCTCAAATAATGGTTCAAAGGCAACTATTCGTGCCACGTTAGTATCGACTTCGCCAAATTTAAGCGGTTCAACCGTCAACACATACCAAGCGAATCAAATTAACGGAAGATGGTATGTCGTCGCCATAATCAGCTCGAACTCGGGCGTATCTGCTAATCTTTCTTCTCCAACTACTTCATCAACGACCGCAACTTCAGGGAACTCTGCGTACACAGTGCCCACTCAGTTCTACCCTTCAAATCCGAACGTGGCAGACCTGTATGTAGTGACTGGAGCAATACCTCAGCCTGGGGTACTATTCTATTGGCCGACTTACCCTTCGTTAATTCAATTAGATAATGATGATTGGATCGCAGGGGCCACTTCAAAAGGTGTTATACCATGGACTCCTACTTCTACGGGTGTCCAGGCCAGCGTAACTGAATGGGGAACCCTTTGCAGTACGAGCCCGGGTAACAGTTGTCTTCATTCTGAAGGAAGCGGAACATTAGTTGCCAGCAACCCTCAGACGTGTACGGTTAATGCGAGCAACTATTCTGGAAGCTCGGGTCAAATTGCGCAAGCACGGGTATATGCAAGTTTTAAATTTGTTAATTCAAACGGCACAATACATACCTTCCCATCGCCTTGCAGCTAGAGCTTGGCAATTACAATTAGATGATACGATACAACCGATCAATGGGATAATTATATTTTGCGCTTTAGGCCAGTTTTCGACAAATATAAATAGATTTCAAGCCAGACTCAACTTATAATTAAAATTCAATCGGTAGCACCCGAGGTCCGCGGACCTGTCCGACTGACCAAACCACTGTATCTGGATCCTTGAGTTTAAATTCAGGCAGCCTTTCCAACAGAGTACGAATTGCGGTTGTAAGTTCCATTCGAGCTAAATTTGAACCAAGACACCGATGAATTCCGACACCAAAAGCTAAATGCCGGTTTCGTTCTCGATCTAATATTACAATGTCTGCGTCTTCAAAGGCATCTAAGTCTCGGTTTGCCGCCGGAAACGGCAGTAAAACAGGGTCACCCTTTTTCATGGGACAGCCTTTGAAATCTAAATCCCTAGTAACTTCTCGTGCCATAGTAACGGGAGCAAATGCCCGTAGGAATTCTTCAATCGCAAGTGGCATTAAATCCGGTTCAAATCGCAATCTCTTCTGATCATTCGAATTTAACGAAAGGTGCCAAATCGAAGCACCTATTGCGGACCACGTTGTGTCAATGCCTGCCACAAGTAGTAACAAGCAACCACCAAAAATTTCCTGATCGCTTAAAGCCCTGTTGTCGATTTGAGCATTTATTAAAAACGTTACCAAATCATCTTTAGGGTGAGACTTTCTTAATTCAATTTGAGATTGAAAATATTCAAAAAAATGCAGTAGGTTAGTTGCGGCTACCGTAATGTCTGTCGGGGCCAATTCCAGAAAATTATGTACCCATAACCTAAACTGATCTCCGTCTTCATCTGGTATTCCCAACATCTTGGCAATAATTTTGATTGGAATGTGTTGAGCGTAATCCAACGCACCGTCAAAAAAACCTGTGTCGATGAACCCATCTATTAGTTCATTGGCCAACGATTCTACAGTTGGTTTTAGTGCTTCAATCCTAGAAGGTGAAAAAAATGGGAGCAGAAGTCTTCTGAAAGACGTGTGATACGGTGGATCTGACGATATCGGAGGTACCTGCAACCCAAAATCTGCCATTGCTCCAAATTCGGCTACCACAGGAGATCGAGATGAAAATAAGTCGGTATCCCGAGCGATTTCCTCAATGTCGGCGTATTTCGTGGGGACCCACATGTTTCTAAACTTTTCTGAACGAGCAATGGGACATGACTCCTGTAAATCGCTCCATACCTCAAAGGCATTTTGTGCATAAGTTGGGGAAAAATGATCAAAGTTATTTTTGTAGTCCAAATCACTCATTATTCTTTAAAACTCCTTTTTTTATTGAATTTCGACGGCATAATTATTTAAATTTAATTTATAGCAACCTGCTGGTATTAAAATTTTTCGCGAGGCTGTACGTATCTTTACGATAACAACAGTAGACATATTTTATGGATTATATTATTTTTTAAAGTAACACTTTTTTTAACAAATTAACCGAGTTTTGCCTGATTATTTAACCGATTCAATTTTGCAACTTTAGTACTTAAATTTTTTTGATGGTTTTAATCAACTTCTTAATGAATCCTCAAAATTCAGTAAATTCCAACAATATAGTTTTAATTACATTACATAATGTCACATTTTAAGACGGTATTTTATACACTACATGTCAGTTTAATCAAAAAATTTGAAAAAAGTAAAATTTAAATGACATTAAACAATACGAAACAGATGCGAATAGTTTAAATTCATAACTTTTGATTGATAGAGTAAAAATTTTAGAAATTCGATTTCCTCCTACGAGTTAAGCGGTAGAAAACTGTCTGTTTTAAATTAAAATAACCGTTTAAGATCAAAATACGGCATTAAAGTACTTATAAGGCTCCAAATACCCAATTTTGGAAAGTATACAAACATTACTGCAATATTATTTAAAAATGGTTTTTGATTTTCATAGGAAGCACAGCGTCGTATTAGTAGTAGACTTTGGTGCTCAATATGCACAGCTGATTGCTCGAAGAGTTCGAGAACTTAACATCTATTCAGAGATAGTTCCCAATACCGTTACCGCAGGCGAAATCATGGAAAAGAGCGCCGATGCCATAATATTTTCGGGAGGACCAGCTTCGGTTTACGAACCTAAGGCCAACTCAATTGACAAAAACATATACGACTTGGGGCTGCCCATATTTGGGATATGCTATGGCTTCCAACTTATTGCCAAAGATCAAAATGGAGAAGTATCAAAAAACGATGTTGCAGAATACGGTAGGACTCCAACTGTTAAGACCTCCCAATCCAGGTTACTAAACGACGTACCCGACGGCTACTTAACATGGATGTCGCATCGCGATTCGGTTACCCAACTCCCTGACAACTTTATAGCAATAGCGCACACCGAGCAAACCCAAATTGCGGCTTTTGAATCCGAGCGGTTAAGGTTGTACGGAGTGCAGTGGCACCCCGAGGTAATCCATAGCGAATACGGCCAAACGGTATTAAAAAATTTTTTGCTTGACTGCGCAAATTTAAGTCAAGATTGGACCAATAGTTCAATCATTGAAGAAGCGGTAGCTAAAATCAAAGCCACCGTCGGTGACAAAGAGGTCATTTGCGGCCTATCGGGCGGTGTCGATTCGGCTGTGGCTGCAACAATAGTGCATCGCGCAATCGGCGACAAACTTACTTGCGTATTTATTGATCACGGACTTTTAAGAGCGAATGAAGCCGAGCAAGTCATAAATGATTTTGTATCTTTGACACACGTAAATTTAAAGGTTGTTGATGCCAAGAACGCTTTTTTCTCAAATTTACAGGGAGTCACGGAACCTGAACAAAAAAGAAAAATTATCGGCACTCAATTCATAAGAGCTTTTGAAGAAGCAACCAAAGAAATTACTCAAAAACACGAGGTGGAATATTTAGTCCAGGGAACTTTATATCCAGACGTAGTAGAATCTGGAGGCGGAAGCGGAACTGACGTAATAAAGAGTCATCATAACGTAGGAGGGCTTCCAGAGGACTTAAAATTTAAACTAATCGAACCACTTCGAATGTTATTTAAAGACGAAGTCCGACAAATCGGTCTGGAATTGGGGCTACCCAAAGAAATTGTATTCAGACACCCTTTCCCCGGCCCTGGATTAGCAATTCGGATCATTGGTGAAGTAAATGATCACAATATCGAACTAGTCAGAAAAGCGGATTTAATTGTACGCGAAGAGTTTACCGTCGCAAATTTGGACGACCAGATTTGGCAGTGTCCCGTGGTACTTTTGGCCGACGTACGTTCTGTGGGAGTTCAGGGAGACAGCAGAACATACGGTCATCCAATTGTTTTGCGACCCGTTACAAGTCAAGATGCCATGACTGCAGATTGGGCTAAGATACCGTTTAACGTATTGGAAAAAGTTTCCACTAGGGTGACCAATGAAATTCCTGAAATAAACCGCGTGATCCTAGACATAACCTCTAAACCTCCCGGCTCAATCGAGTGGGAGTAAGCAACAACCCTTGAAAACCCGCATAAACACTGGGCTTTCGCCGCTCCGATAACCGTTTTGGCAACAAAATGGCAACATTTTTATTCTAATAACATTTTCATATTAAAAGGACTTAACTGTTTTTGATGCACCTACTAAGGAAACCGTTAGTAGGGGCGCATTATCCTACTGGGATATAAGAGAGTTCGGGAGTTTTAAATAGTCC
>DAHXLF010000092.1 GCA_027371755.1 Acidimicrobiales bacterium
ACGTGTGTCATAAAAAACTAGCATCTGCGCCTGGTATGGCGTGGCATGTTCAAACAGTACATAAAGAAGTAGTTTCAAAGTAAGAAGATCATTTTTTTGGCAGTTAACTCTTGTTTGAGAGTATAATTAACTGCTTTCAACAATACCGTAGCTTAGATTTCTCGGTTGCAAAAATTCTTGCAACGAAGGATTTTACCCATCGGGGCGTTCGTGTGAGTCACAGGCAAGCATTGCCGGAAATAGAATTCAACTTGACGTATACAGTAATTATCGATAACATATCGACATCTGTGAACTGTCAGTGGGTTGCAAAGGCAAATGGATCAATACCTTAAAATGTTTTGTTGCTATGTTTATGTGCTCATAAATAAGGAACTTCCTTTAATAATCAGTGGCGCAATCTAGTGAACGGCAGTTGTCACCTTCGGTATTGAACAATCCGTCAGCCAGATGATCGAGTGCTTTAAACATTATGCGAACATAATTCAAACGTGATGCAAACATTAATACTTAAAGGTATTGTACTTGCCATTGGCGGCAATAAGAATACTAATAGTTGCTATGTATTTAATGATAACGTTTTAAAGGCTAAGTTCGGAAGATTTCGGTCGCCGTAATTGGATCAATTTCTGAAAGTTTGTCGGTTAACTTGGCTTGGCAGTTCATTGAACAGAGTGATTGTATGAAACATTCTAATGCGGTAGCCGTTAAATAAGAATTTAATTAGAAAAATCTTATGGCCGACATCGACGCCGCCATTGACTATGTGAGTCAAGAATCAATTGCTTTCTGGTTCGGTACTGTAAACAGTCGAGGAAAACATTACTAATGGGTACCGAATCGGGGTGAAAAAAGTACGGTGATGTTGGATAATTAAACATACCCAATGATTCTGTAGTCTAAAGTATAACTATGGCAAAATTTGGTGATCCAGGCGAACTTGTTAAATGCAGTTTTTGCAGCAAGAGTCAAAAGCAAGTTAAGAAGCTAATCGCAGGTCCGGGGGTATATATTTGTGACGAATGTATAGACCTGTGCAACGACATAATATCTGAAGAGCTCAGTGATGGCGGTCCCGTCGCAGAAGAAGAATTCAACGAGCTTCCCAAACCCAAAGAAATTTTTGAGTTTTTAAATGATTATGTGATCGGACAGGACGGTGCCAAAAAGGTTCTGTCCGTGGCAGTTTACAACCACTATAAAAGAATTGACGCGGTGAACTTAGGTGCAGAATACGCTACCGAAATAGAGCTTGCGAAGTCCAATATCTTACTGCTCGGCCCAACAGGCTGTGGGAAGACTTTATTGGCTCAGACATTGGCGCGAATGCTGCACGTGCCATTTGCAATAGCTGATGCCACTGCATTAACCGAAGCTGGTTATGTAGGTGAGGATGTTGAAAATATTTTGTTGAAACTTATTCAGGCAGCGGATTTTGACATTAAAAAAGCTGAACGGGGAATTATTTATATCGACGAAATAGATAAAGTAGCAAGGAAATCGGATAATCCTTCGATTACTAGAGATGTTTCGGGCGAAGGAGTACAACAGGCACTGTTAAAGATACTGGAAGGAACTGTGGCTCTGGTACCTCCGCAGGGGGGCAGAAAGCATCCGCATCAGGATTTTATTCAGATTGACACCTCCAATATTCTTTTTATATGTGGCGGTGCTTTTTCGGGGTTAGATAAGATCGTCGAAAGTCGGCTTGGAGCTAAATCGATAGGTTTTAGGGCTGAGGTGAGTAAAATCGGAGCAAACCAAACAGGAGAACTCTACAAAAAAGTGATGCCCGAAGATCTAATAAAATATGGTCTTATAGCTGAATTTGTGGGACGACTTCCTGTAATTGGAGTTGTTTCTAGTCTGGACAAACAAGCTCTAATTGAGATTTTAACTGAACCCAAGAATGCTTTGATTAAACAGTATAAGAGAGTCTTTGAGATTGACAATGTTGAATTGGAGTTTGCCAAAGATTCTATTGAGGCAATTGCCGTCCAAGCTCTAGAACGGGGAACGGGTGCCAGGGGTTTAAGGTCTATTTTGGAAGATCTTCTATTGGATTTGATGTATGAGATTCCCGGCCGAAGCGATATTCTTAAGTGTAAAATAACAGCCGATGTCGTCAACAAGATTGTTCCTCCGATAATGGTAGGAAAGTCGGGAACTAAAGTACCGCGTCCGAAAAAGCAGGCATCTTAGTAATACTGTTTAAGTGGAATCCGGACGGTATTATTTTTAGCCTGACTTTCAATGAGTATACCCTTAAGTTCAAACTGTAAATTTTAACTGCCGATAGGTAATATTTAATTTGACTTTTCTGAATGTATCTTTTTAAAATCGATGGAAATTGGTCAATGAATTTAGGGACGACGTTAGCGGGAGAATAGTTTTGGGAAACGGATTCGTATTAGTGTTTTAAATTCGATTTGAATATTTTCATTTCGAGTATTTTGGGAACGCCGCAAAATGTCGTTTTCAGAAATTTATCTCTTTTGTAATTTGGATTTGATAGATGACTAACTTAGTAACTTACGAACAATGCCGTAGATGGCTTGATTCTCACATCGATTTTGAAAAAATTACAGCCGGTTCTTCTCAGGTAAAAATGCCTACCTTAGAGAGGATATCCCAGCTCTGCAAATATTTGGGTGATCCTCAAGAATGTGCACCGTCGTTTCATATTGCCGGAACTAATGGCAAAGGGTCCACCGCCCGAATCATTTCAGAACTTATTATTAAGATGAACTTAACGGTCGGCACTTTCACTTCTCCGGACCTAGGCGGGATTCACGAAAGAATATGTTATGAGTTGGAACCGATTAAAGAGGAAGAACTGTCTGAAATTTTTAGTCTTTTGGCAAACATGGAACCGCTTATGGCCCAGGCTCCGACTAGGTTCGAATTACTATGTGCAGCCGGATTTACTTATTTTGCAAACTGCGGGGTTGATGTTCAAGTTATTGAAGTCGGACTCGGCGGAAAATGGGATTCAACTAACATTATTGCCGGCACTAGTTGCATAATTACAAACATCGGATTGGATCATACCGAAATTCTGGGGGATACAAAAGAAGAGATTGCGCTGCAAAAAGCCGGTATAGTAAAACCAGGCTCCTTAGTGACAATCGTGGAACCCGATGAAAAAATCGCCTCCGTCTTGTTGGGCGAGGCAGAAAGGCTTAAGGCCGGCAAGGTCTTTTGTCTAAATCGTGACTTTTCGGTTGAAAAAATTACGATGGCAGTCGGAGGGTGGGTTGTTGATTTTAAGACACCATACAGTGAATTTAAAGATGTTTTCTTATCTCTTCTCGGGGAACATCAAATAAATAATGCAATTGGGGCGGTGGTCGCTGTCGAAGCATTTTTTGACAAAGGAATCAGCGAAGATTTAATGAAGGATTGTTTGTCTACCGTATCGGTTCCAGGCCGGCTTGAGATAGTGGGAAACGATCCGTTGGTTGTTCTAGACGGAGCACATAACGTTGAAGGAGTCAAAGTACTAAATGAGGCCCTTAATAAAGAGTTGGCATTTCCAAAAAGTGTTAATTTAATTATAGGTATTTTGGCAAACAAAAACGCTTACGGTATGTTATCGCAACTTCAACTTGGCCACAGAATTAAAAATGTCATAGTGGTAGAGCCAAACTCACCGAGGCGTTTGGATGCATATCAGCTGCTCGACATGTGCGAGGATATATTTAAAGGGGCAAACTGTGTTGTTGAAAAAAACTACGTTAAAGCCCTCGACTACGGCCGTAGTAAAGATGATCCCGAAATGGTCTTAATTACGGGCTCGCTTTATGTTGTGGGTGATATGCGCTCTATCGTGTAGCATGGATATGTTATGAATAAAACTCTTGTAATAATAAAACCAGACGGGGTTGAAAGATCTTTAGTTGGAAGAATAGTTTCCAGATTTGAAGATCGCGGATTTAAAATTGCGACAGGGCGATTTGAGACAATTTCCAATGAATTGGCCCAAAAGCACTATGGAGAGCATGCAGATAAACCCTTTTTCGGCGAGTTGGTAACGTTCATTACCAGATCTCCGAGTTTTGTTTTTGTACTTGAAGGACCGGAAGATACTTGGTCTATTGTCAGATCTATGATGGGTAAAACTAATCCTCTTGATTCTCCTTGCGGCACTATACGCGGTGACTTTGCCACGGAGATTGCCGAAAATATAGTCCACGGATCGGATTCTGCAGAGTCCGCAAGACGTGAAATAGGAATATTTTTCCCTGATTTTAAGCTGGATTAAGTACTAAATTACCTAAATAGCGACCTTTTAAGGTATCTATTTATGACTTTTTGGATATGTCTGTATTAAATTGCCTGATGGTTTGATAAATGTCGGCGATAATATGCTATTAAAATGGTATTTTAAAGTTTCTTTTTTTGGAGGGCAGTTATGAAAAGCTCGTTTAGTCTATTCCCCGGTAGGGATATGGCGGTTGATCTCGGGACCGCAAACACCTTAGTATACGTCAAGGGCAGGGGAATTGTCCTTAATGAGCCTTCAGTGGTTGCCATCAACACTAAAGACGGTAAGCCGTTAGCTGTTGGTATTGAAGCGGCAAAAATGATAGGGCGGACACCAAGTCATATCCAAGCTATACGTCCGCTAAAAGACGGCGTTATCGCCGATTTTGAAATCTGTGAAAGAATGCTGAGGTATTTTATCGGCAAGGTTCACTCTAAAAGATGGGCTAAGCCCGATATGATAATCTGTGTTCCTTCTGGGTGTACTGGAGTCGAACAGCGTGCGGTCTTGGAAGCTGCTGAATATGCCGGAGCCCGAAGAGCTTACATTATAGAAGAGCCTATGGCCGCGGCAATCGGAGCTGGACTTCCGGTTCATGAACCTATGGGGAACATGGTAGTTGACATTGGTGGAGGCACCACGGAGGTTGCGGTTATTTCTCTGGGCGGTATCGTGGTCAGCCAATCGATCAGAATTGCCGGCGACGAATTAAACGATTCGATAATTTCCTTTATCAAAAAAGAATATAATTTGGCTTTGGGTGAAAGAACGGCCGAAAAAATTAAGATAACTCTTGGTTCTGCTTGTCCGTTGGAAGCAGAACTTACCGCAGAAATCCGAGGAAGGGATTTAGTTACCGGTTTGCCTAAAACGGTTGTAACTTCAACCAAGGAGATCAGAAGAGCAACTGAAGAGCCGGTGGAGGCGATCGTGGATGCCGTTAAGAATACGTTGGACAAAACCCCTCCAGAACTTGCCGCGGACATTATGGAACAAGGTATAGTTCTAACAGGAGGCGGTGCATTGTTGCACGGTTTGGATGTAAGACTTCATTCAGAGACGGGAATGCCTATTTATGTTGCCGAAACCCCATTGGACTGTGTGGCCAAAGGATCCGGTCAGTGCTTAGAATCCTTCCCTGCAATTAAAGACTCACTTTTGACATCTTCTAGTCAGTAGAAGTGGCACGAAGAAGAAGGCGGAAAAACCGTTCAAGATCTAAAACTCAATCGACAATTATATTTTTGATTTTGTTAAGCTTGACGATAGTTTCCTTTGCCTATCGCGGTCCTCTGTCTGTAAAAATTTCACACGCCCAAAATTATGCGAGAGATGTCGTGTCCCCAATTCAGCGCGGTGTTCAGTCGATGGTAAATCCAATTTCCAATTCCATTATTGGGGCGTCAAACTACAATGAAATTGCTTCTCAGAATAAAGCATTGCAACGACAGGTTAAAGTTTTGCAAAAACAGCTCAAGTCAAATATAGATGCTCAAACCAGGCTAAGTGAGATTACGGCTTTAGAAAATCTTCCATACGCTCAATCGATGCCTATCGTAGTGGCACAAGTTATTAACAACTCATTGTCCAATTATTCGCAGACCATAGAGCTCGACAAAGGTACCACATCGGGGGTCGGCGTAGGTATGTCTGTGGTAACGCCGCAAGGATTGGTGGGCCGGGTGATCTCCGCTGGAGGTTCAACCTGCGTAGTCTTATTGATTACCGATCCTTCTAATACCATCAGTGTTACTCTATATTTCAATAACGGTCAACCGATAAATTCTTCGACCCCTCCATCAAGTACGGCCCCTACGACCACTGCTGCCTCTAACGGAACGACCCAACCTACAACAACCCAGTCAACTGCGACATCTCAGTCAACTGCAACTCAGACAAGTCAACCTGCGTCATCTTCACCGTCAAGTACTACTGCTCAGACCGCGCCAAAAAATAACGTAACACAGATATTCGCACTTGCCAACGGACAAAGCGGCTCCAATCATTTAAGTTTGTCTTTTGTTCCCCCAACGGCCAGCCCCGGAAATGGGCAGTTTATATTCACTGCATCATTAAACGGAGGTGATTATCCGCCGGGTATTCCGGTAGGTTTTATTTCAGATGTGACCATTAAACCCGGCAATTTACAGGGTTCGATTGATGTAGCGCCATTCGTGAGTTTCACAAATTTAAATTACGTTGACGTATTGCAGTGGTTGCCCGCACCCTGATCTATTTTAAATTAAATGCCATATTCGATTAAAATTGCAGCATTAATGGTGATCGTACTCATCGTTCAGCTAAGCGTTATGGATGTATATAACTATAATTTGGTCCACGATAACTTAGTTGCTCTTTTAGTCGTCGCAGTTGCTTTTAAGGTAGGTCCCGTTAGAGGAGCTACCTTTGGCTTCGTGGTCGGATTAATCTATGGGTTATTTTCAACCACTATTTACGGAACCTCGTCATTGGAGTTCGTACTTTTGGGATTTGTGGCAGGTAGGTCATCCAATCTAAATATATTTGATAATCTTTTGGTCAAATCGGTATTTGCTGGAATTCTGACTTCTATCGCCGCTGTGTTTGTTGTAATCTTTTTAAAGTTGCTTGATCAGGCAACAGACATAGATTCTGCAACCGTTAACTTAGTATTGGTGAACTTTGTGGCAAATACTTTACTCTACCTACCGATGGAAAAGCTAACGGGAGGATTCGTGGCAAGTAGCAATGACGCAATGCAATCCGTGCTTTAAATTGTGAGCATTTAATTTTATGGTAGTGTCAAGAAGCAGAAAAAGAACTCTAAGAAAAGTTGTCAATAGGACCATTGACGCCCGTAAGGACGTTAAATTTAGTCGACCGGGATTGAGGCTGGGAATCTTATTCGTACTTGTCGTTTTACTTTTTTCTTCGTTGCTGATGCGACTTTGGTTTGTACAGGTTTTAAATGTGAAGCAGTACAAACAAGCAGTAAATGTCGATACAGTTAGGATAGTTTCGATACCCCCAGTTCGAGGACTAATCTTTGACAGAAACGGAAATTTGTTGGTAGGCAACAAAGTGGTTGAAGAGGTCACCTTAAGTCGCCAGATTGTGAAATCCAACCCTTCCGTTATTGCAAATTTAGCAGCGATATTGTCAATGACCCCGCAGCAAATAAATACCGCTTTAAATAATGTTAACTACTCTATTTACCAACCGGTCCCCATTAAAACCAATATCTCGGTTCAGACGGCAGCTTTGATAGAACAGGATCAGACTCAGCTACCGGGGGTGCAGGTGGTGCTTACAACCGAACGCTACTATCCCTACGGCGATCTTTTAGCTCAGGTATTGGGCTATGTCGGTAATATAACTTCAACCGAACTAAAGCAGCCCCAATATAAGGGGTACAGTCCGACCTCACAGGTGGGTCAGGCGGGAGTGGAACTGACTTACGAAAAGCAACTTCAGGGTACGCCTGGGCAAATTGAATATGAAGTAAACTCTTTAAATCAACCGGTTAAAGTTCTTTCAAGAAAACCGGCCATCCCTGGTAAAGACATTATCTTGCCTATCGACGTGGCTCTTCAGCAGCAGGTGGAACAGGATTTGGCAAATCAAATTCAGCAATTAAGGGCGACAGTCGATTCCACAACGGGAATTCATCCGCCGGCCACCGCAGGAGCGGTGGTGGTAATGGATCCGAACAACGGTCACGTTCTGGCAATGGCATCGTATCCGACTTACAATCCTCAACTTTGGGTAGGCGGAATCACACCTGCAAATTATCAAGCCATTACTTCGGCGGCCAACTATGAACCTTTGCTAAATCGCGCGATAAGCGGTGAATATATCCCCGGGTCTACGTTTAAACTGGCAACTGCCACGGCGGCTTTAAACTCGGGGTTGATATCCCCGTATACCCTGATCCATGATACTGGGCAATTTACCATACCTCAACCGTGCAGCGGAAAATGTAGTTATCATAACGCCGCTCACGAAGCACTTGGGTATCTTAATATAACTAAAGCTATCGGAGCTTCCGATGACGTATTCTTTTATACATTGGGCTATGATTTTTGGATAAACCGTAATAAGTACGGCCAAACTCCCATCCAAGATTATGCCGCTAAATATGGTTTCGGTCAGCTTACGGGCATTAATTTGCCTTATGAATCCGCTGGGAGGGTTGACTCACCTCAGGAGAGACTGAAACTTCATGCAATGGCTCCGGCGGCATTTCCAAACTATCACTGGTATGCCGGAGACAATATAGAAATGGCCTTTGGACAGGGCGAAACCGTAATTACTCCGATTCAATTAGCAGATGCATATGCAACGTTGGCCAACGGCGGTACGAGGTATAAACCGCAAATTGTGGCAAAGATAGCCAATGCAAACGGGACTCAAGTGGACACAATACAAAACCAGATTATGGCAACGGTCTCGCTGCCTTCGACTACGAGGAGCACTCTTTTACAGGGGTTTACGAATGCAATTGTTCAACCGTATGGTACCGC
>DAHXLF010000093.1 GCA_027371755.1 Acidimicrobiales bacterium
TAAGATCAGCGCATAAATGCGAGTAGTAGACCGAAGAGTAGAAAAAGTAAATCTGTCAACTCTTCTGAGCTCTTTGGGCTCGAATAAGCTGCTGGCATCAAAGTCTATTACTCGTCTCGGTGCTTCCAGGTTTGTCGGGTTTAAAAGACCATTAAAAAAGTTATCGGCACCAATGCCGCAACTTGAAACTACTCCGATACCAGTAACGGCAACTACTCTGGCGGTGCCGTCCGGATTTACTTTTTCTACTCTTCGGTCTACTACTCGCATTTATGCGCTGATCTTAGCGAATACTAAGTCAAATGCTTGTCCAATGGTTTCAACCCCGTCAAGCTCTTCTTCGTCAACTTCGATCTCGAATTCCTCTTCTAAGGCCATAACCAATTCGGTTAAATCTAAGCTGTCGGCATCTAGATCGTCGCCAAATTTTGCCTCAACGGTGATTTTGTCGGGCTCAACTTGTAAAATTTCTACAGCACACGACTTAAACTTATCGAAAGCGTCTTGTTTGTCCATTATTTAAATAATCCTTTCTTAAAATTACTTTTATATTCTACTTTATACGATTTGATCGGTTTGATTATTCAGTACAATTTTCAATTAAATTTATGTATTGGGTTGCAAGATTAATCTTCGATGGCATTTAACTTCGTTGATTCATTTTGTAACTTATTGCATCGATTTGCTTGAACTGTTTTCTTCAGTGCCATTTGATTTCCTAATTTTCAATTGTGCTTTATATCCTAGGCTGGTCACTAGATATACAGCACTAGCAATACGCCATGTTAACGCTTACTAAATTTGTTGCGATCCGTTATATATAAACACGTAACAATCCAGTGATTTATATTCATCTCTTTATGTTCTCATCGAAAGAAGGTTGGAATTAATTAATTAATCTTCTTCTTTCAATCTTGCCTGCTGGATGGCGCTTCTGAGTCAAGCAACTTTTGTATTTTTTCAATTAATTCCCGGGCATCGTCGGTATTTAATTCAACTGCTACTCGATTTCCGTAGGATTTATTTGCATCGATAAAATTAATGTTTAAGGTATGGCTATACGGAGCATCGAATGGGTGATCAAGATAAATATTTGCCTGAGATAATTTATTCCAAGCTGAATTGGCTTTCATACTCCCTGACAGTGTTACTATTTCGGTTTTATAACTGCACATTATTTGTACTTCCTATCTATATTTATTTCCTAGTAAATCATCAAATCTTCAAAACGCCTTAGGGCGTGGCAGCATTAATATTGGTGGCACAGATATATCTAAATATGTCAGTCCTGCCTGGCGTAAACATTAACATTAATAAATTTGGCATTTAAAACATTGTCCTATTTTAAAGTACGATCAAAAAATTCGAATATCTTCTTCCAGCCGTCTATGGCGGCCTCAGGCCTGTAACTGATCCTGTCGGTAGCAAAAAATGCGTGACCCGCATTGTCGTAACTGTGAAATTCGTAGGTCTTCGAGTATTTTTTGAGTTCGGCTTCTATTTCAGCAACATGTTCCTGTGAGGGATTTGCATCTTCTTTCCCAAAAAGACCAAGTATCGGACATGAAATGTTTTGCGTTTGATCGATGATAGGTTTCATGTGTTTAAGAGAAAAATTGGGAGGAAGTTGCCCTGTTACCAAACCGGGATAGCAGGGAACCGCTGCGTTAATGTCTAAATTACATGCAGCCAGATACGCTTGCCTTCCGCCGGAGCAGTATCCGATTACCGCGACCTTACCGTTTGATTGTGGTTGATTTCTGAGATACTCTATCGCACCTTTGCAATCTCCCAAGTAACGTTCGTCGGGAACGCCACCGTTTGCTCTGGCCGCTGCCGCTGCATCGTCCGGGGCTAAATCAGGTCCTTCCCGGTGATGAAGGTTGGGACAAATGGCTGTATATCCGTAAGTTGCGAATTTTCGGGTGATCTCCTTGGATCCCTCATCCCAACCGGGCATGTGGTGATTAACAACGACACTGCCATTGATGGTTCCATCAAGCGGTGTGGCCAAGTAGGCATTAATCCAGTCCCCGTCGTGACCTTGAATCGATATCGTCTTTGCCAAAATAGGTTGATTCATCTAAGTTCCTTTATCGTAGTCAGCATTAATTGTAACCTTAACTTATATTAGTTGATTGATTGGACCAAATTTGTGGCAGCAATGCGGTACGGTTGCTGATTTACTTAGGAATTCAATAGTTTTTGAATTATATGGCAGTACCATTTGTTTAATGCGCAATTTTAACACAATGTTGGGGCTAAAGTTGAGTTAATAGCCCATTGATAGTCCGCCATCAACTGTAATTAAAGCACCATTGACATAAGATCCCTTCGGCGACACCAAAAAAGATATTACCTCGGCCACTTCTTTCGGCTGGCCGATTCTTCCAAGCGGTATCAGCGATTTCATGTCATCAATTCGTTTCTCACCAGCAGATCGCAACATGTCCGTGTCGATGGCACCAGGTGCAATGACATTGGCGGTAATATTCCGATTTGAAACTTCACGCGCTATAGATCTTGCCATTCCCAACATTGCAGATTTTGAAGCACTGTAACTAACTTGTCCGGGTGACCCCATAAACCCCACAACTGATGAAACAAAAACTATTCTGCCGAATCTAGATTTAATCATTGCGGGAATAGCTCTTCTAACGGTCATGTATGCGGAATTAAGGTTAGAATCGATAACTTTTTTGAAGTCTTCATCCTTATGTCTTAAAATCAGTTGATCCTTTGTTATGCCTGCACAACAAACGACATTAAGGATTTGTCCAAAGTTTTCTTTAATATTAGTAAATAAAGAGTCCAACTGATTGCCGTCTGTTACGTCACATTTGAGGGCGGCTACGTTGACGGAATTAAATACATCATCTGCGGGCTCAGTAGAATTAAAAGTCGATACGACAGTGTTGCCTAAATTTTCAGACAAGAGCTTTACTGTTTCAAGGCCGATACCTCTGTTCCCGCCTGTCACTAAAATAACATTGCTTGATTCATCCATAATTTTTATTGCCACCTTACTAAAGCGCTGCCCCAGGTCATACCCGCACCGAATCCTGTCATTAGAATTAAGGATCCTGGTTTCAAGGAATCTGATTCTATAGAATCAATCAAAGCAAGTGGAACTGACGCAGAAGATGTATTGCCCGTACGTTCAATGACCGAGGCACATTTTTGGGCGGGGATACCAAGGCGTTCGCTTAAAGCATCCATTATCCTTTTGTTTGCCTGATGGGGTACCAACAGATCGATGTCGGACATTGAATATCCCGCTTCTTCTACCACCTTGTTGGTACTTTTTTCTGCAGCTCTGATAGCACGTTTGAAGACTTCTTTACCGTTCATTTTAAGATATCCGCCTAAATCGCAATATAATATGTCCTCTAAGTTCCCATCAACCTGAAGATCATACCCTAAAAGGCAATCCTCTTCGTTTGACGGGGCGATTACCAAAGCTCCGGCACCGTCGGCCAGTAGAATTGCAGTTGAGCGATCTGTCATATCGGTTATTCTTGACAATGTGTCGGCTCCTACTACGACAATAGGTTGATTTAGAGATTTGACCATTTGATGCGCAACCACAAAAGAATAGATAAAACCGGCACACGCTGCATTTATGTCAAAAGCAAATCCGCTGATCCCAAGATTTTTATGAATCAACGCTGATGTGCCTGGGGTTGTCTTGTCCGGAGTCGTGGTTGCCAATATGAGCCCACCGTAGGAATCTAAATCCAGATCGGCAGTTTTTAGAGCTTTAATCGTCGCCGCTGTCGCAAGTGATTCCGTAGTTCCACCCAACCGTCTTTCTCGAATACCGGTCCTTTCAACGATCCAATCGTTATTGGTGTCTAGAATCTTTTCTAAATCGAAATTTGTTACTATTTTGTCTGGCAGGCTGGTTCCCCATCCTGCAATTGAAGTTCCTGTCATATTGTTTCTTTCTGATTTGCGGTCATCGTGTCATATACCTTAATGGCGTAACTTATAAGAATAATCCGCGAATATCTTTGCTTATAGAGTTGCTTAAAGTTTAACGGTAATATCTTATAAAACCGTTGGCTTACATTTTCAAAAAAATGAATAATTCTAATTTCAGTCTGAACTTAACATCCAAAACAGAGGTTCACCTCTCTCAACTTTGTGAAGCGGTATTGCCAAGAGTCCCTTTAAGGTGCCTTTAAATGGGGAAAGTACCGGAGTGTCGTCGATTGAACCGATTTGGTCTCCAACCTGAATTTTCACTACATTTTTTAAAATTTTTTCAAATGGCATATTTGGGTTTTTGTTGTCAAACTCAAAATAGTCGCTTCCGCGGAACAGACCCGATGCTGGGGATAGTATAACCCTCATTTTTGTATGTAAAGCCTCGCCTAAGACTTCATTTTTATGAGAATCTTCGAAAACCTCAATAGACGAGCTTGTTAAGTGAAGCAGTTTGTTAAGGTCGTCTGGAGACTCGATTGAAATTGAGGAAACAGCTTTTAAACATGGCTCGCGTTTGGCCAAACCCGACAGAACGCTTCCCGGTCCGAGCTCGACGATAGAAGTTATGTTCATGTCAGACAATGTCTCCATAGTTTGCCGCCACCTAACTTTTGATGTAATTTGCGCAGATTCTAGCATGAAAAAGTCATGGCCGCTGGTGTGAGGTCGTGCATCGACATTGGTGATCACGGGTATTTCGGCATCTCTAAATTCCACCGAACCCAAAGACTCAATTAGAGGTATTTTCGCCGGTAGCATTAATCTAGAGTGGAAGGCACCACCCACTTGAAGTTTGATAGCTTTTTTCGCGCCTAAACGCTTTAAATGCTGAATCGCCTCATCGAGTTCATCTTCAGGACCAGATATCACAATTTGACTTGAAGAATTGTCATTTGCCACGACACAATCTAATCCAGCCAATGAACAGGCTATTTCTGCGGTAGTAAGGTCAGTTCCTAAAACCGCGGCCATAGAGCCTTTGACGGTGTCTGTAGCTTGTTTCATGGAATTGCCTCTGATATCAACTAGTTTTAGTCCGTCTTCAAAAGAAATCACCCCGCTAGCTACAAGGGCAGTATATTCTCCTAGGCTGTGTCCGGCAACCGCTATGGGAGCAAAACCCATCCTCTCTGCGGCATCGAGGACGATTAATGACTGCAAAAAAGTGGCCATCTGAGCATTTTCCGTACTGGTAAGTTCTTCGATCGGGGCCTTTATAAGCAGATATTCAAAGTCACGTTTTAGAACCTCGGAAGCTTCTCTAACGAGATCAAAGGCAGGGTGGGATATCCATGAGGCACCCATGCCAGATTTTTGGGAACCTTGTCCCGGAAATACGAATGCAATCATTGTTTGTGTCCAATCTTTAAGTAAATAAATCCCTTATCTTTATTTTCAGCAAAATCAGTATCGGGGGTCAAATGAAATTGTTTTGGCGAATAATTCGAATCTAAATTTGTCATTGCTTCACATCTGATGTCAATTAAATTCCTTCAGCCGATTTCAAAGGAGACCCCCTTTTGAGACATTTCTAAAATTACGTAACTGCGATATCATTTTAACGACATCCCCCAAAGAAAATATATTTTGCGACTTTTGGCATAAGTTTAGTTTTAATATCGATTTTGAAGATTCGTGCGATATTAAGTGCCCGGGGCGGGACTCGAACCCGCACATCTGTAAAGATAACGGATTTTGAGTCCGCCGCGTATACCAATTTCGCCACCCGGGCAACTGTTCTAGTTGTAAATTTTTTGGGTTGAAACCTGTGCTCATTTAAAGTTTAATATATATTTCAAGAGTATTTTTAAAATAGTTTTTGGCTTTAATCCTTGTCGTTGGCGTTGGCGTCATCTTGTTAATGCTCCAATTTAATTGATATTTGAACGTGTCACGCAATGTAAATATTTCTTAAGTTATCACATAATATAACTTATTCCAAATATCGATGATGCTGAAAATTATTTATTAAATTAATAGCAATTTTGTAGATGCAACTGTGAAAGACCTATAAAAACAATTCATTTCGGAATTCGTGTATTAAGCATACACGGTGTTGAAACAGATTATGAAGGTTAAATTGAATCAACTATGCAAGCCAAAGCTAAAAGTTTCTTAAAATGGCCATTGTTTTGATGATTCTCAAGTAGATCGAAGATAAAATAAGCACACTAAGTTTTCTACTCGTTTTAAATTCTTTTTGCTTGGCTTTTTTGCCCAAGTGAATTGACGATTCAGCAACATGTAGCAGACGTAGCCTCTTTGTCGGAACTGTTATCGGTTTTTGGTGTGGATTTTTGTTAAGGTGTTTAGCGGGCTGAGAGTTTGAATAAATTAAGCTAACATTTTATAACTATTGGTTTTTTTAAGAATCTTAAATACATATATACAATTGACATCTTCTGAGTTAAAGTCTCGTTCTAAATCGCAAAAAAGGAGTAAACAACCCTTAAGTATTATAGAAGTCGCCGAAGCGGCTTTACTCGGCGATCTCGCACTTGGTTTACAGCTGATCGGCTGGTTTATTTCTATCGGGGCGCTCATCCAATGGTTCTCGGTTGTACCGTTTGCATTGATAACCGTACGACATAGAAAACGAGCTACCTATTTTGCGACTGCATCTACTATCGGAATATCGGTTTTAATTGGTGGAGCTACATTGGGATTGCAGGTGTTTTTAGCAGGAGTTCTTGGGGTTGCCGTCGGAGAGGCTTTTGTAAAAAATCGAAATTTTATTTATACGGCTTTCATCACAATCGTTAAAGGAGCAATTCCTGCAGCGGTAATAGGGGAGTTATTGCTCATTATTTTTTCAAAAGCACGGACATTAACCATAAATCAAATAAAAGTGGTATGGGACGGCATCGGAAATATATTGAAGGGGATGGGAAAATATCTCAAAAGTCATCCGTACGTATCCAAAAAAAGTTCTCCTAATGCATTTGATCAACTAGTACATAAGATGGGGAGCGGACTGTATCGATTCTCAATATCCTTTGAACATCTGATCAAATGGATAACTAGTCACTGGTACTTATTGTTTCCTCTGTCGATTATTATATCGATGTTAATTGTTTCTGTAGCAATGGACATTATTAGCAGACCGCTTTTAAAATTAATCCTTAAAAATTTAAGACAGCCAGCAGTTGAGTTTAGAGCAGACGAAGAGTTTGACATTAGTTTTGAAAATTCTTTAAGTCAGGAACGAAACGGTATATCTGAATTTACAGATGAATCGATTGCAAGACGGACCAATGATGAACAAGTCGTTGCACCGTTGCCCGTTAAATTGGAAAATGTAAGTTTCAGCTATAAAAACAGCGCGCGTCCGACGATTGATCAAATTAATATCGATATCTCCAAGGAAGAATTCGTAGGTGTTGTAGGCCAAAATGGTTCAGGGAAATCTACCATTGGCAAAGTATTGATCGGCATGAAGCCCGATAGTGGAACCGTTCAAAGAAATGGGAAAGTGGGTCTCGGTCAGATAGCTGGAACATCGGTGATTTTTCAAAGGCCCGAATCACAGGTTCTCGGGTCTATGGTTGAAGATGATGTTGTATGGGGTCTCAGCGAAAAGACGGCTACCGAAGTGGATGTTGACAAAATCTTAGCCGAGGTAGGCCTTGAAGGATTCGGCAAGCGAGAAACATCCCAGCTATCAGGCGGTGAGTTGCAGAGACTGGCAATTGCGTCTGCTCTTGCTAGGAAACCGGCCTTGTTAATTTCAGATGAATCAACTGCTTTGCTTGATCCTTCCGGGCGTGAAAAAGTCTTGTCTTTGTTAAAGAAGATTGCTGAAGACGGAGCTGGCGTAGTTCATATTTCTCACATACTAAATGAATTGTATTCAATGAACAAAATTTATTTAATTGAGAACGGGAAAATAAGAGGGACCTTTAAAGGCTTTGAAGCCGATCAGTACAGGCATTACTTGGATTCTTATGTAAACACCGATTCGGCGACGGATCAATTGTTTCGAAGCGATAGGCATAATCACGAAGATGACAATGTAGCCGAAGCGGGACAGATCGTCAATGACTTTCAAAACATCGGTGAAAAGATAAGCTCGATATCGGCATTTGAACGATTGCTGGCCATCTCAACCGATTTTTATAGGTCGGTTACCGAAGATTATGCTAATCGCGTAATAGAGAGTGAAACCGCAAAACTTAATTCCGTTCCGTTGGTCATTTTAGAAAATCTAGGTCACGTATATCTAGCTAAAACTCCCTGGGAAAATAGAGCTCTGAAAGATATTAATTTGGCAGTCTATTCCGGGGAGTCAATAATGATTGTGGGAGAAAATGGTTCGGGGAAAACAACGCTTTCATGGGTATTGGCAGGTTTGATAGAGCCGAGTGAAGGGACGATAAGCTGGCAGTCTCAAGATAGGGATAATCGAATCTCGAGCAACGACCCATCTAAAGACGCTCCGGTTAGCAGTTTGGATCTCGGTAGTAAAAATTTATCTTTTGAGTACTTGCCTCAAGCGAGATCTGGTAAGAAAATTTATATTAATAACAAAAAAGATATGGAATTTAAA
>DAHXLF010000094.1 GCA_027371755.1 Acidimicrobiales bacterium
TTAAGAATAATTGGGTTCTAAGTGCATTAGCTCGCACACCCTTCAGTCGATGTCGGAGTGGGATTTGCCAATGCCTGTTGCACTCTTTTATATACCCCGCTGCTCACCAAAGCATAGCCTACGTTGTTATTTGTAGTAGATCTTGAAAAGACAATACCCGCCACCTGTCCGCTGAGCGTTAAAAGCGGTCCGCCGGAGTTACCGGGCCTTATATCGGCTTGAACTTGGTAGACATTTCTGACGGTGGTATTTTGGTTGTAGATATCGCTTCCCTGAGCTCTAAATTCCTGAAGGATTCCTCCAGGTTGTGCATTAAACGGACCGCCTTCGGGGTACCCTAAAATTACCGTTTTGGTGCCCGAACTTAACATATTTAAATCAAAAGACAAAGGAGGTTCGTTCAAATGCGGTACGTACATAACCGCCAAATCATATTCGGGATTGTAATAGACAACAGTTGTGCTGTGCGTTACGCCTGCCTGATCTTGAACCGTTGGATTTTGAATCCCGGCTATAACGTGTGCATTTGTAACTACATAATCGGGTTTAACGACAAACCCTGATCCTTCCTGAATCTGCCCACAACCTTGACCGATAATTTTTACCATTGATTGCTGATCCATATTAACTACCTGCTGGACCTGTGCAGGACTTGATTCTGTAACGCTTCCCGGCGGAAGAGGTTGAAAATTGTTAAATACCGCCGGTAAACCGGAGTCATTTATAACGCTTCTGAGCCCGTCAAGAGGTAATGTCGGCATCGTATTGTTTAAAGCCCTTAAGATTCTTGAGTTTTGAATTTGAGAATCTAACTGTTGGATAGGGGAGTTTGCCATCAACGAAGCAAAGATCCAGCAGAAAATCAATGTGGCAACCACTGCCACCACAATGCCCGCTGCGGTATCGATGGTTCCAAGTTTTTTTGATTTAAACCACGAATGTATGCGCAGACCCAATAGATGCCCGACAGATCCTATTAAAACTGCTGGTAAAAATAAGATCAGCATTCCCACTATTAATTTAACGAAATTGGAATGTATGCCTGAGCTAATGTCTCCAGATAAAATTCGTCCAAGAAGCCAGCCCAGCGTCAATCCGAGAAAAAATCCGCTGTAGGCAAAGATTAGGGTCGAGCCGCCTGAACGCCATCCGTTTAGCGCTGCCATGGCCACCAGAATTAAAACGATTATGTCTGCTAAATTCACTTTTTAAAATTTTTCTTCGATGATGTTTCTAATTAGCTGTTAATTATTTGTAACTGTGAGTTTCGGACAGTTTTGTTTCCAAGTTTTGCTTGTTTTGAGTTGTAAATGTGTCAATAATAAAATTAAATCAGTAAAGTTAAGTTAATTTAAATAGTTAAACTAACAGTACTAAAATTATCAAAAAATAGACCCTCTTATAAGATGCTTTATTATATTTTAACGTAACTATAAAATTATATGGTTCGCGCCGTTCTAAATTCTGCAACTTTTGTTGACAGAAAAAGTTTAACCAACTCAGGCGGCATTAGCCTACATTATTGTGCGGATGCCGTCAAATTGGCTCAATATTTAAATCCCTGTAAGAGACCAAGGACACATAGGGGACACCAAGTTTTTTAAAGGCATCATTGGCTTTTGTGCCTCGGTCGAGTATACTTGCTGCAAGCTTAATTTCAGCACCAGTTGACATGACGGCTTCTGTGGCCTTTATTAAAGAGGATCCCGATGTTACAGTATCGTCCACTAAAATAACAGAATCGTATGCACCAAGTTTGTAGCCCTCGATTGAATTTTGTGTCCCGTGGTCTTTGGTTTGTTTTCTTACCGAAAACCAATTTGTGGAAGTGATAATACTGATTCCGTGACAAATAGGGTCCGCTCCCATAGTCATTCCGCCGATCGCATCGATATTTCCTCCTGAGGTTTTAAATTCCAGCCCGAGGTCTTTAAATCGGTCAATCATTGCCAAACATGCCAGATTCAAATCAGTACCGGCTGAAAGCCCGAATCTCATATCTACATAGTCATGGCTTAACTTTCCGGATGCCAAAGTGAAAGGTTGTTCAGATCGTATATAGGCTTTGGATTTTATTAAGTCAATTAACCTATCGTTTAGGGAGCTCATGTTTGTCTTTCTATTATTTGATTGACGGGTTTTATTCCACGCAAACCGGCCCATGCCAGTTCGGCCACATTGATGGCCAACTCGGTTGATCTTTTGAATAAAAACATGTCTTTTTCCTGTTTGGTCATGGTTTGTATGATTGTAAAGTCTTCGGAGTTAACCCAGTGACGTAATGCACCTTCAGCCATTCCTATTATTGCTGAAGCAAGTATGTATCTGTGAGACTCGCTGATTTTTAAATCTATAAGGGGAGCGAGTACGTTTGCAATGGTTTGTTCAACATTCTTAACCGAGTTACTTAATTCTTTGTCGGCAGCTGAGTTTCGCGAAAATAGTAGCTTGAACGCACTCGAGTGCGATGCCACAAAGTTAAAATATGCTCTAAAGCCCTGCTCAACCTGGCTTTTGGGAGATTCACAGTTGTGGGTAGCATTTTTAATTGCATCTATTAAATTATTGGAAACTGTGTCGGAAAGTTCTACATAAAGCGATTTCTTGGAGTCGAAGTGTTGATATACGATAGGTTTTGTCACTCCGGCAAGTTCAGCAATCTCGTCCATGGATGTGTTTTCATACCCCTTGGCCGAGAAAACCTCCAAGGCAACATCCAGTAACAGCTCCTTGCGTTTTATGGCTGACAACCTTTTTGGTTTTATGGGTTCTGATTTGTTAAAGGGTATTACCGACATAATTTATCTATTTATTTTGAGTTTTTAGCCTTTTGCCGTCTGCCGATTACATTCAGATCGTCATAGAAATTCACTTTAAAGACCAAATACATCATAGCATTTTGATATAATTTTGCGAAAAGTAGGCGAATCATGCTTAGTTAAATTGAACCGTTAGTAAAAAGAATCGTGCACATCTATTTTAAAACGAAGTTTTATTACCCATAGAGCCAAAGAAAGCCTTCTAATAGAAACTTCCCCGTTGATAAATGCAATTAAGCGGTCGTTAGTCTGATCGAACGTCTTTATTTATGATTGTTGTACCTATTTTTGGCAGACAAATTTAATTTAATAGGCAAGGCCTCAAAAGTATAATTTTGATATTGTTGGCCACTGGTTTTAATAAAAGTGTTACACTATGTAACATAAGTAACTTTTTAAATCAACTGGACATAAAACTTAACCAGAAAATGACGAGTTTTATATCCGAACCGACCGGGAGGTCTTTTAATTGAGTAACGCTTGTTATTTAATTTGGATCTTTTGGTTGTTCAAGAGTTAGTTAATTTGATTTTAATGAAACCATTTACCAACAAAAAAATCATAATTCTGAAAAGACAAGTATTAGGGTGGATGAATAAGGAAGGCTACTTGGTTATTTGTTCAATTAGTTTGAATTGGTTTCAATTAGTAATGTCGGCAAATTGAGGAAATCACTGAAATCGGTTTCAGAACAAGTAAAGGATAATTTATTTTGAGCAGCAGGGCAATTCAGACGAAATCGCGCAGAGAAGAGTTATTAAATTGTGCATATGACGCAATTCGAATAAACGGCCCCGGGGTTTCTATGGATGAAATTGCTCAGGTTGCGGGAGTAACCAGAGTGATACTTTACCGTTACTTTGAAGATAGGCGGGGACTCAAAAAGGCGATAACGGAACGATATCAAAAAGAAATGGCTGATTTTTTAAACGAGCAGTTCCAAGACATGCAAAGAATATTAATGTCGTCCAACCGGATAGACAAAGATATTTTGCATTCTGTTGTTAAAAATACCATCTCTCGGGTATTCGATTTTATTCAAAACGACCCCGAAGTTTATTCGTTTGTGGCGAGTTTTTATTCGGGTCAAAACGATTCTGAAACAATGACTCAATTCGCAGAGACGATGAGTTTGATTTTAGCTAATTATTTAGGAGAGTTTTTGGCCTTAAATAAAAAAGATACGGGGGTTGCAGAAGCCTGGGCTTACGCAATTGTCGGGATTGTTCACTTCAACTCAGTTTGGTGGCTAAACCGTAAATCGGTATCTCAAATGAGAATAGTTGAATATGTAACAAATTTAATTGTAAACGGAATATCAGGGTAAGAAATAAGGTAAAACAAGAATTACCTAGAAGAAAAGTGTTTAATTAGGAGGCAACACAATGGTAACTACAAACGAAAACGAAAAAGAGTACAAGATTCCCAATCTTTCAGATCAGCTTGAAACGCCGCTAAAGTCGTTAGAAATTCCAAGCTTTGTAGAGTTGGGTAAAAATTCGGAGTGGATAAACTCGCAAGAAGGGTTGTTGGAGGAATTTTTAAGATTGGAAACTGAGGTGCCAGCTTTGAGAAAGAGTTTGATTAAAACTGCACAAACTCTTTCAAAACCAACCGTTAATCCCTATGGTTTAACGACAATAGGTCAAACGGCAGGACGGGTAACCGTGGCTGGAGCCAAAATGTTTGCCGGGTATCCAAAGCTTTTTTATAAAAGGGTGATGTTTGGGGATGAGTTTCCAACTACTTCTGAAAATGCAATGGAACAACTTCAAGATGTAATTAGGGCAGGAGGTGCATCTACCATAAAGCTCGGTCAGTTTATAGCTTCCGCCAAAGGTCTTTTGCCCGATGATGTGGTGGAGAGCTTCTCTTGGTGTCGGGATCAAGTACCCGCAATGGACTTTTTGACTATTTCAAAGATCATTCAGGAGGAACTTAACGTTAAAATTTCAGAAGTTTTTAAAGAAATTTCTCGCGAACCGATTGCGGCAGCTTCTATTGCTCAGGTACACACCGCTATTTTGAAAGACGGCAGAGAAGTCGTTGTAAAAGTCCAAAGACGAGGGTTGAAGAGAAGTTTCATGAAGGACCTAAGAGCGATGGCCTTAATCGCATTTTTGGCCGAGAAAAAGTTTGAAGTTGCCAAGCAGGCGAATTTGGCGGGGTTTGTCGAACTTTTTGCAAATTTGGTCATGCAGGAAATTGACTTTAGACTAGAGGCTGTAAATATGCTTGAGCTTGGTTTGGCGGCCGAACACGCAGGCGTTAATTTTGTTGACTTCCCCAGACCCGTAGTAGGTATGGTAAAAAGAAAAGTTTTAATTATGGAACGGTTGAATGGTAAACCTTATAATAATTTGCAGTGGGATACACTATCTAAAGAAAGTCGTAGGCGCTTGGTACAGCTTGTTATATCGGGTGTTCTTGAACATACTCTCGTATACGGCGTATTTCACGGAGATTTGCATGCTGGCAATGTTTTGGCAGAAGAAAACGGAAGATTGGGTCTCATAGATTTCGGCATTGTAGGTAGGATCGATTTACTTCAGAGAGCCTCTCTGGTCAGATTTATGATTGGAATCGGAATGAACAATTATACCGTGGAACTAAACGCATTAAAGGACTTTGGTGCCTTCGACGATTCAGTGGACGTAGATCAACTTGCCAAAGATCTTGAAGCAGAAATTACGCTTTCTGATGATATTCACTATACGGATATTGCCGATCAGGTCGGAGCTATCGTAAGATTTTTAATGAAACGACAGGCAAAATTGCCTAGCGCTTTGATTCTGTTTTTTAAGAATTTGCTTTATTTAAATAGTTTTATCGCCTCGGTGGATCCAGAAATAAATTTAATGGCCGAAATAGCTCCGATATTTCAGTACTTTAGGGCGAAGTATCCGGATCAGATGAAGCAGCTTTCAGGGGATATTCTCTAAACAACTGCAAACTGGTTGTTGGTAGATTCGATATTAATGACTGGCAGCTGGCAAGCGGCCTATCATTTTAAATGTCACAATCTTGTGAATTTATTATAAATCGGTAAATTTCTTAGATTTCGTGACGATAATTAATTGGTTTAACAAAAAGATTATCTGTTCTAAATTTCGTCGTAAAAATTTTGTCAGAATGACGGTATTTAGGGTAGTCTCTGATCATTGTGTATTTTAGAGAAGGAGTTAGATACCACATATTTACCCCAATTGCAGTTAACGGTTTCACGAATAATTATCACAGCGAGTGTTAAACATTTGAAATAAGTTTAAACATGATATAGATTTTATACTAAATATTTTCTTGCTATAAATTTAAGTGAAAATGGACCCAATTGTATAGTCTCGTTAAAAATCTGGTAGACATGCTGACCAAATCCGCATCGGGAGTTGGATTTGTTTACGACGCCTTGGATGCGATTGCCGATGATTTTAAATTAATAGACATTGTGTTGGTTGTCGATAATGATTATTTTGGTCGTCAGATGTTTCGTCTGGGTAAAAAGCAATTGGATCCAGATATGTTTGAAGTAAGTTTATTGGAGACTGCCCCTGGATTGTACTCTCAACCGGAAATTGACATAGATCAAGGACCGATAATGAATCTGTTTGAGTTAGCGCTAAACTCGGAACATTTTAGACACGACGCAAGACATGACGGTCTGACTAATCTTTTAAATCGAAGGTCATTTGATGAAATATTATCTAATTTAAGTTTCCAATCCGGTAGATATGGGTGGCAGTTCGCATTGGTGTTAATGGATTTAAATGATTTTAAGCAAGTAAACGACACTAAAGGACATCTTGAAGGTGACCGAATTCTAAAAGAGGCTGCAAGAGTATTGTCAAACTGCCTAAGAAGCGGTGATCGCGTTGCCAGAGTTGGGGGAGATGAGTTTGCCTTGGTATTGGCCAACGCCAATGATGAGGGTGCCTCCCAAGTAGTTGATCGAATCAAAACCTCCTTAAAAGAAATTGACGTCACAATTTCTGCCGGTGTTGCAATCGCGCCAACGGAAGCGACCGAAATCTTAATATTGTGGAACCTTGCAGATAAAAGATTATACGATGATAAACAGGTGCGAGAACATCTATGAACTAAAAGGCTCATACGAATCAGTTGAAAAGTTAACGATTTTATAAAGGCAAAGAATTCATAAACTAAAAAAGTAGGAAATTATAAATTATGGCTTTGATTTTGATGGACGAAATTGAATTGCAAATAAGAAAGGTACGGGGCGTCATCGGAGTAAGCTTTCATTTCGACGATGAAGAAAGAGTTGGAGTAGATTTAATAGTAACTCCCGCCAATCTAGTTTCGGAAGCCGAAGGCGAGGTGCGTCGCATATTTCAGCAGTTCCAGGAGGGGGTGCTCAACCTTAATTCAGTTGGTATACCACCAATCCCTAAAGATAGTGTGAATCCAAATCCTGCAATATTTAAAGAGTTGTTCCCTTCGTCAATTAGGTTGGCATCTTTAGCTAAAGAAAAAGAGTTACAAGATGCATTAGATAAAGATAACTTTCAAATCGCCGTTGAGGCCAACGGCACATCTGTAGCGATAAAAAAGTCAGTATCGTCAAGTAATTCGGTTGTCGAGTCTTTAAAACAGCTGATCAAAACAGTTACGGATGAATCGCTTACGCCAGATGTTCAAACATCGACCAACAAAATGGAGTTCGCTGGCGACAATGAACCTTTGAATACCGGCGAACGACCTATCGCCCTCCCAAACGGGACGACGGTAAGTTCAAAAAGAGTCAAGGAGTTTTTAGTTTTGTTGGATAGTTGTAAAATTAAAGAGGCCATCGTAGAGCCAGAAGTGAGTTATTTAGCTAAAGTTATAGTATCTTCGGCCAACGGTGACGCCTTGGGTGTTTCTAAAAGTTATGTTAAAGAAGATGCCGAAGCCCTGGCTACTTTGCATGCGATGTTGAGAACTTTGAATGAGTTTCGTTGAAATCTTGTATGTGCCAAATTAACGCTAAATTCGCCGAGTTTCAAAGAATTGAAATCTGATATCTAATAACAAAGGCAGTTTTAGATTTGACCGGGTTTATGTTGGACTAAAACAGTAATTTTATGATTACTCACGGGAAAGTTCAATTACGGTTATTTTGAAGTTCTAATTTTTGCGCTCTATATGGCTGTAAATATCCGTTGTCTCCTTGACAATATAATTCTCGATCGGATTCTTTATAATTTATTGAAAGATTAAAACTGTTCTAGATAAATTTAACTTTTTCGTCAACGGTGCCGCTGAAATCTACTTTTTGCATTTAGCTTTATTACCTAAAAGGTAACTATTCAGGTATTTGTTAAATTCTCTGGAATCCATCCGTTACCGTTGTATAGTTTAATCAAAACTTCCATTATGTTTTGTTGTTGTTTTTTGGCTGTAGATATATAACTTCTTAAAGCCAAGAATGCTTCTGCTCCATATTTCGT
>DAHXLF010000095.1 GCA_027371755.1 Acidimicrobiales bacterium
GCAAGGGCGGTCAAGTGCGAATGTCTCGTCGGGTGGACATAGGCGACGACTTCGAGGCACATCGCGAGGCGGTGGAGTCCATCTCTGTGTTGTTTGCCTTGTTTCGTCACAACGGCGATGACCTGATGGAGGCACCATCGGGTTGGCAGATGACAGGTGCTCGCTTCGAGGTCGAATGGCCGGAGAACCCTTCTGCGATCCGTTCTCACTTCGGTGGACGCCGGAAGGCATACAACTGGGCGCTTGGTCAGGTGAAGTCCGACATGGACGCCAAAGACGACGATCCCAACCATAGGTCAGTATCCTGGAGCCTGCCGGCACTGCGAAAGGAGTGGAACCGTACAAAGGGTGAGGTTGCTCCGTGGTGGGGGAAGAACTCAAAAGAGACCTACAGTTGCGGCATCTCCGATCTCGTCACGGCCCTGGCCAATTGGAAGGCATCAAAGGATGGAGCCCGCAAGGGGCAAAAGGTCGGTTTTCCCCAGTTCTGCTCCAAGGGGAAAGACCACGGGCGTGTACGCTTCACCACGGGGACGATGCGTTTTTCTGATGATCGGCGCACCATTACATTGCCGGTGATCGGGAATCTACGCTCGAAGGAGAACATTAGGCGTATACAACGCCCACTTGCCCAGGGAAGGGCACGTATTATGAACATGACGTTATCCGAGCGCTGGGGAAGGCTGTTTGTGTCGGTGAACTACGCCATACGCACCCCGACTTCGCGTATGGTTACGAAGCCTGAGGTACGAGCAGGTGTTGATCTGGGACTGCGCACCCTTGCAACCGTGGCGGACACCGAAGGTAATCTATTTAAGATTCTCAACCCCGCTCCCCTACGTGCCACCCTTACGGAGCGCAGGCGGGTGGGGAGACAGATGTCAAGGTGTATATCCGGCTCTAAAGGCCACAGGGAAGCAAAAGCCAAGCTCGCCCAGCTGGACCGAAAGACCGTACATATACGCCAAGATACGGAGCACAAGCTGACGAGTTGGCTTTGTTCCACATATGGCGAGGTCATAGTCGAGGACCTCGATATTGCTGCAATGAAGCGCTCGATGGGTAGGCGCGCATTCAGACGCATCGTTTCTGATGCGGCCCTGGGAATGTTCCGTCCCATGCTCACATACAAGATGGGTAGGATGGATACAACGCTCATCATCGCTGATCGTTGGTTCCCATCGAGTCAGATACATCATGGTTGTGGTTGCCGCCTGACCGCTATGCACAAGCTGGATAAGATGCTTGTTTGCAGCTATACCGGCGATCTAATTGACCGCGATGTCAACGCAGCCAAGAACCTCCGTGACTGGCCGGAGTCAAGCACCAGTCCTGGTCTAGTTGAGGCCAGCGCCCCTGTGGACACCCAGGCCGCCAGTGATGGTGGCACAGACCCAGGCTTGGACGTCGGATCATCCGGCGCCGGAGGAGCGACCGTAAGACCTTTGCAGTTTTGGAGGGCCGGTCGCGGTGAGGCGAGAATCGAATCCCGCAAGGGACGAGAAACCCCGCAAGGGGAAGTCACGTGAATGATCACCATAGATCACTCTGTGGCAACGGTCTTGGGGTATAAATATTTCAAGCGGCAAGTCATAGTATCTTTAGAGTTTTATGGCTTAATAAAAGTTTCAAACTTATGAATTTTGCTTGTCCCGTTTGAATAGGAATTTAAGTTATCTAAATTCAATGAGCACTATTTGGAAAACTTATTTGTGAATTTGCCCTGTACGTTTGTCGATCTTCGTTTGATTATTGTCCGCAGCAGTCTCAACTCAACCTTTTTTGTCCGCAACTTTGACTTAGATAAGTTTGATACGTAACCGAAATGCAACTGTATATTAACTAAACAGCGCTTGAATCCGATAAGTTTTGCAAGGTAGTCTTTTAAAAAGGGATTCTCCCTCATTTTTCTGCAGTCTTATTTTTCTGCAGTCTTATTTTGTTACTGTGCGCCCCCTGGGACTTGAACCCAGAACCTGCGGATTAAGAGTCCGTTGCTCTGCCAATTGAGCTAGAGGCGCAGATGCTTGTTAAAACTTTCGCTATTAAATACTATCAAATGGGGTGACCGACGGGACTTGAACCCGCGACCCCTAGGGCCACAACCTAGTGCTCTGCCAACTGAGCTACGGTCACCAAATACGATGATATTCAATTTTAAATCATTTTTAGGAGGTTGAATTTAAATTAAACTAGTATATAAAATTATAGTTTTAACTATTATTGCCCCTGTAGCTCAGCAGGATAGAGCAACTGACTTCTAATCAGTGTGTCGCAGGTTCGAATCCTGCCGGGGGCACGTCGCGGTGTCTTTTATCAACGTTTAACAGAAACCATTGATTTGTAACGCCAGTTACTGCACTCGTTTGCCACTCGTTTGCCGGTGCTGGATTTAATAACGATGTGCAATTTGAGTCCAATTCATTTTTTAATATAGATTCCATCTAATGAAATATTGCGATTTGTTCAAATATTGCGATTTGTTCTTTGTCAAGACTTGTCCTTGCAAAGAATCGCTACTCGGCGCAAGTTACTAATAATCTATTAGAATATTAGTATTACTTATTGTTGTAGATAAACAGTAGTCAATTGGAAAAGTATTGTTGATCAACAAGTTTCTCATCTAGACAACAATTATTGTTTAACGGTAAAAACTACAGCGTGAGTTAAGTAAGTTATTAATCCCAAATCCAAAATATATTTTTGTATTTGGAAAGAGATGATCGCACATGGATACAAACGAAATAGATCTTAATGCTCAAATACGCAGGACATTTGCCATTATTTCTCATCCCGATGCGGGCAAAACAACTCTTACCGAAAAGTTTCTTTTGTACGGAGGGGCTATTCAAGAAGCCGGGGCGGTAAGGGCCAAAGCTGGTGTAAATAAAGCTCGTTCTGACTGGATGGAATTGGAGAAACAACGAGGTATTTCTATCTCATCTACTGTACTGCAATTTAATTACAGAGATCACGTGATCAACTTATTGGACACTCCCGGTCACAAAGACTTTTCCGAAGATACTTATAGGGTCTTTGAAGCAGCCGATTTTGCGATAATGGTTTTGGACGCGGCCAAAGGAATCGAATCGCAAACGTTGAAGCTTTTTGAAGTCTGCTCGAACAAGAATTTGCCCATGATTACTTTCATAAATAAATTTGATCGCCCCGGGTTGGACATTTTGGAAATAGTCGATGAGATAGAAAGTAAGTTGCAGGTTCAGGTCACCCCTATAACTTGGCCTGTAGGCATAGCCGGAGAGTTTCACGGTGTAATCAACACCCAAAAGAATGTTTATCGAAGAATTAAAAAACAGTCACACGGATCAAAAATAAGCGATGTTGACAACTTTGATTTAGATACTTCGACAACAATCCAAAGATGTGAAGAGTATCAAGACATACAAAAGGCAGTAGAAGAGATCTCTTTGCTTGAATCGATTGATTCGGTTTTTGATGCTAATTCTTTTTTAAAGGGAGGAGCAACTCCGCTGTTCTGCGGATCGGCTTTGACAAATTTTGGAGTCGACGATCTTTTAAGTGCTGTCATTGATATCGGACCCGCACCTTACCCAAGATTAGATACAAATGGTACCGCTGCACCTTTGAACTCAAATTTTTCGGGCCTGGTCTTTAAAATCCAGGCAAACATGAATCCTAATCACCGAGATCAGGTGGCATTTCTGCGGGTAAATACCGGTAAGTTTGAAAGAGGGCAAGTTTTAAAGCATTCTCAGTCGACTGATGAGATATCTACGCGGCATACGAGTTCAATTTTTGGAGCAGGTCGTGAAACCGTGGATGTAGCCTTTCCCGGCGATATCATCGGATTAATAAACGCTAAAGATGTATCGATCGGAGATACTCTATACGTTAATAAAAAAGTTACCTACCCCAAAATTCCCAGATTTGCACCAGAGATCTTTGCCGCCGCACGAGTGAAAGATGTAAGTAAGTCCAAGCAGTTTAAAAAAGGATTGGAACAACTTCAAAGAGAAGGTGTTATCCAACTGTTCTATGATACCAACGGAGATTCGGGATCGATTTTAGGGGCTGTGGGGCAGATGCAGTTTGAAGTGGTGGAGTTTAGGTTGAATCATGAGTTTAACGCTCCCATACAAATAAATTATCTTTCATATCCGGCAATAATGAAAACGGATCAGGAATCCATACCTCATTTGAAAAAACTTCAGGGAATTAAAATTCTTAACTCTTCACAAAATGAGCTGGTTGTATTGTTTGAAAGTCAATATCGGCTTCAAAGGGTATTGCAGGACAAACCGGAAATTCATTTAAGTAAATTTCTTACAAACCTTTAGGATCAGTTTAAATTTAAATAGGTCAAACTTGTTTTTAAAGTTTGGTTGGCAATCGGCGATTTCTACTAGTTTTTATTGCAGAAAGATTTGTCGCCTACTATGCAGTCGGCGCATTTTTAAATTGAACAAATGCCTCAAAGGCTCGCGGACCGTAAACGGTAACTGTAGCCCCGTCCATAAGTAGGGCAACACCCAAGGCTTCAGCCACTTCCTGTTCAGTTGCCTTAGCCCTTACAGCACCTCTGGCGTGTGATGCTATGCATCCGTCGCATCGCTTTACAACTGCAATTGCCAAAGCGATTAGCTCCTTTGTCTTGGAGTCGAGTTCACCGTCTTTCATGGCATGCTTATGGGTTTCGGCAAAACCCGACCAAACTTCAGGTATGTGACTGCGCAAATCTTTAACAGGTTGTCTAAGATCTTCAAGAACTTGTTTGTGATCGGTCATGTAACTACTCCGTTCTAACGAAATAACTTTAAGTAAAAATTATTTGGCTGCAATTTGTCTAACTGCCTATTTAGTTTAATGTTAATTTAAGTTTTGTAAGGCAGTGACATCGACATAAATTAGAAAAAAAAGTTCGCCAGCCTAAAATTTTAATTCATCAATTTTATTTGGTTCATGTCTTAAATATCTATGAGATAGGTATGTTCCTAAGGCAAATATAAATATCGACCATGAAAAGACGACTATAAAATCTACGACGAAATGAGAACTTACATTTTTTCGACCGTATAGCTTGGTAATATATAGCGGCCATAAACAAAACGGCACAGTGAAGGTTGAAGCTACATATGGCAGGGACATTTTTAAGAGCCAAGGTATAATTGTAGACGGATGTTTAAGACGGGTTTTAATAAGAATCTGCTTATACGGCAAAACCGCTGAAATTACGTTTCCAAATCCCAGCCAAGGTCCGATCGGCACAATAGTAATGACCAAGTCAATAAACAACGTCTTAAGGTTATGATTTAAAGCGTCTCCTACTATAACAAATAACGCTGATACCGGTAAAATGATAAGGATTAGCATAACGTTTCTTATGGTTAGAATGTGGATTGGAGTGAATCCCCTTTTTCTCATTAATTCGTACCTATCGGGATCTGCACCCAATTGGTTTGTTGCTGTAACGTCCGCAAGAAGCCATGTCGACATGATTAGACCAATTAGACCTACCCTAAAATAATGGTGGTGGAAATAGTTCGAATACGAAATAGCAAGTACGGCTAAGACGAAATTAAAAAAAAGTGTGCTTAGCCACCAAAATGGCGGCTTAAAAGAGTAAATAAGTTCGTCTTTAACTTGTTTTAAAAATTCGTTCATATAAAATTCTGATGACGCAAACAGGGTTTGTCAATTTTCAAATTAATTCATCCGTTATTTTACTAAGTTTTTAGTTTTGTCACATATTTTGGGATAATAAAATTCAGTTTTTAAACCTAAGGGCAAAATAGCGTCTAATCTTTATAATTGTGAGAATGACGCAACTTTTAATTAGAACTTTAAGAGACGCACCCCAAGACGCAGAAGTGGAAAGCCATAAATTATTGGCCCGAGCCAGTTACGTATTCAGACTCTCTTCGGGCGTATATAATTTTTTGCCTTTGGGGCAGCGTGTTTTGGAAAAATTGAATGCCGTAATTCGTGAACATTTAAACGAAGCTGGCGCTCAAGAACTGTTGATGTCGGTTTTGCAACCTGTTGATCTTTGGGACGAAAGTGGAAGAAGTGCTGATTTCGGAGGTCTTTTACCGGCATTTTTAGTTAAAGGACGTTCGGGAAAGTATGTAATGGGCCCTACACATGAAGAGGTGGCCACGAGAATAGTTTCCACGTATGCAAAGTCCTACAAAGATCTTCCAGTTACTATTTATCAGATCCAAACTAAATTCAGAGATGAGGCTAGACCTAGATTCGGACTTTTAAGGACCAAAGAACTTATAATGTGCGACGCTTATTCTTTTGATGTTTCAAAAGAAAAAATGACCGAGACATATCAAGTGTTGCGAGACGCATACGACAAAATTTTTGAGACTTTGGAATTGGATGTAACTGCCGTAGAAGCCAAAAGCGGTGCAATTGGGGGAGACGTAAACCATGAATACATGGTATCTTCTCCAATCGGTGAAGATACGTTTGTCTCTTGCTCAAATTGCGGATATTCGGCAAATACAGAAATTGCCAAGAAAAAATCTTATTTAAAGGAAGAGATAACTGTCTTAACTGAGAAAATATTAAGTAGTTATAATAGTTTATCTCCGCAAGAGATATATACGCCAGGGTCAGGATCTATCGACGACGTATCGTCGCAACTTGATTTATCGGATAAAAAAGAGCAATTCCTCAAGACTTATGTCTTAAAAGATATTGACAACGACAATATTCCGGTATTTTTGGTCGTAACCGGTGATAGGCAAATTAAGATACCCGATAATCTCAGCCCGTTTGACAAGGCTGATTTTGATGAGCATCCTAGTATCATTAACGGGTTTGTTTCGCCGTATAATATAGATTCAGCTCTGAAAGTTCGAATAATTTGCGACTATGAAGTTTTGAATGTCCCTGAAAACGGCTTTGTTGTCGGTGCCAATAAGGCCGAGTATCACGTAAAAAATGTAGTTCCGCTTAAAGATTTTGCCATAGATGCTTTTGAAGATATTGCTGTTGTCAATGAAGGGGACAGCTGTCCAAACTGCGAGTCACCCTTAAATACTGTGCGTTCCGTTGAAGCGGCACATACATTTCAGATTGGGCTTAAATATTCGACTTCGATGGCAAACGCGGAGTTCTTGGACGAAGACGGAATAAATAAGCCATATTATATGGGCTGTTACGGGATAGGTGTCTCTCGGCTGATAGCTGTTATAGCAGAGACTCACCATGATGACAAAGGGCTTATTTGGCCCAAATCTGTAAGTCCGTTTGATATACATATAGTTCCGCTGTTCTTAAATAAGGATGAAAGCGTGAAACTGAAAGCCGTTGAACTCTATAACGAGCTTTCACAAAAATATGACGTGTTGCTTGACTCCTTGATGCTCCAGTACGCACTCGGTATCACCAGCAGAAAGCAGTTTGCCCTGTAGTCTGCGTGGCAATCCGGAATCTGACCTTGTCTTCATCATTACCGTCAAACCCACAGAGTCAAGAAAGTGTTCTTTTTTTCTTAAATTTCTCTCTATGCCAGGTGAGCTGACTTCCAATTCATACTTTTGAGTTCATGGAAGCTATCGGGCTTCTTGCCAGAGAAAAAAATATCTCCATTGATACTTTGTTGGAAGCTCTTGCAAATGCCTTGGTTGCCGCTTACAAAAGGTTGCCAAATGCCGCGGAAGAGGCGGTAGTGATGATTGATCCTGAAAAGGGTGAGATATCCGTATTCGGGCAAGAGTTGGACGAAGAAGGAAATGTAATTAGGGAATGGGACGATAC
>DAHXLF010000096.1 GCA_027371755.1 Acidimicrobiales bacterium
ATTTAAATAAAACAATTAACAAACAATTGTCGCTTCGAACCGTTCATAATCAAAGTACAGAGTCAAAATTAAACTTCATTATGTATTATGTGGTCTTATTGGGTAGAAATCCTTTATTGTAGCTGCTCCACCGATTGGCACAACATCAATAAAACAACTACGCAATTAATTCGACCTACATGCATTATTTGTTCGCCCACGAAGACCCTGAACCGATATGGACCTTAAGCGGTATTCCCAGTTCCGCTACACCTTCCATATTCTCTTTGACAATATTTTTTACAATGTCAATCTTTGCGATCGGACTTTCAATAATTAATTCATCATGGACTTGTAAGACGATTGATGAATCAACATTACCTGCCTTGAGACCACTATTCACACGGTTTATAGCCAGTTTGAAGAGATCTGCCGCGCTACCTTGAATTATGGAATTTGTTGCCTGTCTCTCTATGGCCAGTCGCTGAATCCTGTTCAATTTATTTAAATCTTCAAAATAACGTCTTCTGCCTAAAATAGTCGAAATATATCGGTTGATTTTTATCTGTTCAATAGAACCGTCTATAAATATTCTAAGCCCGGGGAAACTTTCAAAATATTTATTCAAAATTACTTTAGCTTCTCCCACCGATATGTTAAGTCGCTCCGACAGCCCAAATGCTTCCATTCCGTAAACCAAGCCATAAGAAACCATTTTCGCTACGCTGCGTTGCGATTTGTCTACCTTATCGACAGGAACGCCATACACTACTGATGCCACAAATTTATGAATATCGCTTCCTTGGATAAAAGCATTTAGTAGATTTAGATCCTTCGAATAGTAAGCCAACAGCCTGAGTTCAATTTGATCATAATCGGCGATTACAAAAGAATATTCGGGCTTTGCAATAAATACCTCTCTAAATTTTTGACCCAATTCCGTCCGAACAGGAATATTATGTAAATTTGGACTCTCGGACGAAATACGTCCCGTCCTAGTAGACGTCAATGAAAATGAAGCGTGTATTCGACTGTCAGAGTCAATGCAATTTAGCAAGGAGGTTCCATAAGTGTTCAATAGTTTATCCACTTCTCGATATTCTAAAACCATATCAATTACGGGATGCAGCCCCTTAAGCTTAGCCAAGGTGTTAGCGTCAGTCGATCGACCGGTTTTAGTCTCTCTTTGTGACTGGAGACCGATTTCATCATACAATACACCGGAAAGTTGTTTGGGGGAACCTACATTAAATTCATGCCCCACCGTTTCGTAAATCAACTGGAGGATGGTCGACCTTGTTAATTCAAGGTTCTGGATCATTTCTTTCAACTTAGATCGATCGACTTGAATTCCCAACAACTCCATCTCTGTCAGACAATCCAACACCGGCATTTCAATGTTTTCGAACAACTCAAGCTCGTGAAGTTCCGACAGTCTTCGATTTAACAGGTTATATGCCTTAATTTGAAAACTATATTGCTCAGGTAAGTTTTTAATTCCTGATTCATGCATGGTATCTGTAGAATCGGATGCCAAATCAACATCTTCAGACTGGCTCAAAAGATCATTCTGTTTGGAGTTTTTAAGTTTTTCGGCCCGCCCCATAGATATTGCCTCAGAATAATCAAAATCGGCAGAAAGGTAATTGGAGAGGTAATTAACGACAGAGGGAATATCTAACCTATTTAGATTTGGATCCACCAGAAACGACGCAATTGAAAAGTCGAAAAAAGATTTTGGCGTACAGATCGCAATCATATTTAACGACCTTACAAATTCTTTTAGACCAGCCCCGATTAATAGCGACTTCGACATTAAATCAAAAACTTTCTGTAGAGTCGATAAATCATATTGTTCTGGGTAAATAACGCAATACTGAAGGTTCGCTTGTTCATCCGTTTCGATTATACGATCCTTAACAAAAGCCCCAATCTCACAAAGTGCAAACCATTTTAATTTCGATCTGCCGGGAGCCCCTAAATAACTTTGAACAACCATAAAGCATTTTGCAGCTTCAGGTTCGTCATTCCCCTCAGGGGCGCCGGAGATATTCAACATCTTATCGGGTGTCAATTTACTAAATTGCTTTAAATTTAATTCGAGCCTCAGTGAATTTGCCATAACGTCAATTCTGCCAGCCCTTGGTTCAATTACTTCATTTGACTTGATAGCAACATTTAAAACTGAATTTTGTTCCACATTTTCGATGTAACGAATACTACCGCCATCGATATCGCTGACTTCGGCAACTTTATTTGAGCCAGTTGAAAAATTAACGGCTCGACCTGAAACAAAATCGGTCGAATGCCTGCCTAAGACATTTTTAAGCCGAACCCAACTTTGTACAATTTGCAATTTTGCAAAATACTCTTCCAATTCATTTATGTTTCTTAAATCACGAAACTTAGATTCAAAATCTAAGTCAATATTTAAATCTCTTTTAAGATGGACAATTTCAAGAATTTGATAGATTCTTTCCTTTGCTTCAGCAAAGGACTCAGCAATTGCAGGTTTTAATTTATCAAGATTATTATAAATTGCATCAAGGCTACCGTATTCATTAGTTAATAAAGCTGCAGTTTTTTCACCTACCTTACGAACTCCCGGTAAATTGTCAGAGGGATCTCCCCGTAAGGTAGCATACAAAGGATAATCACGAGGCCATACGCCCGTTTTATCATAAATGGCTTTTTCATTAAACAATGATGTTTGACTTAAACCTTTAATCGGGTACAACAGACGAACGCTAGGGTCTTCAACTAATTGAAAAATATCTCTATCTCCAGAAACTAAAATTGTTTCACCATTTTTAAGTTTTACCAACTCACTTACCGTTGCCAAAATATCGTCAGCTTCGAAACCTGGAAGTTCATAAATGGGTATTTCAAGTAATTCCAGAAATTGTTTAACCAAAAGCAACTGAACTATTAAAGATTCGGGGGTTTCTGGACGCCCGCCCTTATAATCTTGTATTAATGCATGTCTGAACGTATCTTCGGGTAAATCAAAAGCTACCACAACCTGATCGGGGGAATAGCCTTCAATAACGGTGGTCAGCATATTAACGAAACCATGAATAGCGCCGGTCTCGATGCCTTCGTAGTTCGTTAAACCAGATCTCGAAAAGGCAAAAAATGCCCTAAATAACATCGAATTACCATCTATTGCTACAACATTCATCTATCCAATGCTATTGCATTACTGAGAACAAATTGTTACTATGTATATTTTGCTTCGACTTCACAGCTTCAAACAATTTAATAAACCACAATTAATGATTTTAAAAGATCCACTATTATTGTTTATATGCCAATCGGCTTTCACCCATCAATTGAGCAATATCTCGAAACCCTGTACGACTTAAGTGAAGACGGGGAAATTATAATTCAAGCGAGACTAGCCGAGAGACTTAAGCATTCTGCACCAACCGTATCTGCGGTTGTAAAAAAATTGATGCAAGATGGCGAAATCACTAAGTCGGGCCGAACAATAATACTAACCGAGCAGGGTCTTAAAAGAGCACAGTCGGTAGTACGGAAGCATCGGTTGGCAGAAAGATTACTAACGGATATCTTGGGAATCGAATGGTATCTCGTGCATGAAGAAGCGGGATTGCTCGAACATGTAATTTCAGATCGCGTGGAGCAAAAAATCATTGAGATAACTGGCAACCCATCAACGTGTCCGCATGGAAATCCAATCCCAGGACTTCAGGGAAAGAGGAACACTGCCGAATTTCGGCTCATTCACGGCCAGGAACACAAAACTTATAAATTGTCCAGAATTGGTGAAACTTTAGAATCCGATACCCAAACCTTGAATTTACTGTATAACTGGGGAATTACGCCTAGTAAAAATATTCTGCTTAAATCAAAAACTAAATCTGACGACGAAACGAGCCAATTGTTGACAGTTCAGACCATCAAAGGCATCAACATCATAAATTCAAAAATTGCCGAGCAGCTGTGGGTAATCTAGCTTGGCTGACTATAATTCACGAAACAATCAGAAAACATATTCAAAACCAAAATATTTTATCTATTACTATTCTTGAATTAAATCGACTTGCGAATTAATTTGCTAATTGGGCTTAAGTTGGTCGAAGCTCCCCCGAAATTATATCTTGACATACAGCAAGCATTTGAATTCTCTTATCCATCGCCGTTCTCTGAATAAATCGAAAAGCTTCAGCTTCACCCATATCGAAATTATCCATAAGCTTCCCTTTTGCTCGATCCAATAATTTTCTAAATTCTATTTTGGCTTCAAGCTTTGCTTTTTCATCATTTAATGAATCTATGTAGGACTCGGCTGCGGTAACCTCTTCGTGTCTCGCCAGAGCAATTTCTATCGCAGGCAACAATTCATTCTCCTGAAAAGGCTTAATCAAATACGCCATAGCTCCGGCATCTCTTGCTCTTTCTATTAAGTCTCTTTGGGAAAATGCCGTTAAAAACAGAATTGCGGGTTTGTGATCAAAAGTGCTAATCTCTTCTGCAGCTTTTATCCCGTCCACACCGGGCATCTTAATGTCCAAAATGACTAAATCCGGGCTATATTTTTTGACCAGCTCTATGGCTTCATCTCCCCTGGAAGCTTCCCCGACTACAGTCAGACCACGCTCGGTCAATATTTCTTTCAAATCAAGCCTAACGATGGCTTCGTCTTCGGCAATTACAACTTTAATATCTTCTTTTAAATTACTATCTTTTGACATTGAATTATTAATTTTACTACCGTTCAAGACTGGAAATTTAAATTTCGCAAATCGCTGCAGCGCCTTTCTAGCTCGTCAATTTGCAACTCCAACACATGTTTATCTTTTAGATAGGCTTCCATGTGGCGTTGGTGCTCATGCCATATTCGCTCGGCCAAAGGAGTTTCAGATACCATCGCATCAATTCTGGATCGGTCTAGTTCCTCCTCCAGCGCAACAATCTGCTCATTAGTAATTCGAAATTCTTCGCGTTTCTGCTCCAACGTCCGTTGTGTTGTAAGAAGCTTCTTTTCGTTGGAAAACAATTTCACATATTAATTTTAACCGTTTTGATTGTAAAATCAACTCCGACCGCGCGATATACGTAAATGTGAGGAAACAAATGTTGAGCGGTTTCGAGTTTCACAATAAATTTAAACTACTTAAAATCAATTGCGACGCTTGCGGCTATCTTTTCTTCGTCTATGTAATTTATCTTAAAATCTCTTCCCAGACCAAAGTCCTTCGATTCAATTTCAAATCCTACCTGATTTGCCTTCAATTCTACGATTTTTGGTTGCTCACACAAATTAATATCCAGTCCCGAATCCTTTAAAGTCAAATCAGGAATTAACCGAAATTGACTAAGGGATGCCAAAACCAAGTCAACCCACTTACCCAAATCCGATGAAAAATTCCCGCCAATATATCCGGTAACGCCAACTTCTTCTAAGATATCGTGAAATTCAAGCACCTGCAAAATTCCTCCCATCCGACCAACTTTAACGCAAGGAATATCACAAGCTCCTATTTCAATTAGGTTCTTACCAGCAGCCGCTGATACTATGGGTTCATCCAAGCAGATCGGAGGTGCGACTAGTCCTCCCAATCTTGTGTTTGCCAAAAGTTCATCTCTTTCAAAGGGTTGTTCAATCATACTCAAATCACACTCTTCGATAGCTTTGAAATACTCAAGAGCTTCTTTAAAGTTAGTAAAAGTCCCATTTGCGTCTACAAACATTTCAAGGTCGGGGAATTCACTTCTCAGACTTCTAAAATAACTGGGGCATACTTTGGGGTTCATCTTAACTTTAACTCTGCTATAACCCAAACTCACTAAATTCGCAATGTCGTCGACCGATTGTTCTATTGGATTCGTTCCGTCTGCTACCGCCCCAAAAGGTACTGGGTTTGTTTTGAGGTCTAACAGCGACTCTAAAGTTGTCTCTGAAGTTTTAAGAGCCAAATCGATAAAGGCCATTTCCATGGCGGCTTTTGCCATATTGTGTCCCTGGACCAATCTAAATAGATCTGATAATTCAGCCAAATTTATTTGAGAACCCATTTTAGTTTTTATTAATGGGACCAATATACTCTCAATGACCAATATAGATTGGTCGCAAAATTCACTCGTATAATACGGCAATTCAAGAGCCGCACACTCTCCGTAGCCAATAAGATCATCCGAATGCACTTCGACGAACAAAATCGGACGATTTGAATATATAATTGCTCCATCTTTTACTGCAATAGATCTTAAAAGTTTGGAATTGATTTTCTTAAGTTTTATAGTGTCAATTTTTATTGATACATTCTCAATAAAATTAAACATTTTTTCGTTACTCACAATATAGGACCTTTCAAACGAGTCAATCGACTATATAAATAAAGTCGCCAACAAAATTAAACATACACAAGCAACTACAATAAACGCAAAGAAATCCTTTTTCGAAGTGTGTTTTTTAACACCTACCACTTCACTATATCCGCCTCTGGCCTGCATCGCTTCGCTCATCTCAGCCGCTCTTCGAACAGCCGAAGAAATTGCCGCCGACAATAAGTTAGCGCCTTCTTGAAAAATTTCTCTTACCGTAATTGCAGTTTCAAAAGCAGGCTTATGCATTCGCCTCTGCTTTTCAGCTGCCGCTAAAAGTCGCAGCTCTTCCAGTATTAAGGGAATTCCCCTCAGGGACAGTGCAAAGACATTAACATACTCAGTGACAGGTAGCCCCAAGCGTCTAAAAGGTTTGCCTAAAGTAGATATGGCATCTGCAACCTCTCCGAGCTTAGTAGTCCAACTTAAAATCAATAAGCACAGAATAATCTCCAACGAGAACATCATAAATTCCGCAAATGTTATCAATCCCCCGATTTTAATTTGAGCAGCGCCAATGTGAATAATGGGTTTGGCAGCATCAGATGTAATCCCAGTTAATATTCCCGAAAAAATAATCAAATAAATTAACCACCTAGGCAATCTGGGCAGTGCCCCTACGGGCACTCCGGATATTATCCAAACTATCGCAAGAAAGATTCCGAAAACAATCAAAGCTTGCCAACTTATCATTAACGTAATGGCAACGGTAAGTACGATAAGACCAATAATTTTAGTTCCAGCCCACAACGTATGTATCGGAGAGTTTTTATCTACGAATCGAAAGATTACGATTTGTTTGCCCTGCTTGGACTGCTTCTGTTTCGACTTATTGCCCATTTTCTTGTTCCTTTTGTTTTTCCCAAGATTCTGGATCTCCGTCGAATACTACTCTGCCTTGATTTAGTCCGATAACCCTATTGCAAACAGGTATTATATCTTCAAAGTCATGCGAAACAACGATTGTCGCCATTCCCATATTAGATAACGATTTGATAATATCCCTGACTTTGAGCTTTGAACTATAGTCTAAACCGGCAAGCGGTTCATCAAAAATTACTACCTTGGGCATAAGTGCCAAGACCGATGCAATGGCGACTCTTTTCAGTTCCCCGCCCGACAGTTCATAGATTGAACGCGTTAGCATGTTGGAGTTAGGAAAGCCTACTGCAGCCAAACACGCACTTACCAAATCATCTGAGGTCATGTCCTTTAGGGTAATAATCGGCCTAACGCTGTTTTTTACGTCGCGTTCGGTTAGTTGAAATGCGGCATGCTGAAAAAATGTTTAATTTTATTGAGAATG
>DAHXLF010000097.1 GCA_027371755.1 Acidimicrobiales bacterium
AACAATTCGGTTCAGGTAGCAATATTAACCTATGTTTATGCAATCTTACTTCTGGTTATGAGTGTGCTTTTAGCTCCCATGTTTACTCAATTGTACCGATACGATGCCTCAATTGTGTGGAATCTTTACAACTTAAGAACCGCACTTGTACCCGCCGACTATCTAAATGATTCATCTATGCATGAACAGATGGTGAGACTTGCAGCTTCGAGAATTTCATCGGGCGAACTTCCTCTGACCACGTGGTTCCCATACCTTGGGTTAGGATCGCCTCATTTTTTGCATTATCAAAGTTTAGGTGCGATGTTAGTCGGGTTAATCGGTACCGTATTATCTCCCGATACCGCATTCCGATGGAGCACATATTTAGGAGTTGCACTTTGGCCAATCTGTATTTTTGTCTCAGGCAAAATTCTTAAATTAAGCCGATTTATCCCTGCATCGGCAGCGCTCTTCTCTCCGTTTATAATGTCTGTTGCCGGAGTAGGATACGAACAAAAAGCCTACTTGTGGATAGGTTACGGGCTTTGGTCGCAATTGATAAGTTCGTGGTTTCTTCCTCTGGCCATCGCCACCGCATTCAGGGGAGCCACCGATAAACGTTTTATACCTTGGGCGGCTCTTTTGAGCATGCTAACGGCTGCGGCTCACTTTGAAACGGGCTATCTTGCCTTCGGGGCAATTGTTGTCATACCGTTTTTAACATTTAAGGATTTGCGCAAACGACTAATCAACGGAGCATTAATGTTTGTGGGATCTCTGGTTATGTCACTTTGGGTCATATATCCGCTCATCTACTACAAAAATTGGGTATCGATAAACGAATTTTTCACCGGCAGCCCTTTGGAGAGAGGCTACGGTGCGCGAGTTGAACTTGGATGGTTATTCACCGGAAGGATGTTTGATTACAATCGTCCTCCGGTATTTACTCTATTCGTATTGGTCGGAATAATTGTATCCATCGTAGTTATAAAAAGGTTCATAGCCGGAAGACTTCTTTTAATTTTATTTGCGGCCTATCTAATTGTTTCTTTTGGTCCGACCTCACTTCACGCAGTTGCAGACATAATTCCGGGACATTCCGATTTATTCTTCAGAAGATTTATAATTGGGACCGATCTTATGGCAATTCTAATTGCAGGCATTGGTTTGGACTACTTACTATTTAAATTTGGAAGCATCCTTCAGTACATCAAATCCAAGATTACCAACAATTCGGTTCAGGTAGCAATATTAACCTATGTTTATGCAATCTTACTTCTGGTTATGAGTGTGCTTTTAGCTCCCATGTTTACTCAATTGTACCGATACGATGCCTCAAATGCTACACAAATTCAAGTTCAAAATATCGGCCAAATCACTCAGTCGCAATTCATTTTACCGCTAATAAGTTATATTAAAAATCATCAAACAGGACGCACTTACGCCGGCCTTCCAACCAACTGGGGCCAAAATTTTGTTGTAGGCGAAGTCCCCGTATTCAAGTATCTCGAAAGTGAAGACATTCAAGAGGTCGGATATACTTTAAGAACAGCATCATTAATGACAGATCCCGAAGCCTACTTCAATGAAAACAACCCAAGCGACTACATCCTATTTGGTATTCGGTACTTAATTTTACCGAAATACTTTAAGCCGTTTATACCCTGCAATCACATCATGACCGCTGGCAACTATTCGCTGTGGGAAACGCCGTACGGATTTGTTCACTTAGTTACCACAGTTTCAAATATTTCACTCAACAGACATGACGTTGGAATGAACTCCGTTGGATTGTTAAATTCAAACATGTTAATTCACAACAAAGATATGGGCGTCAACTGGAACAACATATCTGGACCTAAACCGCTTGATACTCCGTCAACAAATCTCGGTACGATCCTAAGCGTACACCCGGACTTGATCAACGGATACTTAACGGCATCTGTAATTGCCAATCACAAAGCGATTTTGTTGCTCTCGGCATCATACGACCCGGGGTGGACCGTTACCGTAGACAATCGACCCGCAAAGGTAATAATGCTCGCCCCAGCCGTTGTGGGTGTTGAAGTTCAGCCCGGCAGACATGAAGTTTCCTTCAAATATGTTGGTTTTCAAAGCTACACGTTATTTTTCGTCTTAGCTTTTCTGGCATTCATGGCATTGGTTATTTCGGGCAAATTTTTTAATAAAGTAAATGAGTCAATAAGTTAAATTCTGAGATTAATAAACGCAAACATTTCGGTTGTCAAGCAAAAAAGATCGGATCCGGATTACGTTGAAATCTCTTTTTTATGGATGATATAGATTCAAAATTCAATGAAATTTCTGACGACCGTGCATTATTTTAAGCGGCCAGCTTAAAGCTCGAAGAATTAAATAATCTAATGTCAATCGTCTAGATGATATTGCGCGGGTATATGCCCTCTATATTTCATAAATCATAAATTCAATATTTTTATTTAAATAGCTTTTTGCTCGACCACATGTTCAAACTAATCAGATCTTTCTCAAGTTAATTCAAAATTCAATATGGCTAATTACGCTAATATAATTTAAAATATTAATATAGAATTATGTTAGATAATTTAGTAAGGCATGACAATTAGACAATATGGATATCGATAAAAATAAAAACTCTGCTGACTATATCCCAGACTCCATCGGCAAGTCGAGCGGTGATGCCGTTGCTTCATTCAAACAAGACGAGTTTGAAGATACCAAACTTTACGAAACTACGTCAAATTTAAGCTTTAACATCGATCAGCTTCAACAGCTTTTAAGAGTTTTATCAAAGTACTTAAGACTTAATACGAACTTTGTCGTTGAGGTAAGTTATAGTCACGGTATTTTAGGGAAACTTATCGGCGATTTGCCCTACTTAAACCACTTGCATTTGAAGTCATCAAAGTTGAAAAGGATGTTAATAAAGCTCAGAGGCAAAGAGTTTAGAATCGATCTTTCAGATGTAATTAAATGTGAAGTTGTAGAACTCGATAATCCAAATGAAGTTCTAAAAATAAATACCGTGTCAATCAGTGAATGGGCCGCATCGCTCTTAAAAGAAATTGAGAGCAGAGCCGCACAATCCAGCGAGATAAAAGATTTACTTGAGAAAATAATCTTATTTAATCGATGACAGGTGCATTTATAATATCAGTGATAAAAAATCGAAAGTATAAGTAGAAGGAGTAACCTATGCCGTTATTTGAAGGTCACAAAGACAAAGGTATTGAAAGGCTTTTTATAGACCTGCCGGACGAGCAAAAAAAGTCAATAATTTGGAAATATCCAGATTCTCAGATTGTTCAACATTCAATCATTAACGTAGACATGGATTATGTTGCGGTATTCACCAATTTAGGAAAGGTAATCGGTACGCTTCCTCCCGGAAGACACCAATTAGATGAGGGTGCATCTCTAACTTTAGGATGGTTGGTAGACAGGCTTACAGGCAATGCATATTACGATGCCGAGCTTTACTATGTCGCCACCAGAGACATCCCCGATATCAATTTTGGCGGACCGATCGACAATATTTCCGATTCGGTATCCGGGTTGATAGTTGCGGTAAAAGCATTTGGAAATCTGGCTTTTAAAGTCTTAGATCCAATCAAACTAATTACCAAATTAATAGGCACTTCGGGAACAACCAATCATGAAAATCAAATTGTGACGTGGATACAGGATCAGGTATTGGCCGCCATAAGAAGCGAACTACCAGGATTAATAAAAGATCATGGCATCCTGTTTATGGGCGAAGTGCAACAGAGTTTGATGGCAAATTCATTAAATGCAGTAAACACCAATTTAGATCTCTATGGAATTGCGGTGTCAACGTTTGCGCAACTAAATATCAACGTACCCGAAGAAGATTTAAACCGACTTAGAAACCTATCCGAAGCAAAAGCCTATACTCAAGTCGCAGGATCTTTCCAAGAATACGCCAGAGGTGAAGCAATGTTGGACATTGCCAGAGGAATTGAGGACGGCAACGCAACAACCCAATCTGGAATGATGGGATTTATGATGAACAATGCCGCCATGGGACAACCCGCCGCCGCACAACCGGCTCCAGCACAACCGGCTCCAGCACAACCGGCGTCTATACAGACTGAAACCCCAGCCGCTGCCGCTTTACAAAATGCTCCTACTGCAGTAACATCGAGTGCAAAATTTTGCTCCAACTGCGGTACGGCACTTAACCCTGGCGTGAAATTTTGCCCCAACTGCGGTACGTCTATATTAGGCTCAGGATCCCCCGGAGAATCAGCCTAAATTCACCGCATTTCGTTGTTATGTCAGAATCCTATACAGAATCAATACCGATAACCTGGTCCGGCGATCAAGTCAAAGACGGAAACCTTGACCCTTCGGTAGTTGGGTCACAGGCAGTCCGTATTTTAGACTTCCTGTCCAATGCGGTAAATGCAATGTTCGTAACCCATCAAACCCATGATGTTAATCTTTTTAATTCGTATTTTGAGCATGATCTTCAGTTGGGTGTGTTTGGAAACAACTATGAACTTGATGCCAGTCCCAAATCTATTCAAATCGAGCACGCAAGCACCTTGTCAGGCAGTTACATTACACAAGATTTGCACATACGAGCACGTCTTTCCATTACCACAATCACCTCAGACAACGAAACACAAAATGTTAAGATTTTCTTAGACCTGGCATCCGTCCAGGATCCCGGATATACGGTTTTGGCAAACTGCCCCAACTGCGGAGCTCCAATCACACTCGGGAGTCACATGTGTTCGTATTGCAACGTTGATGTACGAGTAATGAAGGCAAAGACCTTTAAGGTAATTAAAATTCAATATTATTGAATCCAGGCCTTATCTAAATTTGAGTACCTGGTAATTTTATTCTTACTTGGTTTGTTGTTTATTTACATTTGTCAGATATGCATCCAGACATCTACAATAAATTAATATAAAATTTAATTGAATATTTTTGGCGGTTGAAACTAAACTTGTTATGCCGAGTAGATTTAGAACATTTAAACACGAAATTCGGCGGTATTTATTAGATAATCGCTAATCAACTGACATAACTGTTATTTATAACTTAAGCCCAATGCCCCTAAAATCTATTACCTACACAACGGACGAACTCATTGAAGACTTCACAAGCCTTCAAACGGAAATTTGTAGCAAGGTTGAAGGCCTAACGGAAGTGCAGTGGTCTAAACCTTCATTGGCAGCAACCTGGTCCAATTTAGATTGCTTGGGGCACTTAGTTTACTTTGACGAAGTTATGTCGCTTGCCTTTGAGGATCCAACGGCTTTTTTACAACTTAAAGACGATCATTCGGGAAACGAAGTCGCATTAATGGATTTCCATATTAACCGGTTTAGGCAGCTGGGAGCGCACGATACCATAGAAGCCTTTAAATCCAATCATGACAAACTTAAGACATCTTTTAAGCTTAGAGAACCCGATTTGCCGATCAAATGGTTTGGCCCTGATATGAAACCTACGACCGCCATAATCTCAAGGGTTATGGAGTACTGGGCACATTCACAGGATATTTACGATGCCTTAGGATTTGAAAGGGAGGCGTCCAATGCAACGATGTACATTGCAGAACTTGGTGTAAAAACTTTTAAATGGTCATTTAAAATCAACAACCTAGATGAACCTTTGGATAAGTTATTTGTCGAACTAGGTTTCAGTGGTCAATCGATTGAAATCGGTAACACCGCCGCTTCAAACAAAATTACGGGAGACATAACTGATTTTTGCCTGTTAGTGACCCAGCGCAGAAACATTAGGGATCTAAATCTGCAAGCTTCAGGCAAAGAAGCTGAGGAATTCTTAGAGATAGCGCAGTGCTTTGCCGGCCAAAAAGGACTGGGCAGAAAACCGCTTTCATCAGATTAACAGGTGAACAAAACTCCTTCATGATAAAAGCTGTCGTTCGAGATGCATTAAATGGCATAAGTACAAATTATCAAACGCAATTTTAGAAGACATCAATTATATAATTCTGGCATAAAAAGCAAGCAATCGAAAATTAGCCCAAAGAAACATTAAGCCGGAGTTTTTACCTTAAGCCACGAGCAACCTTCCGCTAACTGGATTACACCCGACTTAGGAATAAGCCATATCCAAACCGCAAAATAACAGAACCTCTGAAATTTTTTTAACTTTCGAATTGACTGTGTAATGTTCAATGTAAATTTATGATTTGAAATGATTACTTTGAACCGATCACACAATTCTCGGCACATTCAAAATCCAGATTTTATAGAACAGACAAACCAACCTTTCCAGGCAGGGGATTTTAAATTGATTGCTTAATCGACATTCTAAGCACCAAAGTGCTAAAAGTGATTTTAATGTTGCTTTGCCGCCAATTTTACTGGAATAGATTCGATTACCGATTCGGCTACAGCCGGATTAATCGGCCGGACGGGATCTATTTTTTGATAAGGAGTTCCCAATTTGGGTCTCAAGTCTGTCTCATTTTTATTGGGCCAAAACGACATAGCACGCTCAGACATTGTAGTAATTGTCAGCGATGGGTTCACTCCCAAATTTGCTCCAATAACCGAGCCGTCGGCCACGCAGAGTCCTTCGTAACCAAAAATTCGGTGAAACGGATCCACTACCCCTTCTTCGGGAGAATTTCCAATGCAAGCTCCCCCAATGATGTGTGCGGTCGTCGGTGCATCAAACAGTGCTTCCCCCCAAGAACCCCACGCTTTACCTTTTATAATATCGGCTACGACTCTTGCTGAATTGTTAGCCACAGGAAGATAACTGGGGTTCGGTTCTCCATGTCCTCGCGTCGACGTAAGATAACCTCGCTTCCTAATTATTCTCATGGAATTATCTTTGGTTTGCATTACTAATAATATAACAGATCTCTCCGACCACCTTTTTTTCGAAAAAGACATAATGAACTCTTTCGGATTTGCAATAACCTGCTTTAGAAATTTTTTGCGTCTTGATTCACCTTCACCACCATCCACCATCATGGTAGTCAGCAGCGAAATAGAGTTAGACCCTTTTGAATACCTGCACGGTTCAATATGCGTTACTTCATCGGGATAGATTGAAGAAGAAATTGCAACACCCTTGGTCAAATCCTCGGCAGGCACTTCGTCTGCAGTTGCACCAACGATAGCCTCCGAGTTGGTTCTTACGGTGTCGCCCAATTTATCGGAAATCTTAGGAAGACGACCCGTCTCTTTTAATTTAAAAAGTAATTTTAAGGTACCCAAAACTCCCGCAGAAAACACTACCTTTTCGGCGGTAAATACCTTCTTGCGTTTGTTGACCCAAGCGCCGGGCCTCTGAGTAACGACAGCGTAGCCGCCCGAATCTAAAGGAATTACGTCTATAGCCTTTGTCTCCGGGTGTATTTTAGCGCCAAGCTTTTGAGCAAAATAAAGATAATTTTTATCAAGCGAATTTTTTGCATTATGCCTACAGCCGACCATGCACC
>DAHXLF010000098.1 GCA_027371755.1 Acidimicrobiales bacterium
TTTAAACAAACCCGATAAACAATGTTTAAAAAGAACATATTATTTTATAACAAAAACCTAGCAAAAAATAATTTATTTTTCAACCTTGGGTTTTGCCGTAAAAAACTTGCCCAAAAGTGGCAATTCGGCAAATGATTCTGCGCGGGCAATCGCAATGGCAGTTGGAATTGCCACTTCAATCTTTTCCATAGCCACATATCGAGGCAACCACTTGGGTTTATACTTGTCATTAAACTTCCAAAGAGACTCAATTTGCATGTCGCCGGACATCTTCTTTAATATCCATCGCTTTGCTCCCTCCAACTTACCGTTTCCCGACTCGCCGGCCAAAACTGCCCTCCAAGTCGCAAAGTTCAAATCAAGTGAGTCGTAACCTACATCTTTTAAAAAAAAGATAGTTGAACAGATAACATAGTCAATCAATCCGTTGGGGTGCGATTTGTCTGGGTCACGTCGCATTAAATCTAACGAGTATCCGTTGATTCCTTTAGCCGGTACAAAGTGACAAAAAGCTACTATATTCCCATCTTGACTCTTTGCCACTGCCAAAAGCAGACCGTCGTCCCTGCTATCAAAGATCCTCCCCAATGTCATTGAAAACCCTCTTTCGGCTTCACCTTTTCTCGCTTTGGGCATCAAACTCAAACATTTGGATTTAATTGATTCATCGACAGTTTTGGGATCATAAAACTCGATGGTATAGCCATATTTTGCGATTCGATTATAGGCTTGCCTTAATGACTTAAAGTCACCGCCAGCAAGTGAAAATGTTTGGGTATCCACTATCGCCTCATCGCCGATGTAGACGGTGGATAGGCCCGACCTCTTATAAATGTCCAGCCACTCTTCGCCTGCGGCCATTACGCAAATACCCCAACCTTGATCATCGGCGTACCCTAAAAACTGTTGCCAAATATCGACTCTCTGATCTTTGGGTCCGATCGGATCCGGGGAAATTACACAAATTCCACCGTAAATCGCATATGCAACTAATGAATCTTTATAGATAAATTCTTTTTTATCGTCTCGCAGCGCAAAATAGTCCAAGGTTCCTTCCCCGTACGCATGAACAATATCAAATGCTTTGGTGACGGCTCGTTTAACCAAAAACCGTCTCTCTACAATCGGCCGAAATGCCAGCGCCAAGACGATAATTATTATTGCGACACCCAAAGTTGCAAACACCGGACTTACAAAATCAGAAATCGGATCGGGAAGCTTTATGCTACTGATGCCCACCATTCGTTCCAAACAAGCCAAAAAGGTGTTGAAATATCCAGAAACAAATTTATGCCTATGATGCTTATTGTATACATTAATTGCGATCTTAACTCCTATGGTTCCACCCACAATTGTCAAAAACAGTCCGACAAGCAGTGTCGAGATTGCCGAAAGCATGGATGAAATATCCGTCTTAGCGCGAAACGACTCTTTATTAATAAGCAAAAATATCAATACACCCAAAGTAATTAATGCTTCAATTTTGCTCTGTGGTCTAAAAATATGAGCAATGAGAGAAATTGTCAACAGGGAACAAGATATTATCCAAGCCGAGCGTTGTCCTCGCCTGATGGCTCTCGCTAAAAACATTAAAACCAAACCGGATATTGCGACAATAATCGTGGCAGAAATTTGAATATTTAATGGCAGGACATTTCTGATTAAATCCAGCCGAGTTCGTAACGGAGGTGTTACCGCTGACAATATATCTATAACGGACATGGCTGCCATAGTGTAAGCAGCAATTCGTCTTATTTTTTTGATATGGCTTAACTTATGAGTTCGTGCAATATTAAAATCGAGTTCTTCGTTATTGATCTGTTCCATGTTTTATTGGCAAAGCCGGATTGAAGTTAATAGTTAAAGTAAAGTTCCAAGAAAACAACAACCTACATTTTAACCAGTATTTTTAAAATCAAAATAATAAGGGTAATTATTGTTCATCAAATAATCTTTACCCAACTTAAACTAAAATTTCCTTTGCTGTTAACCTATGCAAGCAAACTGTAAGAGTATATTAAATCCTATTGAAACTATATCACCACCTTTAAATATTTAAATTATTGATTTAATCTATTTAATAGGTGGCCGTGCCTTTCAGATATAGTATGTTGCGATTAAAATTAAACATATGCCCAATAGAAAACCAAACCGGAAAAATTCCACTCCGAGCTCAACATATATAATTGTGATTTTAGTCGTCATTATTTTAATATTGTTGGCATATTTATACCTAAGCAGGTCAAATAACAATGTTTCGTCTTCGGTAAGTACTTCAACGTCGACAGCTGTACCAAATTCGCCAAACTCGTCAAACTCAAAAAGAGGTTATAGGTTGCACAATCATAACGGGGTGTCCCAAGGAGGTACTTTACCACCAACAACCCTTGTGCCCGGTTCAACCACAACTTCAATTCCCATCCCACCACAGTCACAGTGGAACTATTCACAAAACGACGTAATAACGCTTCAGTATCCGACTACAACTTCAGACTTCCTAAACGGTCAACCCATAGTTGGATTGTCTTCGATTTCACCCGTAAATTTTATATTGATAGATTCGTCCGTAGGCCAAATAGCATCTGGAACCTTAACGGTAACTAACGGTAAATTCGATACTCCCATTGAATTTACACCGCATTCGTCCACGGGAGTACTACAAATATATCACCCCAGCCCCGCAAATGGGAGTGAACAAGATATAATAAATATAAACATTAAGTTTTAACAAATAAACTTATGACTAAAACACTCTTTAAGATATTTCTGACATTACTGTTGCTTTGTTCGATTTTTTTCGTCTTAAACATGGCAAAAATTGAATCGGCAAAAGCTTCAAGCTACACCTTTGTTCCAAACTACAACCCGAACGATCTAATAGACAACGGCACGTTTTTGGACAACGCCACCATGACAGCAAGCGACATTCAGACATTTTTACAAAATGTAGGTAGCGGATTGGCAACTTATACCACAACTGAAACCTGCTCTGCGGCTTCGACTCCCTATTATTCGCATTGCGGTCAAGTAATTTCGGCTGCCCAGGCAATATATGACGCCTCTCAGGCATATAGCATAAACCCCCGAGACATCATAGCAACCATGCAGAAAGAGCAGTCTTTAATTACCGACCCCACTCCCACTTCCTCTCAGCTTAACTGTGCAATGGGTTACGCTTCCTGCACCGCTTATGTGGGTTTTTTCAGTCAAGTCGATAATGCCACATGGCAATTTAGAGCAAATATTGACTTGGCTCAAGGAATCAGTTTTTGGGGATATTCACCGTCACAGTATTTATGTTCGCAGCCCAGCCCCTCGTTTTATTCGGCAGGTCTGTATCCGGGTAATACGGTTACGTTTTATGATCAAGGTGGAACTCCCGAAACAATTACAATCGCAAATGCTGCTACGGCAACGCTTTACTGCTACACCCCTTACGTCGGACCATACAGCCTAACTGGGTATTCGGGAAGTTACAACTTCGTATATTACTTTCAGTTGTGGTTCGGCACCACATTGGCATCTACTCCGTATGAGTGGGTTTATGAAGGTTCCCAGGTATGTTCAAATCCAAGTTGTAGCTATCCTCTAACGGGCACCGCCACCGCCTCCCCTGGAAGTAATTTTTACGTCACCCTGACAGGGAGAAACGTCGGTACTAATACTTGGCAACAGTCATCAATGCAGGTAGGTACTTCAAATCCCGACAACAGGACAAGTCAATTTTCTAACAACACGTGGATTTCACCGACACGACCTGCCAATATGTCCCAATCTTCGGCTTCTCCGGGTAACAACGCCTCTTTTGAATTTATGTTGACTGCACCATATACGCCGGGAACCTATGATGAATATTTCAATTTGGTAAACAGTAACACAACTTGGTTAAACGACCCCGGATTTAATATAACCATTAACGTGGTCAAACCGGTTAAACCCACAAATTATAACAATACGACTTTAGACCCGGGACAAACGCTCTATGGTTCACAATACCTACTTTCACCAGATACTGACAGCGTCTTAACATTACAGAATAACGGCGATTTGATTTTATACGGGGGAGGTCAGGCTCAATGGTCAAACGGTATAAATACAGCTCCAGGTGACTACCTCACTCTTCAGGCTGACGGTAATTTGGTGGAATATAGCGCTCAAAATACTCCTCTATGGCAAACCAGTACAAACGGTGATACAGGAGACTATCTGACTCTTCAGACTGACGGTAATTTGGTCATCTTTTCAGCTACGGGCACTCCTCTATGGCAGACCGGAACTACGGCCAATCCTAACTATCTGGACAGAGTTATTAATACTTTAACTACTGGAAGCAAGTTGTTTTCGATGGGGCAGTCTTTGCAACCTGTAACAAGAAACTACAGTGTTGTTTTTCAGTCAAACGGTAATTTGGTGGAATATAACGCTCAGGGAACTGCAATTTGGCAGACCAACACTTCAGGTAATGCTGGAGACTATCTGACTCTTCAGGCTGACGGTAATTTGGTTATGTTTTCATCTGCGGGCACTCCAATATGGCAGACCAGCACTACCAACAATGCCGGTGATTATCTAACTCTTCAGTCAAACGGTAATTTGGTGGAATATAACGCTCAGGGATCACCTATTTGGACTAACAACGCAACTACCGACGGATTCGGACTTTTGCCAGGAATTACTATCCAGGACGGACAATCTTTGAATACTCCGAGTTACAGTTTGGTTCTCCAATCCGACGGTAATTTAGTGGAATTCAACGCTCAAGGAGCCCCGGTTTGGCAAACCAGCACAAACGGTAATACAGGAGACTATCTGACTCTTCAAACTGATGGTAATTTGGTCATCTTTTCGGCTACGGGCACTCCGATTTGGCAGACCAACACTTCGGGTAACGCCGGTGATTATATTTCACTTCAATTAAACGGTAATTTGGTGGAATATAACGCTCAAGGAGCCCCGGTTTGGACTAACGATGCAGCAACATACGGATTTAATCTGACATCTGGATTCACAATGCAAATCGGACAATCTCTGAAGACTCCCTACTACTCTCTTGTACTTGAAACCAACGGTAACTTGGTGGAATATAACGCTCAAGGGTCTCCGATATGGCAGACCAACACTTCAGGTAATGCTGGAGACTATCTGACGCTTCAGTCAAATGGGAACTTAGTTATTAATTCTTCTGGAGGGTCTCCGATATGGCAGACCAACACTTCAGGTAATGCTGGAGACTATCTGACGCTTCAGTCAAACGGTAATTTGGTGGAATATAACGCTCAAGGATTTCCTGTTTGGTCCAACTATACCACCGTCAATTGAAAAGGTTTATCAAAACTTAACTTAAACTCAGGCGTATAGGTTAACCGTACTGACCTATTTTTGGAAAATAATTTTCCTTATGTCGCTGGTATCAATACTGCCTGGGTGTCAATACTGCCTGCGCTTTTGCCATTTCTTTTCACACATTTATCTATTATGATGATGCGTATTCACCTATTATGACAGATGATATGAAACTGAGCTCTTGATACTAGAAACAAAAGTAGGACAAATTTGGTTTTCCGCCGGCTACCGAATATTTTAATTCCGTCATTAAACGCTTTAAAACTGCTTACCCATGACGGTCTTTAATAACTACGGTATCTAAACATGTAAGCCTCAGAAGTTTTTAGACCGTAGCAGCAGTATTGAATATTTCAACGACTTAGAACAAACTCAAAGTCATTAAAATATGGCAGTTGGATTAAAGTTTTGTCTTATGAGTTATTTTACTCGTGGGGCTAACTGGACTCGAACCAGTGACCTCAGCATTATCAGTGCTGCGCTCTAACCAACTGAGCTATAGCCCCATGTTTGTATATAAACTATGTTTAATACAGTGTGTGTACAACACTCAAAAAAGATATTTTACTATAAACTTCGATTACTGATTTAAATGTTCTACAAGCTCTGCGGCGGCAACGGATTGCTCCGAATCTAAATTCATAACTTTCACACCCGTAGCCACTCTTCCTTGTGCATTTATATCCCGAACCTGCATTTTTATGGTGACGCCGCCAGAAGATATCATGAGTAATTCATGATTTATGCCTGCCATGAAAGCAGCCACAACCTTACCTCTGGTAGCAGTTAGCTTAATTCCTTTAACACCCATACCACCTCTGGTCTGTTTCGTAAATTTATCAAGCTTTGTTCGTTTACCGAAACCCATATCGGTAATCATCAACAAATCCATGTTTTCGTCGGCAATGTCACAAGAGACTAAATAGTCATCGTTTTTGAGTTTCATTCCGCGAACACCGCTGCCGGATCTGCCTATTGGTCTGACATCTGACTCGTCGAATCTTATGGCCATACCTTTAGCTGATACACAAAATATATCGCTGCTGCCAGTTGTGGGTAACACTCTAACCAATTCGTCTGAATCTTTAAGGGTAATTGCGATAAATCCTTCCCTTCTGGATTTATCATATTCTGCAAACGCGGTTTTTTTAATCTGTCCGAATTTAGTGGCAAAAAGCAGATATGGTTTTGAAGAGAAATCTTTGGTATCGACTATTGCCTGAATGGTTTCGTCAGATTCAAGCGGAAGAAGGTTTACTATTGGAGTGCCTCTTGCTTGTCTCTCTTTAATAGGGATTTCATGAGCCCTAATCCTATATACCTTTCCTTTATTTGAAAAAAACAAAAGATATGAATGTGTTGTCGTAAAAAGTAGCTGACTTACCAGGTCCTCTTGTTTGAGTTTTGTACCTTGGATCCCCCTGCCTCCTCGATTTTGAATCTTAAAAGAATTTGCGTCCACCGCTTTGACATATCCAGCTTGGGTTAGAGTAACTACAACCTCTTGATCATCTATCAAATCTTCAACGCTCATGTCACCAGAATCTAAGATTATTTTAGAACGCCTTGGTTGACCGAATTTTTCTTTTACTTTTGACAGTTCTTCGGATATTACGCGTCTCAAAAGAATTGGATCGCCTAAAATTGCTTGAAGTTCGGCAATTGTTAAGGCTAGTTTTTGCGCCTCTTCTTGGAGTTCGGTGCGCCCCAACCTCGTCAGTCTTCCCAACGTCATATCTAATATATGGTTGGCTTGTTCTTCGGAAAACGAAAACGGCTCTGAACACAGCCCGGCTCTTGCCGCCGCTCGATCATCCGAAGCTCTTATCAACGTAATTACATCATCTAATATATCGATTGCTTTTAAGAGTCCTTCGACTATATGAAGTCTTGCTTGAGCTTTATTTAACCGGTATTGAGACCTTCTTGTTACTACATCAACCTGATGCCTTACATATGCCGACAAAATTTCAGACAGATTTAAGACCTTCGGCACTCCATCTCTTCTTGAATTTCAATCGGTTCAACAATAATGTTATTTTCTTCGTTGGTATCTATATCGTCTGGCACTT
>DAHXLF010000099.1 GCA_027371755.1 Acidimicrobiales bacterium
GGATCTTAAGTCCCATTGAAAGTACCAGATACACCAGCGCCATCCATAAAATTACCGCTACTGCCCCCAACAGGACAGTAAAGTTACTGTAGTCTAATCCGGACTTGTTTACCAATAACGATTGAAATCCAAGACCCAGCCAACTTAGGGCAAATAGACTTAAGGAACCTAAACCAATCCATTTATATTTTCGACCCATAGTTTCACATACTATTGCAGTCTGTCCCGGAGGCAAATATTTCTGAACGGGTTTCCATACGAGCGACATTATCAGGGCTCCGCCTAAATAAACCGCCCAACTTACTCCAAATACCGTTTCAAGCAATATTTTTGTCACAAAATTCCGTTTCCATATACCATCGAAACACCCAACAATACGATAAAGAGGGCGACTCCTAAATCAATTCTCGTAATTAGAGATACATTCTTAGCGGCTTTTTGCATTTTCTCCAGGTTTGAATTAACCTGCTTTGGCCCACCCTTACTTGAGGCCTTGGCATTTAGCACCGGTCTATATACAAAAGTTATGATAAAACCGTTTACCACAAGCACCACCCACAAAAACATCATTGCGAACAAAGTTCTGCCATACGTAGTAGTAAAAAACTGAAGTCCGCTTACGGTATGCTGATCACCGATTGCAAAAAATAGCAGCATACCACTTATAGGAAACAGTATTAATGAGCCCCACACCAGCATTAAAAACTTATCGGCCGATTTTTGCCCTATAACCTGAGCCTGAGCCGGAGGTATAAACTTTTGGGCCGGCCCCAAAACAAACTCCATCGCGATTGAACCACCCAAATAGGTGGCTACCGCAATCACATGCAAATATGAAGCCAATACACTTAACCAGGTTGACTGCACAGTATCCTCCTTTTTTTATAATAAATCCGAGAATTTTCAATCCGTCGAATTTTACGTTCACTAATTAATATAAAATCAAAATTAAGGCAGCTCAACAACTTCTTAACAACAATTACATTCAAAACACCGTAACGAAAACATATATTTTTTTATTTAAAACGCCGGACATTTAATTCAACTGACTCTTTATTCCTTGTAGCTATATGATTGCCTATTCAATTCTTTTTACCTTATTATTTGAGAAACTAAGTACAATTGGTCAATCACAATGTAATTTTAGATTGACCTTTTCCGGCTGTCTATCAATGCCAAGCGTCAAAATGATTTTGTATGGTTTCTGTTATCCCATAGGGTAAACCGTTATTTTGGATGTTATATTTTTCATAAAATCCAACATCGACATGGTGCACCTGTACCGATATTTTGGCTCTGACCGGGTTGATAAATGCCGGCGCACAGCCGTACTTATTAACGATATATTCTACGGTCTTAACGGCGGCCTCCAACACCCAATCCGAAACATAGGTCCTAGGCGTCTCCAAGATAGATTCCATGACGTCTTGCTGGTAAGGAATAGAGCCAAAGTCATTACCGTCTTTGCCAGCGCTATATACGGCCGCTTGAGTTGTCGGAAGGTTTGCGACATACCTCACAGCATCTTCGGCTTTGGGGAACTTTTTGGACGGAACCATAACGGCATCTTTTATGCCGTCCAAACCCTGACAGGTAGTGGTAGTGGCCGGGTTTAGGGTTCCCTCTCGTGACAAAAACGAAAAACCCAGACCTTTCGCAATTTCGGGGTATGCACCCAACACCAAATCATCTGCATAGCTTCCAGTCATCCATGCGCCGAGGCCCATTGCCTCAGATGCCAATCTTATGTTTTGGACTATGGCGCCCACTTGACCCGCATGGAGCATTAAAGCCAATTCGTCAAATGCGGGAATTGGAAAACCCACTTCCAAAAAACCTGGACGAATCCACTCTTGACATCCCGCAGGTTCATTGGTATCGGGATCCATCAGATAAAACCCGGAAAACTCATAAGAAGTTAAAAGCTGATTAAACCATTCGACACCGACATCTCCAACGGGCAAAAACCAAGTAGTACCAGGGCGGTTCAAATTATACTGAGCTGGGCCCATAGCATTTACCGTTTTTGTGCCTTCGGGATTTGCAGGCCACGAGACATCCGGTCTGTGATCCATTATCTTTATCGTGTCGTTCCTGTACCAATTTAAAATTTTTGCGTAGTCGTCTTCATTTGAAATTTCTTGAAAGGTGGGTTTATCCACTGTAGGTCTGTATAACGATACTCCGTTGTCATTTACAATAAAAATCTCAACGGAACCGTCGTTGGAAGATGACGGACTTGTCCTTCCTTTAAATGACAACAGCCTTGACAAACCCCCCTCTACGGGCAAGTCTCCCAATACCATACCGTTGACTCCGGTTGCCGCCCAAACTAATAACGCTTCTTCTGCCTCACTTAAGCTGTATGGAGTTTCTTCCGAAACGTAATTTAGCGGACCCTCCCGTTGAGTATTGGGCTTGTTGGATGACCAATCAAAAGATTCTTCCTGGCCGGACTCTATCTGATAACCCATTCCAACTCTTCTGGTTCTAATCGTAGAAAGAAGTTTAAAAAGCGATACATTTGATTCAAACGCTGATTTTATGTAAGCGATGCTTTCGTCGTCGCTTTGGCTGGACTGAGAATTATCGTTCGAAGTGTCCTTTTTGCCAAAAATCATATTTAGGTCTCCTCTCTAAGTTCGTCTTTTTCTGCCGATTCGATATCTACAGAAATGGCTCTGTCAGCAGGTACCGGTTGCCAACCAAACGGCAAATATCTCAGGTGGCCATATTTTCCTACCATGTGAAGCCATTTAACCATGCCCGGTTCAACCTCGTTGGAACCCTTCCATTCCGAAAACATATGGGGTTCAAATCCGTTATATATTATAAGCTGTCCTGGCCTAACCCTAGTTGCAATTTTTATCATTGATTTAAAAGAACCATAGTCATTAAACACTCTTGCAAACTGCCCGTCTTCCAAATTTTTGTTTGCGGCATCGACCGATGACATTACTACAAGCGGTTGGCCTCTGTGGGTAGACAATACGCTTTTATTACCCATTGATACGGCATGAACCGTCCATCTTGAGTGACCACTGGTCAACACAAACGGATATTCGCCGCCTAGGTGAGGGTTATCTTTGTGTATTGGCAGCATCTCATTAGCTTCTATAAACCACGGATGGTCAATATAGAATTGCGCACGTTTTGTCAATGTGGGAAACGGTAGTTTGTTTTTAACATGCCACCCAAACGCAGTCATTACTTTATCTTTGTCTACGTCGGCTGCCACCGACAATCCAGGTGCAAAAATGCCCAGCCCGGCAAATCTTATCGAACCTGCCTCTTTTAGCGTATCAATCGATGATCCCATCGGCAAGGTTCCCGCATCGGCCGAATCCCTAACCCATTCGTCGATAATAGCATCTTCTTTCTCAAAAGCTCCGTCCATCGTAAAGTTTTCAAGAAGTTTATCGAGTTTTCTTACCTGACGCTTTCCATCCAGATATTCGACTAAATTTCTTTCAGCGGCAACCTCTGTAAGTTTTTCGCATAATAAGGAAAAAATTTCCCATTCTGTCTTGGCTTCACCTCTTGGTTCTACGGCCTTATCTGAAAAACTCAATCTCAAGGTGTGTGTGATTGGGTATTGCACGTTTACTCGCTCGTATTGCATAGCGGCTGGAAGAATGATATCGCTCATTAAAGCTGTAGAGGACATTCGAAAATCAACAGTAACCACTTTGTCAAGTTTGCTCCAGAGAGATTCAACCATTCGTTGCCTGCCGCCCCTTGCTCTGCGAATTGGGTTAGTCCCAACCAGAAACATCATTTTGGGAGGATTCGAAGCACTCGGTTTGGCAACACCACCCCACCATCCGCGCCTCATGGCATCGTCAAAATAGTTGGTAAACGTTTTGGACATCGAAGAATCAGACCACTCTGATTTATTCCAAATATCTCTGTAGCCCACGTGATGGTAATTAAAGAAAAACGGAGGTGCTGAAGTTCCCGAGGCCACGGACAAACTTAGCATCTGGTTACCCAACATTTCGTCTGTCGCTTCGGGATCTTTTTGGCGCATCTGATCTACGGCCATGTCTATTCCATCCAGTAGCCGGGCAGTCTCTTCGACGCCTGCTTTGCGTTTCATAGAAAATAACATGTAGCCATCTAACCCTGCCAATGCAAGACCCTGTATTCCCGTGCCCGGTATCCCCCAATTCCCCGAAAGTGCCAAACATAAGCACATTGCCCGCTCCATAAGATCCCCATGATAATATTTAGCGGCGTTAAATCCTTCAAGAATTTTTGTCTTTTTAGAAGCGATCAAAGTCGCCAAGCGTCGTATAACCTTAGGCGACACGCCACATATTTGTGAAGCTTTTTCTGGTTCATATTCTTCAAGAAAGTTTTTTAAAACTGCAAAAACCGGAGTTACCGTAATGACTTTTCCGTCGGCCAATGCTACATCGGCGGTGCCTTCTAATTTAGGCACTACCCCATTGAGTTCCAAGGTTTTTTTAGAGACTTCGGTTAAAACATCATTTTGATCAAGAAAATAAAAGGTTTCTTCTCCCCCGCCTTTTTTAATATCGCGCTCACGTAAAAATCTTTTGTTATCCGATCGAATTAGAAGAGGCAAATCTGTCTGCTCGGCTACAAAATCGCGATTAAAGATATTTTCAGATATCATCACTTGACAAATGGACAGTGCCAATGCCGCATCCGTCCCCGGCTTAACCGATACGTATAAATCTGAATTGACAGCTGAGGCGCTATAATCCGGTGCAACGGTTACTACCTGAGCTCCCCTGTATCGTGCCTCGGTAATAAAATGATGATACGGAATCGACGTATAGGCCGGATTTGAGTGCCAGAGCAACAACAGATCCGACTTAAAAGTATCGTCTACCGTCGACGCACACGAAAACTTTCCGAAAGTGATATGATGACCGATCGGTAAATCATTAACCAGGCCCTGTGCGTCTAAAGTTATGGCTCCTATCTGAGAAGCAAATCTCAAAAAAGCCGATTGCGACAGCAATCCCCCTTCTACGCTTTCTTCAAAAACAATTGACTCCGGACCGAATTCGTCAAGAGTATCTACGATTGAGTGAGCTATTTCTGTTAAGGCTTCATCCCAGGATATTTTTTCAAATTTCGATTCACCACGCTCTCCAACCCGCCTTAACGGATACAGTATCCTATCCTCACTATAAAGCTGTTGTGACCACGCCGAACCCTTTTGGCAGCCAAGCGGGTTTAGGTCGGGAACCTTCGACTCTATGGTCTCGATCGATCCGCCCTGCTCTTCGAAAACAACCTTTCCGTCTTTACTGTATACCCTGTAGTTACAGGTTGCCAAACAGTTTAAACAGTGAGTTCCCCAAGTGACCTTATCCCAACTCCACCTTTGCCTATAACCGTCTGAAGAGTCCGTTAAGACTGAAGTTGTTGACATCTTCGCTTAAAAACTCATCCGCCCAATGCCTTAGATATATAGTCATAGTCTAAGGCCACAAAATTCTTAAGCGTAAGGATCGCCCAATTAAAGGGTTCGATCGGTGTCTTGGCTTCAACCTCTGAAGCAAGAACCGGAACCCAGTCAATCAAGTAATGTTGCAAAAAATCGCGCTGAGCTCTTTGGAATGACTTTTTAAGTCGCGGTGACGGAGTGGCCGCTTCTTTAAAACAAAGATATTGTAAAAAATCACACTGAGTTGCAAGATGGTCAAGAGGTCTCAAATCTGCGTTTGCACCTAGTCCGAAATACTCATAATCGCGCTTAACCTGCGCCAATACATTTTCCTTATCGGCAACATCATGGCTTGCCAATAACCGGCTGCCTTTTTCGTCACCGAACAACCTAACGTACTCGCCGGCATAGTCCTCGTACGACTTACCTTCGGATAATTTTGGATTTCCTGTATCAAATTCAAAGGAGAGCAAAGACGCACCGTCTTTTATCTCTTTACTTAAATGGTCATTTAGAGCCGCATCATACTGTTCAGCGCTAACTGGGGCAAAAAATTTACCTAAGACCATATAGACCGCTGATCTAGACGTGGTTTCGTTTTCTTCAACCTCAAGCGGGCCGTTGTCGCTGGACTTAATTTCTAAGCCCGACAAAGAAAATGTAAACATTTTATTTACCTCCTAGTTTTGCTTATTTCTTGTTGCGCCTATCGTAACGGCAACCTTGTCCGGTGTCCTATCAAGCTTTGACGGATCCGTAGTATAAGGTCCAAATAGATCTAGCCAGTTATAAACGATTAAAGTCTCTAGCATCTCCGAAGTCTCGTTGTTTCGAGCTTTTTCAAGTTCACCTTTAAGTTTGGCCATGGCACCGTGAACCTTGGGACCGAAAAGTGACTCCAAATATTCAGGCGGGATTCTCGGAGTCTCTTCGTCAATCGACATGTCTTCGTTCAAACGATACGGCGACAACGGTGGTATATAGAAGATATTGGGTTCGGTTCCGTATTCTGGATGCAACGGAAGAGCTATTTCCCACTCATTTACCAACTTGTGGATCGGTCCGTTTTCGTCATCCAACATCCCAACAAAAACCAACCTGCCCGGGCACTGACGCGCACAAGCCGGCGCCACATTTTCTTCTAGCCTGGGGAAGCACAAAATACAGTGCTGCGCAATATCTCTCACGTAGTTAAAATAAATTTTTTTGTAAGGACAGGCCTCCATGCAGAACCTAGAGCCCTGACAAATGTCTTCGTCTCTCAATACGGCTCCGTCTTCGGCTCTTTTGTACATAGCTTTGCTTGGGCATGCACTTATGCACACGGGCTTTGTACAATGATTACATAATCTCGGAAGATAGAAATAGTATGAGTTGGGGTACTCGCCGGAACCCTGATCCTCATCCCAGTTCATTCCCCATTTAGTTGTATCGTCACCCTTATCCTTGGGAGCAAGATGTACCGAGCGTCCCTTTCCGCCGTAAAATACCTCGTCATAGTTAAACTCCCAGCCACCGCCGAATTCGGCACGAGTCGGCTGATGACCCTCGGCGGGTTCTCCGTTGTTATATCCGCCGCCCATAGCTTCCCAGCCCTTCGGTGTCCCCAATCCGGGTTGGGTATTGGTCGTCATCCACCATTGGTGTTCTTCACCAGGTTCCGTCGTCCACAACACCTTACAAGCTATCGAACAGGTCTGACAACCCATACACTTATTTAAGTCAAATACCATTGCAACTTGCGCATTACCTTGCTGCACGTTTGACTGCCCGATTTCTGTCATAATTTAAATTCTCCTAACCTTAAACCTTTTAATCTCCAAACAAACTTTCTGTTCCAAATAGTAC
>DAHXLF010000009.1 GCA_027371755.1 Acidimicrobiales bacterium
CCGCATCGATCCGATTGTTGCAATGGGCCTTTTCATAGATTCAAATGGACGCAAAGCGCAGAGGCCATTTTAGAAAAAGTGAAGAGGGGTAGAGTGGCACTAAATCAACTAGCTGTTTAACGATGGGACACTACACTAGACACCCATCCAAGAATAACTTTGGGCTAATGGCAAAACATGATACACTTAAAAAACGTGTTGCGTTGAGGAGTTGATACGAAGTCTCTATTGCCGTTAATTTGGATACGGATGCCGTTATATTGGATACAGGCTCGTCACCTAAAACTTTAATTTCACCAATACGCTTTGACCCTAATGCATTCCCATTGGCATAATGTTTTCAGGATCCGAATCTGTCGGCGAATCGCCGTCAGTCGCTTTTTTGTCCGCGCTACCTGCGGCTACGTTCTGCCCGCCAATGCCAGAATACTTTCTTAATTTAATCTCCTTGATAAACAAAGTCAAAACAAAAGTAATAATTGCAATAGGAACACCAACTACAAAGACTTTGTCCACAGAATGCGAAAAAGCTTGAATCAAACCATGCCTAATTATGGGGGGCATACCTTTTAATTGGTTCGGCGTAAAACTCAAAGTCTGAGAGGCATTAATTTTTGCCTTCTTTAAAACGGCCGGTGGCAAATACTTAGGAAGCCAAACATTTAACTGGCTAACCAAAACTGTTCCAAAGATAGCCGTTCCGAAAGATCCTCCTAAGGATCTGAAGAAACTCACAAGACCTGTTGAAGTTCCTATGTCTTTAATCTCGACTGCATTCTGAGTTGCCAATATCATATTCTGCATCATTAAACCGATTCCAAAACCAACAAGAATCATTCCGATGCTTAGTTCAAAATATGACGTTGAGCTTTTCAAAGTCGTAAAATACATCATGCCAGCAGTCAAAAATAGTCCGCCCACAATTGGAAATATCTTATACTTTCCTCTTCTTGTTACTAACTGGCCACTCCCAATTGACGCTATTAAGACTCCTACCATCAACGGAATAAGTTCCAAACCTGATATGGTAGCGGATGCACCTTTAACGAGCTGAAGATAAAGGGGCAAAAATATTATGCTTCCAAACATAGCCATTGCCATCAAAAAGGTAATTGCCGACGAAAAGCTAAAGATTGAATTTTTAAACAATCTAAGTGGCACAAAAGGTTCAGAAACTTTAGTTTCGATATACAAAAATACCGCAAGCAACAGCATACTTATTGCGATTGTTGTAATTATTTGAGACGATCCCCATGGATAGGTAATTCCACCCCAAACCAAGGCCAGCAATAGAAGAACAACACTTGCCGTTAAGACAGCCGCACCCATATAATCTATCTTGTGATCTCTCCTGTGAAATGGTAGATCCAATACCGATGAGGTAACAATAAGGGCTACAATCCCAATCGGAACATTTACGTAAAAAACCCATCTCCAGGAAAGATTATCTACGAAGAATCCTCCGATTAACGGGCCGGCGACCGATGCAAAGCCGAAGACGGCTCCTGTATAACCCTGATATTTACCTCGTTCTCTCGGAGACACTATGTCTGCGATTATGGTCATTGCTAAAGACATTAAACCACCACCACCGAGACCTTGCAAACCCCTAAATGCGATAAGTTCATTCATATTTTGCGCAAGTCCCGACAACATGGAACCGACCAAAAAGATCACAATCGCTACCTGAAATATTAATTTTCTACCGTACAAATCCGAAATTTTCCCGTACAGCGGTGTCGAGACGGTCGAAGTTAACAGATAGGCGGTTACCACCCAACTGAGATGGTCAAGTCCTCCGAGGGAACCGACTATGGTCGGAAGTGCTGTAGATACAATAGTCTGATCCAAGGCCGCAAGGAGCATTCCCAGCATCAAGCCGCTGAACACTATTTGTATCTGCCTATGGCTCATATGTACTTTTGAAACATCGTTAGGATCAATTTGAATCTGATCTTGTTCGTTGGAGTCCACACGCCCGCCAGGTGGTACAGAACTATCCAGTGCGAGTGCATCGTTTTGAATATCTGTCTCTGTCGACTTAGTATCAGAGACATCGTCCCGTCGGACCTTTTTATTTGTCATTCCAGTTCTGTTACCTTTCCAAATGATTTCCGCAATTATTTGCTAAAACCGCGACTAACTTATCCATTAATTCAAGCAAAGTTTTCTTATCGACTTCGGGCCAATCTTTCATTGCATCCGCAATGGTGGCTTTTCGCATCTTAGAAATTTCGGCCTTATACTTTTGTCCCGCTTTGGTAGTAACCAAAAGCGAAGCTCTCTTATCGTTATCGTCTCCCGTCTTGGACAAAAACTTTAAATCTAAAAGTGTTTTTACTTGCCTTGATACCGTCGACACATCGACACCTAATCTGCTTGCGAGATCCGAAAGCCGAATTGGTTCATTTTCACCCACAAACACCAATATCCAATATGCCGACCGATCGATTTGATGATTATTGACCGGTCTGTTCAGATTAGTAGTCATTTTCAGGCAAGATCTTCCAAGACTACTTAGGACCTTTTCAATCGAATCCAAAAGCTCTCCAGAATCTTTATTGTCCATAACCGAATTTACCTGCGACGATTTATCATCGGTATGATTTGAAGCGACCATTTTTGAAGCGACCATTGCTAAACACCAAATTTACTTGCTTTTAATAATCTATTATAGCATATAGTTGCTTGTATCATACAACTATTTTGTAGATTGGAAATACTGCCTGTTATCGACATATAACTCAAAAATATATAAATACCTTTAGCTCGTCGGTTGCCATTTATACAAAACAAGATTAGTCTTTGATACCGTGTATTGTGATACCCTTTATATTGTGAATCAAATCGGACTTTTAGGGGGAACCGGATATACCGGACGTTTGGTAGTAAAAGAACTTTTAGCTCAGAAGCTTCCTTTTGCCCTAGGAATCAGAAACAAATCAAAATTATATGAAGTTCTTGATGAGTTCTCACTAAACGAACTTAAATCAAATCCGGATCAATACCAAGTAGCTAGCGTAGACGTTACCGATGAGGATTCTCTAAAAAGATTTTACGAAAAAATCGATACCGTAATTTCGACGGTGGGTCCGTTTTGCAAATTAGGCAAATTGCCAGTGGTGGTAGCTAACGAAACCAAAACCAACTACATAGATTCAACCGGTGAGCCCGAATTTATGAAATGGATATATAACAACTTTAACCCTGAGCAAAATTTTATAGTTCCCGCATGCGGTTTTGATTATCTTCCCGGAGATCTGATCAGTAATAAATGCCTGTCAGATTTAGATGAAAACGAACATGCAAGCATTGAGATAACTTATGCCATTTCTCATTGGATACCGACCAGAGGAACTGCAGAAAGTGCAATTATGGCCTTTGTCAATTCGGATGATCCAGGCAAAATTGACGAAATCAGCTTTTTGGATAAGAATCTTTCACGGCTGAAGATCCCGTGGGGCGAAGAGACAACTGTAGGACTTCATCACCCAAATGCCGATGTTTCATGTTATATAAGTGTTAACAAAATGGTAGGAGAAGTCCTTAAATTCATGACTCCCTTGACAAGATTAGCTATTCCGCTGCTTGAAAAATCTACGAAGTTTTTACCTGAAGGACCTAATGCGGATCGCAGAAGAAAAGCAACATACGATATATACGTCAAAGCTACTGCAGGTTCAAATTCGTCCTACGGAATTTTTAACGGAATAGACATATACGGCACAACGGCAATTATGTTAATTTTGTCGGCTCAAAATGCAAGCGGAATCGGAACGATGGCTCCAAGTCAAGCATTTGACACACTGACTATGCTCAAAGATATTTCAAATTTTGAAATCAAATCAGATGACTTAAAAGGAGCCACCTGTAACTACAGCTTTGTTAAACCATAGTAAAAGTGTGATTTTAAGATATCAAAACAACCAATTCCGATTTTAAAAAATAAACATTTTGAACTTTAATAGTTAAAGTTCAAATACCAGTAACGAAACTTAAATCAGTGCGAAATTAAACCTTCGTGGCTGTGAAGCTTGTTAAATAAAAATAATCCTGACTGCTGCCGTTTACAGTTTGCTTAACAGTTGATACTGTTGCACTGACAGAATAGATCCCACCGGCTAAACCTAATTCTGCCTGCATATTCATGGAACTCACATTACTTCCCGTGCCCGCAATCGTAACTACCATTGCCTTATAGTATCCCGAAACAGAGTCCCCGTTAAACTGCGAGGGATAGGCCACATTTTTTGAAAAATCGGCAAACCAACTGGAATTTGAATATTTAAGAGAATCAATAATTCCAAACCAAATTTCCAGCGCGCTGGCTTCGTAATTCATTGGAGCATTTGTTTGCAAAAAAGTCGGATTTAAATTTCCGCTGGTTAACATCTCGCCCATCGGTTGAGTATTGTTAGTCAAGCTCAAGCCCAAGTTTGACAGAGCTGGCGGTATATTCACATTCGGGGCTGGCGGAAAGTTTGGAATCACCAACTGTTTTAAACTTGGTTGCGTTTTGACAACCTGAGTATCCACCAACAGTCTTGTGTTAGTATAAGCCAGAGTATTGACCGGCCAACATGTTTCTAAAATTGTTCCGTTATAAGGCAGGTCGTAAACAGTCGTACTGGTAGTAACTACCTGCGAGGTAGTTACCTTAAGTACTGTTTCGGTTTGACAGGGGACATAATAGTCAACTTCCGCTCCCGCCTTAAGTTGATTTAAATCCCAAAACTGCGCAACGTCGTGTGCACTCAACTCAGAAGTTCCAGGCTGATTTGGCCAAGCGGTAGAAACATTGTGCCCTACAGCAACGGCAATGACGCTATCGGAAACGCCGTCTGTAACCGGTGCAATCATCGACAATGAAGGAATTTCCAAAACTCCAACCAGCGGTAAGTTGCTGTTCGGAATGGTGGGTGCAGTACAGCTAGGTGGTTTAGTTACAGTTGTAGTTACCTTAACAGCCACTTTTTTAATGGGCGGGTGCCCACCGCCTCCTGTTATCATCGTTCCGATCAAAATACCGATAACCAACAACAGTACACCCAAAATAGCAGAATACAATATTGTCTTATTTGTTATCTTATTCGTTGAAATTGTTTGATTTGGTGAATCGACCATTAATATAAATTTTAGTATGATCTCCGGAGCTAAATTGACTCACTCCGACAATGAAAATTGCCCGCTTAAAGTCTCGTCTACGTTTCTAGCCATTAGTTGACTGCTTTAAAAGTTTACTTTTTATTTACTCGATAGAAAATACCTGATAGCTAATTCCGCTGCAAGTCAAATTCAAGTTTCGCTAAGTAAAATTTAACGCAGAACATCCTTTTGGGCTACATTCTGTAAGCCAACTTTATGACCAACTAAGCGGTACGCAATTTTGCAGTTCGTGGCCTATGAGCTCTATCAATTCAAGTTCCGAAACTGGATAGCCTCCCCAAGCATCTACTCCAACGTTAATCATTTTATCCATCACTCTCCACTTCTCGTGAACATGGCCGTGCAAGAGCCACAATCCTGCATCTACAGGTCTATGCTCAACAAAACGTTCTTCATCTCTGCTGTCACCGCGATAGGGGAAATGATCTACAAGAACTTTGACCCCAGCTAAATCGAATTCAAAGGGTCCTTCAACTATGTTTAAACCAACATCTTCGTATCTTTCCGCCCAGTTCGTTGAAGTGTCACAATGTTTTTTGCTCAAGTTGCCCCTCCAACATCTGTCATGATTGCCCGGCACTAAAACTTTTTTACCGTGTAATTCGGTAACCAAATTGAGTGTTTGATCGATTTTACCCATTACAATGTCACCCAAAACGTAGACCTCATCCACTGGTGCTACCTTTTGGTTCCATCGCCGAATTAAATCTTCATTCATTTCGTCCACATTTTCATACGGACGACCTGTATATGAACATATATTAGTATGTCCGAAATGTAAATCCGCTGTCCACCACCTCATAGCTGACTCACCTGGGCCAAAACGAGTATTCTGTGTCTCATTGCCATTCCTTAATATTGCAATTTAAAACTATCACATTAAATGACAATTACCACCTATTTTATATAGATTTGTCATGAATGCTCGGTTGCTTTAAAGTCTACCTATAAATAGATGACCCGAACTTTCAAACAGAAACTTAATAGATCGATACTAGTTAAATAGAACCTAATCGCTTGCAAGCGAAATTAATGCCGGAACCTTAATCTATTAACTGAACCTTTGATCTAACACATTAATTGACTTGCTTAAATATTTAATTTAAGTTGTGAGCAAATTTAACATGTGATCATTTGCTAAGGTAAAGCTATGGTTACAAAACGAATTAACAATAACAACTCCACGCCTGTTTCAAAAACAACCACCGTCGCCCGTCCTTCAACTGGATTAGGAACAGGTCGACAGCAAAATAAAGCGGTTGCAAAAACAACTCCGAGACGAGTCACCCAAACTGCATCAAAAAGCACCGGGATAAAAAAGACCGTCGCTAAAAGTCAGCCTGCCAGAGTAGGTAAAGCCACTGTAAGCAGAGCCGTTGCACCGAGAAAAACTACGACAAAGAGCTTACCCAGTAAGACTCAGCTGCCAAGTTCAATGGCAACACTCACATTTGACATTGGAGGAACGGGCCTTAAGGCCTCATTGGTCTCCGATACCGGCAAACTCTTACACGAGAGGCTCAGGATACCTACGCCATACCCGTGCTATCCAGAAACACTGGTGGAAAATCTCATAAAGCTATCGACGCAACTCCCCAAAGCAGATAGGGTAGCCGTAGGGTTTCCCGGAATGGTACGAAATGGCATAGTGCTCACCGCACCAAATCTTTCGCTTCCCAAGGGCCCAGGTAAGTCTAAAAAACCATCTAAAAAAATAGCTGATATGTACAGCGGCTTTAATCTCAAACAACAATTGGAAAAAAGCCTCAGCCTTGAAGTCCACGTAGTAAACGATGCGGACTTAGCAGGCGCCGGCGCAATCAAAGGACGTGGGTTAGAAATCGTGGCTACTCTCGGCACCGGTTTTGGAACGGGCATGTTCTTTAACGGTAAATTATTACCTCACATGGAAATAGCCCATTTGAATTTTAAAAATAATAAGTCATTTGATGAAATAATTGGTGATGCAGCCCGCAAATCTATGAAAATTAACAAGTGGTCAAAATTAGTTTTGGAGGCATTGGATATTCTCTATAGCCTGACACACTACGACCACTTGTATTTAGGAGGAGGAAATGCTTCAAGAATCAGTGTTAAACTTCCGTCAAACACAACGATTATCTCAAATCTAGCAGCGATTAAAGGCGGGCCCAAACTGTTTGAAGCAATATAAAGCCGTAATTCAATTAGGGGAATATTGGGCCCGATGACTGATTACAAGAAGTCCGTAATAAACTATGATATTAACAAGCTATTGAGATCACCTTTTTTAATTAGCATTAAAGAAAAGTGGTTTTAGGATATAGGCAATATATATAGGTTGATAAACATTTAAAATGTTGTCAGATTAATTTTTTTTAGGTAGTTAACTTTATGAAATCAGACTTATTGGAAGCACGAAACACGCTTAATCAAGTTTCGGTTGCAGACAAGTGCGCCTGTAGATTATTGGCAATTAAATCCATTAAAAAACAATCCAGACAAGAAGAAGACAAAGCCCAAAGAATATTTTCAATATCAATCGTTATATCAGGCTTAAGGTGTCTGCTCAGCTATATAATATTTCCCTTTATCCTTCCGTTTATCGGAATTGCCGGTAACTTTACTCCATACGTGGGACTAATTATCGGTATTGTTGCATTGGTGTTTGATGTAATAGGGATCAGAAGATTCTTTATCGCTCAACACAGATTGAGATGGATGATCTCGGTAATTTATGTAGGCGTAATGACTTTGGTATGTATTCTTATTGGAATAGACCTGGCCAATATATTGTCCAAATTATAACTTTATATTCGTTAGGCTGTAATTACCGTTACATCAACTGAGCATTTCACCGTATTCAGGTTTACCTCAAATTAGATTCCCTGGCAAACAGAGATAGCGAACGACCAAATCCACAGTTGACTAAAATATCTTAGATGAATGACGAATCTCCAAAAATAATCGATTTCTTCTTTGACCCGGTATGCCCATGGGCCTGGATAACTTCAAGATGGGCAGTGAATCTGACCGACCTTATCGACCTAAGCATAAACTGGAAATATGTATCTCTAAAAATACTCAACGAAGCCAGAACCGATGAGGACTACACCGACGATTACAAAAGGATACACAAACTTGGGCTGGAACTTCATAGAATAATTGAAGCATATTCACAAAAAGAGGGACCAGAAATGCGCGGTATGCTTTATTCCGTTTTCGGCTTTAAAATTCATAACATGTCGCAGAGAGCCGAACTTTTTTCTATTGACAACATTAAATCCTTGCTTAAAGACAACAAACTTGACCCCAATTTTGCCGAGTTTGCTAATGACACGACCCTGGATGAAACAATTAATAAAGAAACTAACTTAGCGATTCAAAGGGCAGGACAAAATTTGGGGACTCCGATAATATCGTTTGACCCGCCAAACGGATATTCATTTTTCGGACCCGTGATAAGCAACATCCCCAAAGGACAAGATGCTGTAAATCTTTTTAACGCTGTGTATACCCTAGCTACAATATCCGGATTCTCCGAACTCAAGCGAGAGATAAGAGAAGAACGAAATTTTGATTAACGAAAGAACTTAATTGCCAATGGGCGATAAACTAAATAATTTATTCTCCATTTCTTACCGTCAAGTTTAATTGTTCATGCGACAACTTTCCTGGTACTGAGGGTAGAAGCAATTGAAAAGTATCTAAATGCAAATAGCAAGAATCCAAAACCATTCAAATGGACTCAGAGCGCAGAGGTCATTTTAAAGAAAGGTTAGGAGGGGAATAGTTGCACTTAAGGCAATCGCTGCTTAATACTGAGACACTACACTAGTTAAACACAATCTGAGAGTTAGAAGATAATCCTATGGTTCCGCATCCTTCACACATCGAGATAGTACTGCCGTTAATTGCGTCAATTTCATATCCCATGCTGTGAAAAATAGGAACATTTTCAGGACCACCAAATGAAGATTGGATGGTAATACCTGTTATATAAATGACCCAAACTGGCAGATTGCTCGGCAATCCAGGCCTTGTAGTGTCTCCAAAATGAGGGCCTGAAACACTAAAAGTTGTCAGCAATGAATGGAAGATACCCCCCTTGGGCATATTAGTTCCAAATGCTTTGGTAACTTCCTGCAGTGAAATAAGTTGCTCGCCTGGCACTGTTGTTACGGGAAATGTATTTGCAATTGCATTTGACATCATTTTAATTTTATGCTGACAACTGCTACTGAAATTGTTTCCATATGAACAGGCAGCTTTCGATACTGGAGCCGATTCAACGGCCGCTTTAGTATTTGATCCGGCGAATACTAAAGTTAAAACAGCTGTCAGAAGCACGATGACTGCCAACGCAACGAAGATAACCTTAACTTTAATACTCATATATTTAGATTCCTTTTTCATTTTAATTTACTCCTTTGCTTAATGTTTTATTACTTTAAGGTTTGTTGTTCCACCACTCATTTCCCGAATACGGGTATCCGTTTAGGCAGTAACCGGCTGGGTAGATGTTGCACCCAAAGTCAATCTCCCAACTTGAGTAGGATGATGGATACTGCCAAGCATCATTAACCAATAAAGATGAATAGTTGTAAAATGAGCCAGTTGACTCATCGGCATCGATAACAATCTCGTTATTATAGGAAGATATGCATTGCTCATTACCAGTTTGTGGGCAGCCAGTGGAATCCTGGCCATCAAAATCTTCGAATCCTGTAGTTTGATTATATCCGTAAGTACTGGCATTTGTCTCATCCGTTGAGACCCCATAATAGGTTCCATCAATATAAATGTCCCAGTAGTAAGGAGATTGTCCGTTGGGTGAGTTCGGTACAAGCGAATCATTAATGATTTGGTAAGTATGTTGGGTCCCATCTGGTGTCCACTCGGCAACGTAATGTATATAAAACCCATTTATGCCATTATCGGCCCAAAAGTAATCGTAAGAATCACAATTACATCCTCCTATTCCGCAAACTCCGGTTTCAATGCAGCCATTATAGTTGTATCCATACTCGACTCCAGTTTCAACCCATTCTGATCCATCACTTGATACAGGCAACCAGGTTTCGTTACTTAAATGCCCCAAATTACTTGCACTTATATCGTTTGGATCAGAAAACGACAGTGGTTCATTGCTCATAACGGCCTGTGCACCTTCGATGTATCCGTTGGTTGCGCAATAAGCAGCTCTCGAATAGCCATGTGCTCGAATAGCCATGTGGTTGTGAACTATTGCCAGGCAAGCTTAAACACGGGTATCCGCTTGCATACGCTTTACTTTGACCTTGGTTTAAGAAAATCAAATCCAGAAATATAATAAGTGTTACGGTTAAGATAACCAAAAAACAAAGTCTTAGTTTGCTATGTTTAGAAGAAAGGCAGTTAGTCCTCTCTCTCTCGAGTGAATAACATAAAACAACTCCTAAACTGATTATAGCATGACACTTCACATTTTTCAATCCCGCGAGAGTTTATGTGTAACCTCTCCAGGCTAAATATCCTGACCTTGACATACATTTAATTTTGTCAAAATTAATGTTTTACTCTATTTTCAAGTGGAGTTTTTAGCTATTGTTTAAATTAAAGTCCTTGCCGATAGAAGGCTTTTTTGATTGCTCTATAACCTGACTTAGGGGAATTCATCTGAGCCGACTAAGATTAGTGTATCGTAAATCATCCACGGGCCGGAGTGCACTATCCAGGTTCGATCGGCAAGTTCAAGTCGTGGTTCGCCACCGACGAGGACTGCCTGGACTACCTTGATTGGCTTCGGTGGCCGCAAGGGTTCTTGTGCTCTCAGTGTGAGAATCAAGGAGGCTGGGCACTGTTCGATAGCAGTTACAGATGCACTGGTTGCAAAAAACAGACTGCCGTAACGGCTGGCCCTCTGTTCGACCGGAGGAGAACACCCAGCTAAGTCTGTTAATTTCTAATGAATTCGATTGTTAGATCATTGCTTTCTAAAATCTCGGTCTCAAAGTACAGAAGTTTTCTCGGATTTTTATCTATATAGAGTTGAATCTGATCACTATGGTTAACAGAGTTTATGTTTTCATCTTGACCATATGTCAATAATCCGAAACCCTGAGGACCATCTTCGGTGAAACTCAAGGCGTAGAAAAATGAAGTTCCCTGACATATTGCATACCCGCTTTTTCTAATGCCGGTTTTGTTCGTTCTTTGTGCTATCGGGTCACCTGCTGACACCAAATCTTCTCTGGGCTCATTCGATGAGAAAGGTAGTTCGCATACCGGGGTAACAATATTGGTCAGCCCGTCTGTTTCGTGACCTCCGTGCAGATAATATTTACCTCCAGACAGATTTGCGTACTGTAATTTCTCCAATGCACTATCCAAACCGATATCTGCCTCTTTAAGCGTCTTAATGGCTGCACAAATGACGTCCTTAATTGTATCGGCTTCTTCATTTGCAACTACTATTCGCGGTGTCCTAAACGGGTCATTTGGGTCGTATTTGTCTTGAAAAAGCCGGCCTTGATCCTTAAGATCGTTTAGTTCAAATCCTGCCACGATTTCTCTAAACAGTACTGCTCCTTTTGAATTTAGATCAAAACAACCGTCCCAATTTTTTAAGATACTGGCAACTGAGTTAAAGTCATCGACCGAAACATCGTCTATATCCTTTAAGTGTTGTGCAAAATACAGACATTTATCTCCAAGCTGATCTTTGATCAATTCGGCCAAAAGTGACTTGTTCGAAAGCGCATAACCAATCATGTCTTCTGTCGACATCTTTTTTTCACCATTTGCCCCATATGACATCAAAAATTTCAGGCATGCTTTTGTTCTGACTGTTGGAGGTTCCTCCAAACCCTGCAAATATGTGGATAATTTAATTGGCTTATTCGGATTTGTCAACCAGGCCGAGTCATTTGCGTTAAAGACAAAATCAGTTCTGGATATCTGAGGATAATCGGAATATGGAATTAGTCCCAAAGCGGGAGCTTCACTGTGGAAGGCGCAGTCACAATCTGGATCTGAACCGTCCAACAATGTAATTTTATTATCGTAAAGCATTTTAGTTAACGGATCGGTTTCCAATTTTTCTTTTAAGATTGATTTACCGCGGTCGGAAAGATTAACCGTCCTAGACGAATCTATATACCATGTATCGCCATTTTTGTCGGCGGCAATGGTGTTTGCCCACGGCATTCCATTTTCTGTTCGATGCGCTTCTTTAAACTCCTCAAGAGACTTACTGGCATCCATCTTCATAAACAGCGGTATAAAAGAAAAGTTGTCTTCATTTGCGTCTTTAACGGTTAAAGCATAATCATTTGTCCACCCCAAAATCGGCAAATTAAGCATAGGTCCATAATGACTTGAATACATCTGTTTTTCGACTGTTGAGATACCGTCTTGACCTAATACATCCACGCTAACGGTGGTTATATCCATTTTCCTAATTTCGTCGCCATAGTAATAATGATCAGGTTTATCTTTTACTAAATTTAGTTTATAGATAAGAAACCGTTTGCCTATTGAAAAGGTGTGTGTCCAAGCCACATTTTCGTTAAATCCTATTAGTATGCCTGGGGCGCCGATTAAAGTAACCCCGTAGCAATCAACCAATCCGTCTATAGTTAAATGACACTCCCAGAATCTATTTTCTCCCACCCACGGAAAATGCGGGTTCCCCAGAACCATCCCCTTACCGTTATAGCTAAGATCCTTTCCGATCGCCCAACCGTTACTGGCAAGTCCGCCCGACGGCAACGTCGACACAGGCGGAGTCGGCCGCGGGCCATTTTCATCAGGCGGTGAAGCAATTGACATAAAAGGAATTAGATTTCTCGAACCGGCGGCCAAGGCTATATCGGTGCAAAAAGCGACAAGATCAAACTCAGAAATTGGTTTTATCCATTCAGCGCCTTGCGCCCAGGCCGGAAAATCCTCTACTCGGGCATTTTCCAAAAAGCAATTGACCCCTGCGGCATAGCCTAAAAGAAATTTACGGCAATCTTCCGGTAGGGTATCAAAATGCTTTTCAGCCTTCGTTCGCAATCCCAAAAGTAGATATCCCGCATCTGAAACAATATTTTTATCATCTTCACCGGCACCAAAATACTTAGCTCTTTCGCCTCTGACTTTAACTATCTGATCCATCAACGTGGCTATATGGTGCTTTGAACAGGCAAATCCTTGACCGAAACCGGCATTTGCATAATTCGTAGCTTTAATATGCGGAATTGCTTTATCCGTCCACCTAATTTCACATTCGTATTTATCGTCTTGAATTTCCACCTATAACTCCAATCTCAAGCAACCTTTTTTATTCGATTCGTCGACTTGATTTCATATGTCGACCGGTCAACTGCCCCGCAACACCGTTTATTTTAATATGTTGACCGTTAAATCAACCACGGATTTAACGGTCAAATAAATAATCGATTTTTATACCGACAGATGATATTTAAATATTGTAACCTCGGAGGATAAATATTTCCACTTTAAAATCCGCCCATTCAAATCGTGACGACGTGATTTGAAATATAGGCAACAATTCAAACGGTTCTTGAAATCATATGCATTATACCGAATCGATAAAAACAGTTTTTGGAAGAGAAAACGATGCTAGCAACAAATCTCGTAAGAAAAGATTTAGCAGAATTGTCGGCTTTCAATCTACACAGGCACGCTGTTAAAAGATAAAAGTTGCGTGATTGGCTAAATCGATTATAAGGTTCGGGAAGATTCCAAGCACTACGACTATACCAGAAGTCAAGATAACGGCAATAGAACTACCGATTCCAATCCTAAAATCTTGAGTATCTTCGTCTGCGGTTTGCAGATTTTCAACCCTATCTTCCACAAGCAAAGTTGCCCCTTCATGTTCTTGGCCAATGTGGCCTTCGGCTGTTTGAATCGGCGAGACAAACGATAGCGACGAGCTGAAAAGTCGATCTGGTATTATCACTTCCTCATCTGGCTTTGAGTAGCAAGCGATTACAACGCGTAAATAGTAAACCGCGCTGACTACTGAACTGACGATTGCGACAACCACCAAACTGTAGGCCCCAGGTCCGCCGCTTCTAGCTAAAGCCTGAAATACCGAAAGCTTAGCTATAAATCCGACAGTTCCAGGAATGCCGGCCTGTCCGAACAGCAAAACAGCAAAACCCAAGATTAGATACGGATGCTTTTTGGCCAAACCTCTGTAGTTTCTAATATCGTGGTTTTGATCACCCTTGCTACCCAAAATGGTGACGACGGAAAATACGCCCGTTGCAATAAAACTATACGCAATCAGATATACAAAACTTGCACTGACTCCGACTTGAGTCGCCGCTACTAAACCGAGCAATATGAACCCGCTGTGATTAATCGCCGAATATGCCAACATTCTTTTCACATTGGACTGGACTAAACCGCCGAATGCTCCCACCAACAGCGAAGCCACCGCAAGAATATAGATTATCGGTTGCCAATCAGCTTTATAACTCACCAAAGCGGTCATCAAAATTCTTAAAAGCGCTGCAAATCCTCCAATTTTAGCAATCGACGACATCAGCGTAACCGACGGACTTGGGGCGCCCTGGTATACGTCGGGCGACCATACATGAAACGGTACTGCCGCCACCTTAAATCCGAGACCGGCAATTACCAAAATCATTCCGATTATCAACAATCCGTTGTGAGTATAGTAAGAGGTGGCAAAAAATGAAGCGATCTGACCTAAGTTCGTAGATCCCGTCGATCCGTACACAAATGCACTGCCGTAGATAAATATCGCAGATGCAAAGCCTCCCAAAACCAAGTACTTTAAAGCGGCTTCGCCGCTTTGGATGCGCTTGGTATCTAAAGCCGCCAAGACATACAGTGAAATCGACATGATTTCAAGACCCAGAAATATCATTATAAGGTCATTTGCGGCAGCCATAAATTGAGCCCCGGATCCTGCCAACAACATAAGCGCAAAAATCTCAGGACCAGACCAGTTCTCCCGATCGACGAAATTTTGAGTCAGAAACGCAGCTATGATCACACAAGCAGAAACTAAAATAGCCGCCAAAACAGAAAACCCGTCAATTGCTAAGACGTTATCGATAACCAGATGAGCTCCGGATCTTAAAACGTCATGATAGTTTTTAATCGAAAATCCGATAGAAGCAATACCGGCTAATACGGTTATCCCCGTATACACTTCAGACGTAATCCTATTTCTGGTCATCGAAGTCATTGCCAACATGACCAAAGCTCCTACGATCAAACATATCTCAGGCAATATGGAAAAGTAGGAAATCTTAGGAAGTAAAAGCTGTGTGGCGATCATTTAACGCTCCCCGTTTTCATTTGTAGATTAGTTTCATTAGAAGTAGTCTTTGCGGCGTATAACAATCTTGAAGTCGGTGCGTCAGGACGATAGAGTTCAGTCGCATTCAAATTTGAATGTTTGTTTTTTGAAGCCGCAGAGCTGCTCTTATACGACGCAGCATAGGCAGGTTGTTTTACAATATGATTGGCCTGTTGAACATGATGCACCAACAGATTAACCGAAGGAGAAATCTTGTTTAGCATGGTGGACGGAAAAATACCGATAAAAAATATCAGAATAATTAACGGCGCAATATAAAGCTTTTCCTTAATCGTCATATCTCTAATAACCGAGTGACTTTCTTCAGCCTTGCGGTGAAACGCTCGTTGGTATGCCCACAACAAATAAACTGCCGACAGAATAACGCCCCCCAAGGCAACTACGGCCCACCATCTGTGTCCGATAAACGTACCGGAAAGTATTAGAAATTCTCCGATAAAACCATTGGTTCCAGGTAGTCCCAAAGACGCCAGTATGACAACTATCATCGCACCCGACAGTACTGGAGCAGCCTTTTGAAGACCGGAAAGTTTTGAAATATCTATCGTCTTGGTTCGTTCCAAAATCATACCAATTATCAAAAACATTGCGGCTGTCAAAATACCGTGATTAAACATCTGTAAGATGGCACCGTTCATGGCAATTGTGGAAAAGGCAAAAATCCCGATTGCCACAAAGCCCAAATGTGACAAAGATGAAAATGCGACCAATCTCTTAAAGTCTCTTTGAACAGCGGCCACTATGGCTCCGTAGATAATTCCTATGACACCCAACGTCAACAATATTGGCGCCAACCTATAACTGGCTTGCGGGAAAAAATTAAGATCGAATCTTAACAAACCGTAAGTGCCCAATTTGGCCATAATGGATGCCAATGAAATCGAACCCGACGTCGGGGCCTCCGAATAAGCTTTAGGAGACCAGGTATGAAATGGAAAGATCGGAGTCTTGACTACAAAGGCCGCCGAAAATCCTAAAAATAGCAAAACTTGACTAGCATAGCTAAGTTTTGTATGTGCCAACTTTGTTATATCGAACGTGAAAACCCCTGTCTGATTATGATGTATCACAACAAGAATAACCATAGCAGCGAATAAAAATGCCGAACCAAACAGCGTATATAAAAAGAATTTTAATGCCGCCTTATTGCGCTCTTTGCCGCCCCATCCAATGATAAGAAAATAAGCCGGTATCAACGTAAGTTCAAAGAACAAAAAGAAACCAAACAGATCCATTGATAGAAACGAACCGAAACAAGCTCCTTCTAAAATCAACAACCAGGCCGAGTAAGTATTATTCTTTGTCTTGTCCCCGGTAGCTATCAATATAATCGGAAATATTAAGGCAACCATTTCCATTAAAAACAAGGAAATTCCGTCCACTCCGAAGTGCCATCCTATTCCCAACGAAGATACCCAGCTGTGATTTGTCACAAACTGATAACCCGCATCTCCGGTTTTAAAGAGCAACATTACAATCAATGCCAATACCCCTGAAACTACCGACACACCAAGTGCCAGGTACTTGGCTAATTTGTCAACAGGCAAAAATGCCAACAAGACTCCGCCGATTATCGGCAGCAACACGATAACCGTAAGAAACGGAAAACTAGTTTGAGTCACTACAGACCACCTCTTAATCCACCAATAATGATTAATACGACCAGTCCGCCGGCAATGACGAGAGCTTCACGTCTTACAAACCCCGAAGCCAGCTTTCTGATCAAGATCCCTACAGCCAAAACCAACTTGGTAACTCCCACGACTGCGCCGTCAATTACTTTAGGTTCAATGACACCGTCGGTCACTTCGGCAAGTTTTGTCGAAGTTCTGGCAATCGCTACATCACCCGTCTTGTCTATATACCAAGCATTCTTAAACAGAGTAAATTCCAAAGCCGGTCTTTCGAAGGTCTTGGACCATATAAAATAAGCTATAAGTCCGCCGCCTATGGCAAAAACCGCATCCAAACTGCCGAGCACGACCTGAGTCAATGCGCTGGAATGAAGATATGAGGGACTGGCAGCTATTGCGGGCTTCAAGAAATTATCCAAAAATTTCAAAGACGAAGAAAAAGGCAGGTTCAGTAATCCTCCCAAAAGAGCCAACACCGCCAAGGTAACTACCGGAATCATCATTTTGTAAGACGGTTCATGCGGATCAATATGGGACGAATGGCTGTCTACTTTAGCGCTTTTTTTCTTTCCCTTCGTGGCGGCGGGCATCCAGCGGGCCTTACCTAAGAATGCCAGACAATACTCTCGACCCATATAGTACGAAGTAACACCGGCTGTTGCCAATCCGATAATCCAAACTAACCATGATTCACCGAAGGCTCCCAGCAGCACGTCACCTTTTGACCAAAATCCTGCAAAAGGCGGAACTCCAGCTATTGCCATCCATCCTGTAAAAAATGCCACCGCGGTAATGGGCATGACAATTCTTAATGCACCCATCTTCTTGAGATTTTGTTCGTCATGCATTCCATGGATAACCGAACCCGAACTCAAGAACAACAGTGCCTTATAAAATGCGTGAGTCACCATCAAAAATATCGCTGCCGCATAGGCCCCAGTTCCGACACCTACGAACATGTAACCTAACTGCGAAACAGTTGAGTACGCAAGAACCTTCTTAATGTCATCTTGTGCGGTTGCCGCCATGGCAGCCATAAAGGCAGTAAGAATTCCAATGATTGTGATAACATGTGCGATATCTGGAGAAAAAGCCAAAATCGGAGAGAGTCTAACCATCAGATATACTCCGGCGGTAACCATAGTTGCGGCATGTATTAATGCGCTAACAGGCGTAGGACCTTCCATCGCATCGGCCAGCCAGCCATAAAGAGGGACTTGAGCCGACTTACCCATAGCCCCCACAAAAGCAAGCATTACTATCGCATCGACCGCTGATTTTGACAGATGCGGAGCCGCAGCAAATATCGCCGAATAGTTAAGGGAATGCACATAATGGATCACCAAAAACATCGACAACAAAAATCCGACATCCGCTATCCTGTTAACAATCATGGCTTTTTTGCCGGCAGATGCCGCAGACGGTCTTTCATGCCAAAAAGAGATTAAGAAGTACGAGCAAACCCCAACGCCTTCCCATCCTACAAATGTCAGTAGCATATTGTTACCCAACACCAAAATAATCATGGAGGTAACGAATAAGTTAAGATACAAAAAGAACTTTGGAAAATCAATGTCTTTATGCATGTATTCAACTGAGTAGAAATGAATCAGAGTCGATACACCCGTCACAAACAGTACCATCGTCAAAGACAGTGGATCCACTCTTAAGCCGGCATCGACTTTGAAACTTCCAGTATTTATCCAAACAAAAAGATGTTCAACAAATACACTCGAGTTGTTTTGCAAAAATGCCAACCAGACAACCACTGAAAAAACAAAAGACATGCCAACGGCAAACGTGGCAATGTAGCCGGCCAGCGGCTCTTTTAATTTTCTACCAAAAAATATCAGCGACAACGCACCCAAAAGAGGAAATGCCGGTATTAAAAATACTAATTTCATATTCAACTAACCCTTTAGCGAAGACAGATCATCGGCTGTTGCACCCAACCGCTTCCTATATATCGAAACAATGATTGCAAGCCCGACTACAACCTCAGCTGCGGCAACTACCAATACAAAGAACACGTCCGCCTGTCCTCCAACATCTTTAAGCTTCGACGCAAAGGCCACAAAAGTCAGGTTTGAAGCATTTAGCATCAATTCAACGCACATAAGCATAACCAAAACATTACGTCTGATTAAAAGACCGACAAGACCTATAGTAAATAGAACCGCAGCCAATATTAGATAATAATTTAAACCTACTGACATTTAAACCGTTTGCTCCTCGCCTACCTGTGCATCTTGTGACCCTGATTCGGTAATGGAATTTTCGTCCTGCTCGATATCATCTTGCTCAATCGATTCGTCTTCGTCATCAAGAGTCAAAGCCTTAGGGTCTCCATCAACGGGTTCGACTTGATCGTTTGAAATAATTTGACCATCCTGATCCTCATGGCCGGATCTGGCAATAAGCACGACAGCACCAATTATTGCAATTACCAATAAAACTGAAGTGACTTCAAAGGGAAGCAGATAATAGGAAAATGTCGCTTTGGCAAGCTCTATTATTCCCCTGTCCCCGCCTTTTGCAACCCCTACAACGCTGTATGAGCCATGGGAATTAAAATTACCCCAGCCATATCCAATTATCATTCCCAAAAATGCCAATCCGACTATAATCGCTATTGTCCTCTGCAAAGCAAGCGGTTCGGATCCCAGTTTCTCGCGTTTGTCGATGCCGAGCAACATAATAACGAAAAGAAACAGCACCACTATGGCACCCGCATATATTATTATTTGAACTACAGCCAAAAAATCCGCACTGAGTTCGACAAATAATACCGCCACTCCAAACAAAGTCATTACAAGATTTAGAGCCGCTCTCACGGGGTTTCTCGAGAGTACAACTCCCAAGGCACCGGCAACTATAACGACAGCGCATAAAGCAAAGGTGATCGAATCGGGGTAAGCCGTTGCTATCATTTTACCTTACCTCCAAACTCCACGGGGATATGACCTTTTTTAACGTCGATTAATTGAATATTTCCCGTAAGTTCATCGTCACGATTATCGCTCTGTCCGCCTTCGGGATGCCTAGATCCGTAACCCAACTCATCTGACCAAGCCACGACTCCTTCAAATTCAGCGTTACCCGAAGGCGACGTTGCGCGCATCCAAGCCGATGTATGCTCGTCTTCTCCTTCTCGCCAATCCTCCCAGGGCATCTGCTTCGGCTTGCCTTCGTCATCGACTACCAGTTCTTTTTTGGTATAAACGGCATCTGCGCGAGAAACAAACGAAAACTCAAAGAGCTTTGACTCGGTTATGGCTTCAGTCGGACAGGCCTCAACACACATGTCACAATGGATACACCTTAAATAGTTAATTTCATAGACATATCCGTATCGTTCTCCTGGAGACACCGGGTGATCCAAAGGATTGTCAAGACCCCTCACATAGATACAGTCCGCAGGACAAACTCCAGCACACAGTTCACAACCGATGCACTTTTCCATCCCGTCTTCGTAGCGGTTCAGGACATGTCGACCGTGAGCCCTTGGCGGCTTTGGTTTCTTTTCTTTAGGATATTCAGTTGTAACCCTGGGCTCGACAATTTGTTTAAAACTTACCTTAAAGCCACCGAAAAAATTCCGACTCATTCGTCATCACCTGCACCTTCGGACTCACTTGAATCAGGATCTAGATGAGTCGAAGAGACTACAAAAGATTCCGAATTATCTTCATCGGTTCCGTAATCTGATTCATCTTCGTCAATACCTGGCAATTGGATAATTCTACCTCCTACTACATCCTCAAGGCTGACATTAAGCCGACCTTCGTTGGAAGTCGCAAGCTTGAGACTCTCTTTGGACAGTGTTCTTTGGTTCCCTACCTGTACCGTACGCTTCAAGAATAAACCGGAAAGTATGCACAAAACGACGATGACTCCGAAAGCTATCAATATCTGACTGTCTGTAGTCGGCAACCTCAATGCCACGACTATCAAAAGCCACCCAAGTGAAATGGGGATTAAAAACTTCCATCCCAAATCCATTAACTGATCGTACCGCAACCGAGGAAGAGCGGCTCTGACCCAAACATAACAAAACAGAAATACCAAAGTCTTACCGACAAACCAAAGTATCGGCCACAGCCAGGTCAAAAAATGGAATCCAGGTCCGTCTGGACCGCCTAAAAACAACGTAACGGCGATAGCGGACATCGTGATAGTGTTCATAAACTCCGCCAAGTAAAACAGAGCAAACCTAATAGACGAATATTCGGTGTTAAATCCGCCCACAAGTTCCTGCTCTGCTTCCACAAAGTCAAACGGAGGCCTGTTGGTTTCGGCGGTGATTGCAATCATAAATATCACAAATGGTATTATTCCGACTTCAAACAAATTCCAATGAAGTATTGAAGTAGCTTGAGCATTTACGATTGACCTTGTCGACAAGAAGTTTACGTTTGGATTTGTAAGTGCACTCACCAAAACGGCAGTGGCAACGGAGAGACTAATTGCGGCTTCATATGAAATCATTTGAGCCGAAGCCCTTACCGAACCAATCAGCGGATATTTGGAACCCGACGACCACCCAGCCAGCATTACGCCGTATACTGCGATTGAAGAAAGTGCAAGTACTAATAAAATTCCAATTGGAGGGTCGGCAACCTGAAGTTCAAACGTATGTTTTAATATGGTTATATTTCCGCCCACCGGGATAACGGCGAATGTAAGGAATGCCGGAACGGTAGCCAAATAAGGTGCGAGTTTGAATACAAATCTATCCGAACGTTCAGGAACCAAATCTTCCTTAAAGAACAACTTAATTCCATCAGCTAATGACTGCAAAAGGCCGTAGGGTCCTGCCCGGTTGGGTCCGATTCTATTTTGCATGTCCGAAATGACCTTACGTTCAAACCAAATCATTAACATTACAGAAACCAGTAAGGCAACGAAGGCAACCAACACCCTAACTATGGCAATTACGACCACGCCAATGGTTACATGTCCCAAAAATAGCGGATCTGTTCCAAAAATCATTTTTTAACCTCTACCAGTAAACCGTTGGAACCGTAAAGCACTTTAGATGCGTCAAGTTTCTTAACAATTACCGTATTTTCGGCAACTCCCGAATCTACGACAACATCAAATTCTGCTTCAGCGGACCCCAGCTTCAACTTGATCGAATCTCCGGCGTGACATCCCACGCTATTTGCCAGTGAAGGCGATATCTTGGCTACGTTATCAGTTTTAATTTCAGACAAAGTAGCGGCACTCTTTATTAACGTACCGTCGTCCATCAAAGATTCGACTACTACCATTTCACAAATATTTCGATCTATATCGGCTGGCCTAGAATTGCTATTGTTGTCGTCGCCACTTGTACCGCCCGATACCGCAGATTTTGGCTCCAAAGTAATCTCTTTAAATTCGGCGACCAACCTAAAATTGGACATCGAAACCGATCCGACTTTGAAAGTGTTCTCATCGGAATATTCAGAAGGTATTACCGCACCCGCATAAAGAGGTGTACCTTGATGATTGGTTGATGCTATACCGGGAACCTCAATTGGATCGTGAGGCCGTCTTTCAATTGACACCGGTTTTGAACCCATAGGTACAACCACTCCTGATTCGCCCAACGCATTTAGACCCTTTGAAAATCCGAAGTAAGCCGGGGCAACCTGAGATATCTCGTCTTGAATCTCTTCAAGGGACTCAAAACCCATATCTTCTCCCATGGAATCGGCAATTTGAACAGCAATTGCCCAATCGTCAACTGCCAGCGAGGGACCAGTAACTTTACTGGCAATCTTTGAAACTCTACCCTCCATATTTGTAAAGGATCCACTCCGTTCCGCATCATACAAAGCTGGCAGTACGCAGGTTGCCTTTGCATTTGTGGAATTGATATGGGTATCTATACAAATTAAATTTTTAACGTTGGCAACGGCTTTTTCTGCAAGTTCAAGGTCATAAAAATCTGTCAATATATCAGTCCCGATTAAAACCAAAGTGTCTAACTTGGAAGCCGCAGCCATTTCAAGTAAATTCGTTGCGTCCACACCGGCTTTTGTCGGTAATTTTTCCCATCCAACTTCTTTGAGCAATTTGGCAGAACTCAAAACTGACCGTCCGGGAAGTAGATTAGGATACATCCCCATATCTAACGCTCCCATAGCATTCGGCTTGGACAAGACTGGTAAGTACCGAACCGTAACTGACGAGAAGAAGGTGGCTAGTTTGCTTAATGCAGCTTCTAGATTATCCAAAGGCCTATTGGCGTCAATACTTGAATACACGATTGCAACTGAGACATTTGCATCAGCTGTCTGCGCAACTGACTTCAAGAGTTCGGCGGCTAAAGTTATTTGCTTATTTTCGCTCCCGCTGTCGCCGTTTAATAGGCTGGAAATTACCTCGCTAAAATTAGAAAAATTTACGTTAACATGAGTTGCGTATTCGCTAAGCGGGGTTGAATAGGGTCCCACTTCGACCAATTTTGCTTCTCTTTTTAGGATTGCATCCCTTATCCTTAAGAACAGAATAGGAGCGGTCTCTTTCAAATTAGAACCGATCGTAATGATTAAGTCGGATTCGGCAACTTCGTTTATCGTTGCAGTTTTAAGACCGTAAAGGGAATTAATCGATCCCAAGTTAAACGGAGCGGCATCCACGTTGTCGGTTCCGATCAACCCCTTAAACAGTTTCGTATAAGCATAGGCCGATTCATTTGTTAGCCTGCTGCCGCCTATGATTCCGATCTTATCGGCACCCTTCAATTGATGTTCGGCAAAAACTTCGGCAACTTTTTCAATGGCCTGAGCCCATGAAACATCCTGTAGATATCCGGAAATTGTCATCATGGGAGCCTGAAGCCTGTTGGCTGAATATATAGACTCAAATCCAAATCTGCCTCGATCGCACAACCATGATTGATTTATTTCGTCCACGTCGATACCTAAATATCGTACAACCTGATTGGCCGACGATTGGGCAGCGACTCTGCATCCTACTGAGCAGGAGGTACAAGTACTTTCTACCTGCTCTAAATCCCACGGGCGCGATTTAAATCTGTACGGCTTAGCCGTCAGTGCGCCAACCGGGCAAATCTGTACTGTGTTGCCGGAAAAATAGGAGTCAAATGGCTGGCTTGGGAAAATAGCTACTTCGGTTCTGTCACCTCGACCCAAAAAGTCTATCTCTGCCTCACCGGCAATCTCTTCGGAGAACCTGGTACAGCGCGAACACTGTATGCAACGCTCCCGATCCAATTCAACCAACTGCGATATGGCAATCGGTTTGGCAAAATGTCTCTTTTCCTCTATGAAGCGTGATTCTCCAGGACCATATGCCACGGTTTGATCTTGGAGTGGACATTCACCACCTTTGTCGCAGACGGGACAATCCAAAGGGTGGTTTATCAGAAGATATTCCAAAACACCGTTTTGGGCTTTCTTTACCGCTTCACTTTGAGTATTCACTACCATTCCGTTGTCGGCGGGCACATAACATGACGGCTGCAGTGACGGCCCCCTAGGAGAATCAACTTCCACAAGGCACATCCTACAAACACCCACTGGTTCCATTCTTGGGTGGTAACAGAACCGGGGAACAAACTTACCGGCTTTAGCTGCCGCTTCTATAAGCAACTCGCCTTTATTGACGACAACTTCAATGCCATCTATTGTAAGTTTGACCTTGGACGGATCCAGCTCAACTTTATCTTCGGTCTGATCACTACTTGTCAAAGGTACACTTTCCTTTTTCTATATGGTCAATAAAATCTTGTTTAAACATGTTAACGGCCGAAACGATCGAAGAGGGTATGGACGGACCCAAAACACAGATCGTAGTTTGCTTGGGAGGCCAACTCAGACCCGGGGCAATGTTGTCGCAAACATCCAGAACCAAATCAATATCTTCCATACGCCCATTTCCGGTTTCGATTCTATGCATTATCTTTTCGATCCATCCTGAACCTTCCCTGCAGGGCGTGCACTGACCGCAGGATTCTCTGTAAAAAAACTTTGAAATTCTCCAAGCTGCTTTCACCGGACACGTACTCTCATTAAATACCACTACCGATCCCGATCCCAACATAGACCCCTTATTGGCAATGGCCTCTTGAGTCAACGGAAGGTCGAGATGCTCCGGACCGAACCAAGGAGCCGAAACTCCACCGGGTATAAAAGCTTTTAAGGCAAGGTCATCTAAAATACCGCCGCCGTAGGACTCGTCGAAAATTAAATTCCTAAACGTGACTTTTCCCATTTCAACTTCATAGTTACCGGGTCTTTTAACTTGACCCGACAAAGCGAAAATTCTAGATCCCGCCGATGAATCCTGCCCCATCGCCGCAAATGCATCGCCTCCGTTTAATACAATCCACGGAAGGTTTGAGACAGTTTCGATATTATTTACAACCGTGGGTTGATTGTACAATCCCATTACGGCGGGGAAATACGGAGGCTTTATTCTCGGATAACCTCTTTTCCCTTCAAGACTTTGAAGCAGAGAGGTCTCTTCTCCACAAATATAAGCACCCGCTCCCGGATGAACTACTATATCAACTGAAAATCCCGAACCGAATATATCAGCTCCGACTGCTCCGTAATCGTATGCTTCGTTTAAAGCCGCCTGCAATCTCTCAAGACCCAATGCAAATTCCCCCCGACAAAATATAAAAGCTTGATTAACACCCAATGCGTAGGATGCGACTACTACACCTTCTATTATTTGATGGGGATCTCTTTCGATTAAATCGTGATCTTTAAAAGTTGCCGGTTCACTCTCGTCTCCGTTAATGACAAGATACTTAACCCGTGCAGGTTTTAACATCGACCACTTACGTCCAGCGGGAAACCCTGCTCCCCCTCTGCCCAATAATGAAGCTTTCATGACTTCATCTGCTACGTCTTCCGGGTTCATCTGGAGGGCTTTTTTTAGCCCCTCATAACCACCGGTAGACAAATAAGTCTCAAGCTTGTAAGCCTCTTTTATATCTAGCCTCTTAGAAACTATAGGCAGATTTTTGTTTACGATTATATCACTCATAATTTAATAACGGAATTTTAAAACGAATCAATTCGCTTCGGATTTCTTGGCTAGCCTTTCCTTCTTGGCGCTTTCCATAACGTCTCTTTCTGCTTGTACCTGATCGGGAGTCGCCTTTAAGCCATAGTTTCTGTCCACGCGATTCAATACTCCGTGCTCAGGCACCTCGTCTTTAAGTTTGCCCGATCTTAAGTCTTCGACTAAACGATCAAAACCCTCGTTGTCCAACGGCCCAAAGAATCGGTGATTAACCTGAACACACGGTGCATTATTACACCCCGCTAGGCACTCTGCTTCTTCTAAAGTAAACTGTCCGTCTTGAGTTGTACCACCGATGCCTACATCCAAAGATTCTTGAGCGTGCTCAAGCAGCTCGTCTGCCCCTCGTAACATGCACGCTATATTGGTACACATCGCTACCACATGTTTGCCTACGGGTTCAAGATGAAACATGTCATAAAAACTCGCGGTGCCCCGAACCTCTGCAGGCGTAACACCAACCAAATCCGCTATCTCCACTATGGCCTCGGGTGTCAAATACCCGTCTTGCCCTTGAGCCAAATGACACAAAGGAATAAGAGCGGACCTCTTGTTTGGATATATCTCCAACAAGATATTGGCTTTATTAATGATCTCTTCCGATAAATGTCCCACTATCTGTCTACCTCTCCCATAACCGGGTCAACCGAAGAAATTGACGCGACTGCATCTGCCACTAAAGAACCTCTCAACAACGGCGGTAATGCCTGTAAATTAACAAACGACGGTGCCCGTACGTGCATCCTTAAAGGCCGACCAGTGCCGTCTGATACCAAGTAACATCCCAACTCACCTCTGGGTGATTCAACTGCAACGTATGTTTCTCCTTCGGGAACCAAAATACCTTCGGTAAATAATTTAAAATGATGAATTAGTGCCTCCATGGACTGATCTATTCTGGCTCTGGGAGGCGGCGTTACCTTAGAATCCTGAGCTCGGTAGTCTCCCTTGGGCATCTTGTCCAATATTTGCCTAACTATATTTGCTGATTCCCGAATTTCATTCAATCTCACTGCATATCTGTCGAAGTTGTCACCGACGGTACCAACTATTACATCAAAGTCGACCTCATCGTATGCCAAATACGGCATGGTTTTCCTAATATCCCATGGTACGCCACTTGCCCTAAGTAAGGGACCAGTGATCGAAAGCTCGATTGCAGTTTCTGCAGATAGAGTACCGACTCCTTCGACCCGCTCTCTGAAAATCGGCTGACCCGTAAAGAATTCGTCATATTCGTCTAATCTGAACAAAACTGTTTTGTAAATAGCTTCTATATCCTCTTCCCAACCGTCAGGGAGATCTGCTGCGACTCCACCAGGCCTTATGTAGTTGTGATTCATTCTCAACCCGGTAGTTTTTTCAAAGAAGGACAGTATGAGTTCACGCTCTCTAAAACCGAATATCATCATAGTGGTAGCACCGAGATCCATACCATTGGTTGCAAGCCACATCAAATGCGAAGACATTCTGTTAAGCTCGCACATTAACATTCTTATCCAGGTAGCTCTTGGAGGCATTTCTACGGCCAACAGATCCTCGACGGCCAAACTAAATACCAACTCGTTTGCCAACGGCGAAAGGTAATCCATACGAGTTACGTTGGTTGCGCCTTGTGCATAAGTTAACTCTTCGGCAGTTTTCTCCATTCCGGTATGCAAATACCCGATAATGGGTTTGCAGCGTAAAACAGTCTCCCCTTCAAGTTCCATCATCACCCTCAACACACCGTGTGTAGAAGGATGCTGGGGTCCCATGTTAACGATCATTTTCTCGCCGGAACCAAATTCAATTTCACCTAAATCATCGGTATCTATCCCGGAGGACTCAGGCAAACGCAATACCGCAGAATTACCGATTTGCGGCTGTGCCGTTTCTCTGTCTGTCGTCATCTTGGACCTAACGTTTCTTTAAATTGAACCGGGACGCGACCTGTAGAATAGTCTTTTCGGAGAGGATGTCCTTCCCAGCCTTCGGGTAACAATATTCGCGTTAGATCTGGGTGTCCTTTGAATATAATTCCAAACATATCAAACGCTTCGCGTTCCATATTCTCTACGCCGGGATAAACATCGACGATTGTGGGTATCGTAGGATCTGATTCGGGTATCATCGCCCTAACCCTTATACGCTCTTTTCTACCGTGAGACAACAGGTTCAAAACGACTTCGAATCTTTCCGGAGAGATTGCATCAGGTAGTTTGCGATTAATATTAGTAAGATAGTCCACTCCACACAGATCGGAAGCAAAATTAAATCCGTCATCAAACAGGTGCTCGACCAATTTGTGGTAGCTGCTTACATCCGAAAATACCACCTTTTGACCCGAAGGAGTCTTTTGAACGGGCAACCCCATAATCGTCTGATCCACTGATGTTTCGTTTGGCTTTGATTCGGTCACTTCGGCCTTCCCACATAAGTCGGTTTGATGGCAACGTCAGTTCTTACAAAAGACCTGTTAACTTCATCCAAGTGAATCTGTGCGCCTGCGCCGCTTTCCCTGCGCCTCTTGGTAATTTCACCTTCTTTTATTTTTTGGTGAAGGGTCAAAATCGCATGTAAGAGTGTCTGCGGTCCAGGCGGACAACCAGGAGCGTATACATCCACGGGTACAATTTGATCAACTCCCTGCAAAATTGCATAGTTATTGAACATTCCGCCGCTGCTTGCGCAAACCCCCATCGAAATTACCCATTTGGGTTCCATCATTTGATCGTATACCTGCCTTAAAACCGGTGCCATTTTTTGAGAAACTCGGCCTGCCACAATCATTAAGTCGGCCTGTCTTGGAGATGCTCTGAAAACTTCCATGCCAAATCGCGAGATGTCAAAATCCGCTGCACCGGCAGCCATCATTTCGATTGCACAACAGGCCAAACCGAATGTTGCAGGCCAAACGCTTTGCTTTCTTGCCCATTTGACCAATTCTTCAATTTGACCGGTCAAAAAATTATACTGAAGTGATTCAAGACCCATTCTTATCCTATGCCGCGCTTCCGTTATTAATCTCTTCGGATTCCCTTGATATCTGTCTTCCTTCGCTATCAAAGGTAATCTTTTGAACTGTCGATTGTGTAGTTCTTTGTGAATTGGAAGTCTGGGGTACCATCTTCTTGACTGGACCCCAATCAAGAGCACCATGGGAAAGCAAATAACCAAATGGTATGACTATCGCAAGCGCAAAAACTGAAATCTCTACCACTCCGAACAGGGCGAGCTGTCTAGCTACCAATGCGAATGGGAATAGGAAAATAACTTCAATGTCAAATACTATGAATATCATCGCCACCAAATAAAATCTAACCGGGAATCTTTCGGCCGGCTCATGCGTAGGTATGATTCCGCATTCATACGGTGCCAATTTTGCCTCTGTTTTTCGTTTAGGAGCCAACAATCCCGAAGCCATAAAAGATAAAGCGGCAAATAGCAACGCAAGGATTGCATAAATTAAAATTGGCAAATAATTAATCATAATTCTTAACAAATATCCTCAATAAGATTTTAGGGTAATTTTTCAATCACATTTAAAGATAATGCGATTAATGCAAAATCACTTTACACGTTAAACAAAAATATGCCAAAAATGGGTAGGAGGGCAAATAAGTCGTTATTATAGAAATTGATTCTACATTTACTTAAATTCTAAACGAATTAAAACACCTAATTCAACTCATTATAGAAAAAATACAAATTTTACATTTTTTTAAAAATGCAAGTAACTTTTTTTGAGCAAATTGTCGCAATTGAAGTTAGGTTATCAAAAAGTACTGTTCCTTAGAATAATTGAACTATAGTAAAAATATGAATTCGAAAGCAGATCTTAATCTGGATTCAATCAGACCAAGAAGGCTCAGAAGAACACCTGCAATTCGGTCGCTGCTAAGTAAAACGTACATCCACTCGAACAATCTTATACTTCCTATCTTTATAAAAGAAGGTTTAAAGAACAAGACCCCAATAGTGTCAATGCCAGGAGTCTTTCAACACAACATTAAATCGGCGGAAAAATTGATTGAAGATGCCCTTAAAGTCGGCATTTTTAGTTTCGCTCTTTTCGGCATACCCGACAAAAAAGATCTACAGGGCAAAAATGCAATTGACCCAAATGGAGTTCTTCAAAGTTCAGTATCGTCAATTAAAGACAGATTTCAGGATGCGGTTACGGTTATCCCAGACCTCTGTTTGGATGAATTCTTAATTCACGGTCATTGCGGTGTCTTAAATTCTAAAAATCAGGTAGACAACGATGCGACGGTTGCAATATATGCAGAGATGGCAGTATCGTTAGCCGAAGCCGGGGCCGACATGGTCGCCCCTTCGGGAATGATGGACGGACAGGTCAAAGCAATCAGAAAGGCTTTGGACGGTAACGGACATTCGGATTGCTCCATATTATCGTATTCGGTTAAGTTTGCTTCAAGTGCTTACGGGCCTTTCCGCGAAGCCGTTGAGGTGAATCTAACGGGGGACAGAAAGACATATCAACAGGACATACAACGATCCTATCAAGATGCGATGTGCGAAGCTCAGCTCGATGAAACAGAAGGCGCCGATATTTTAATGGTCAAACCAGCAATTTTTAATTTAGACATAATAAGCAAACTCGAGGCAACCCTCAATGTGCCGATATTTGCATATCAGGTTAGCGGTGAGTATTCGATGATAAAAACTTGTGCGGATGCTGGATATATTAACTATACGGACACAATGTACGAGGCGCTGAACTCAATTTTTCGAGCCGGTGCGACAGCCGTATTAACGTACGGAGCACTGGACATAGCCAGACACCTTAACGTTTAAACCCGCCCTTAAATGCGGCATCGGTAAAATGATTACATGAGCTGGTTGAAAGGGTAGCTTACCGTCGGCTCTACTTAAAAGTTCTGACCTTGTTAGAGATTCAACCGCCCGAATTCAAATATTACAATCGCCATCGACATCTCTAATAAGCTTTATACAATGACAGATTCGAACTTTTCAAACAATGCCTGGTACGAAAGAGCAAAAAAATCCTTAGTGGGCGGAGTGTCTTCGCCCGTCAGATCCTTCAACGCAGTCGGCGGGACACCGTTAACAATAACCGAAGGTAACGGGGCACATATTAAAGATGTGGAAGGACGCACCTATTTGGATTACATACAATCCTACGGAGCTTCAATTCTGGGGCATGCACACCCCAAGGTGGTTGAAGCAATTCAACAAGCTGCTAGTAAGGGAACAACTTTCGGGGCGACAACTCCGGGAGAAATAGAACTAGCCGAAAGGATTAAAGACCGCGTAAAAGGGTTAGAGCTGATTCGATTCGTAAGTTCGGGGACCGAAGCGACAATGTCGGCGATCAGAACCGCGCGAGGGGCAACCGGAAAATCAAAGATTATTATTTTTTCAGGGTGTTATCACGGCCATTCGGACTATTTACTGGCCAGCGGCGGATCGGGAATTGCCTCTTTGGCCATACCGTCGACTAAGGGCGTGCCAACATCTTATACTCAGCACACGGTAATTGCCAACTACAACGAGATCCCTATAATCGACAACGACACCGCAGCCGTTATCGTGGAACCGGTAGCAGCGAACATGGGTCTTGTCGAGCCACAATCGGGATTTTTGTCGGAACTCAGAAAGGTCTGCGATAACGTCGGTGCCCTGCTTATCTTTGACGAAGTGATTACAGGGTTCAGAGTAAACAAAGGCGGCGCAAGCACCTTATACGGAGTTCGACCCGATTTATGGTGCTTCGGAAAAATAATCGGAGGTGGACTTCCTCTGGCGGCTTTTGGAGGGAGAGCTGACGTTATGGAGGAATTAGCGCCGGTAGGCAAAGTATACCAAGCAGGCACTCTTTCAGGCAATCCCGTGGCGACCGCCGCTGGAAGCGCTGTCCTGGATTTATTGAGCGACGAAAGCTACGAAAGTTTAAAATCCAAAGCTACCAAATTATCATCGGGGTTGAGACAAGTCATTGGACAAAGGGGAATTGCGGCAAGTATTACCCAAGTCGAAACACTTTTGGGCATACACTTCAGTGGCAATCCAGTTAAAAATTTTGAAGAGGCTCAAAAAGCGGCCAACAACGGTAAATATAAGCAATTTTTCCATGGAATGCTTAAAGACTTCATATCGTTTGCTCCAGGACCATACGAGTCTATTTTTATTTCACTTGCTCACAGTGACTCAGACCTAAATAAAACAGTCGAAGCCGCGGATGCCACCGCATTTAAGATGTCAAAGACCGAATTTTTAACTTATTAGAAGAATCCATAAGCGTACTTGGCAAGCCGGGTTTAAAAATTCTTGCGGCATGTTCGGCGGAAGACAAAATATACTCTGCGATCCCCTTGTCTTCTTCGCGAACCAAGTTGGCCATAATCCTCAATACCCATTCCATAATTGTTTTTGACCGCATCCCGTTGGA